>JALNWY010000052.1 GCA_023230665.1 Deltaproteobacteria bacterium
GCCATCTGCTCCATGGAGGACGACGCCTCTTCTGCAGCAGATGCCTGCTCGCTCGCACCCTGCGACATCTCCTCGGCCGCAGAACTCATCTGCTCACTGCCCGCCGCAACATTGTCCGCCGCGCTCTTGATGTCCACGACCACGTCCTTGAGCCTGGCGACCATTTCCTTGAGGGCCTGCATGAGCTCGTCCTTTTCCGAACGCTCCTTGACCGATACGGTGAGGTTCCCGTCCGCGAGATCCTGCGCCACCTCGGTGACCATCTTGTTCGCAGCGATCAGCTCGTTCAGCGACTTCATGAGCTCGTCTCCATCCGAGCGCTGCTTGACCTGGAGGTTTACGTTCCCGGCCGCCATCTCCTGCGCCACCTCGGCGATCTTGTTCATGGAGTCGATCATGAGGTTCAGGCTGTCCTTGATCCTGTTGAAGTCACCCTTGTATTCCGCGGTGATCTTCTCGGGGATATCCCCCTTGGAGATGCGCTCGATATAGTCCGAGGTATCATCCAACGGCTTGATGAGTGCATCCAGGATTTCATTAAAGCCCCGGGCAATGGGGCGGAACTCGAAATTGATCTTTTCAGTGTCGCATCTGGTATTCAGCTTGCCGGCCAGACAGGCATCCGCGAGATTTTTCGCCTCGTCCACGACTGACTTGAGAATGGCCCCGATATTTCTGGACAGGAACATGCCGATGATCATGCCGACGATCATGGCCACTACTACCAAGACAATCAAAAACATACGGCTCTGTTGATAGATCCGGGTGGTTTCCTCGTACTGGTTTTTGGCGTTGTTCTCTTTGTTTTGGCTCAGTTTGGCCATTGTTTTCTCGATCTCGTTTATCTTTTCCCTTCCGATCCCCATGGAGAGCTCGGCGGATGCCCGCTTCTCGTTGAGTTTTTCGGACAGGGCCATATCGATAATCTTCTTTGAGATAGGCTCATATTCTCTCCAGGCCCTGTCGAGTTCTGCCAGCATCTCTTTGCCGTGATCAGAGCGGAACAGGGGCTTCGCCATACCAATGTGATCCAGGAGTTCATTCTTCTGGTTTGCATAATTGTTGACATATGCTTGCCTCATCTCCTCGGTGGGGGCCAGGATGATATTTTTTTCAGCCCGTACCAGGGCGAGAAGATGGGCATTGGCCTCCTTGATATGGGACACCCCCAGGAGCTCTCTCTGATACATGACCTCGGCCATGCCGTTCATGGTTCCCATGTTTCTGATGCCCACGAAGCCGACAATCAGAGCGATAACGGCAAGAACAATGAAACCGGCCAGGAGTTTGACCCTGACGGTGAGATTGGAAAACCAGCTCATGATATCTCCTTTATTCGAGTATTCGGCTTTGTTTATTCAAGCCTGTGCCTGCGTATCGGGAAATCATACCTTTGGGTATGACAATGGAAAAACAATAGGGAAATAATAGGCTCAGGCTATCACTGCTCAGAGGCGAACAGGGGCGGGTGCAGGGAGGTGTTACGGCTCGGGCCTGTCAAAGGTCTGGAGATAGGTCGCGAGGCTGCCCCGGGTGTTTTTCAGGCCGGTCTTCTGCCGGATGTTGTTGCGATGGAACAGGACAGTGTTCAGTGAGACGTGCAGGAGGTCGGCGATCTCCTTGGACGACTTGCCGTTTCTGATCAAAGATGCCACCCTGACCTCGCTCGGGCTGAGCCCCGGGTGCCTGGACGAGAGGTCCCGGACAAAGGACGATCCGATCTCCCTGAGGAGGTTCTCGATCTCGGATACGCACTGCATCTGGTCTTCTCTCAGGCCCGAGGTCTTTAACCTTTCAAGGGTGGGCAGGAGCGAGACAGCGATGTTCGCAACCAGGTTTTTTTCAATGTTGCGCCGATCATTGCTCTGCTGCTTCATAAGGACCTTCAGCGCGATACTCATTTCTTCGAGGTCCAGCTGCCTTTCTCCAGGCCCGACCTTCCCGCTGGTCAGCGTATCAGACCGGAGCCCCGCAGGCGCGTCTCTCAAGCTCTGCCGGCCGGAGAACGTCTCGGCCGCCGTGCGGTGATTCCCTTTGCGGAGCCCGGTGCAGGAGCCGGGGTTCCCGATACCATTTTTCAGGTGTCTGCGGCCAGTGGTGTCCTTTGCCACGACGATAATGCCAATCGCGTCGTTATCCCGCATCAGTGGCACCCCGCCGACCTCGCAGAGTTTGCCCAGGCCCTTGCGGGTGATGAACCGATAGGTCGACGACAGGATTTTTTCTCCGCAGAGCAGTCGGACGGTATCGGCGATTGCCCTGTTCAGGTCGCCGGGATGAAGCAGTCCGAGCTCCTGAAAGGGCCTGTCGATCAGGCTTTCGGGCTTGTGCCCGAGCATGCTCTCCACGTTTGGCGACACGCTCGTGAGCCTGAACCTGGCGTTGATGGAGTACACCAAGGCATCGGAGCAGGCGGTATCAAGACATTGATCCGGTTTTAGAGTACAATCCATCGTGCAGATACGATCCCTGTGTTTGAGTCGCCCCGTTGCAATTTCCATCAGGCGGGTATGCGTCTCACACCCGCGTCGCACATGAGATGACGCAATAAGGACAATGAAGAACTGTATACAATCTGGGAACGATTGTTTCAAGTGTGGATTGAGAAAAATTCCCTGCCGGATACCCGGCGATATTCGCCAGACAGGAGAGCGGGCATGCGGTTGGCGGATATACGTCAGAAGTCTGATCGGATGCCGACCGCAGGGGGGACTGTTTCGCGAAGAAGCAACTGGACCGGAATACATGGTTTCCTCGAAACATCCTGCCCGGAAGTTTTTATCCAAGGGGCTGCCGCACATCCAGGATGCGGGGATTATGGAGGAAAATCATCCAATCTGCGCTCAGGATATGCTTCTCACCATCGCTCCTCTTCCTCGCCCTCTTCCTCGTCTCTCGCGCCCAGGTTCACGCCGCCATAATCGCTTTCTCCGTAATTCTCCTCATAATTTTCATCAGGACTGTACCATTTTCCTTCCACCGGGTCGTACCATGCGTCGGGTGATTCCGTTGCATTATACCACCACCTGATATGCTCCAGGAGATCATCGACGCTCGATATCTCCACCCCCTTGATGGAGTCCAAGGCACGCCGGTCGCTGTCGGTGAAATACTCGACCGCGATGTTCAGGAGGTCCCTCAAGTCCCCGCTTTCGCCGCCCTCCAGGGCCTCGTCGATGATATCCTCGGGCAGATAGGGCTCCAGCAGCTCCTTGATCCTCTCGATATCGAGCGGGCTTTCCGCGCTCTTTCCCCACCACCTGAGCCTGTCCAGGAGATCGTCAACACTCTCGACTCTCTCCTTCCTGACGGCCTCCAGTGCTTCGCTCTCTCCGCCGGTATAATAATCGACCGCAGCGTAGAGGACATCCCACAGATCCGTGAGAACCCGGTTTTCGAACATGTCCGTGATGATGTTTTTGGGAATGTAGGGCTCCAGAAGTATCTTCAGCCTGTCCTTATCCACTGACTCGATAGTGCGCTCCATGTGGCATCCTCCGTATTCCCGGTCCGGAGGGGCCGGAAGAGGCGGTGTCCCCAAAGAGGCGGGCCTTTTTCCAGGAGCCTTTCCCTGTGCCGTTCTCCGGGCGAGAATGGTGTTGTTAATAGATATATGGAGCACCGGAGACGGTTATTCAATCATATGGTTCCCGTGAGGCCGGATTTTTCTTTCCCGGCCTGAAGAGGAGGCCACTCCTGGAGGTACAGGGCCTCTCTCTCCGGAATCGAGGACAGGCGACAGGGCATGGCCGGGAGGCCTGCATGGATTCGCATGCCTCCTGGCGAACGGTCTTTTTTAAGCAGCCCCTATATCCAGCCGAGTATGCCCATGAAGACCGCCAGGCACGTGATATCCAAGGCGAAAATCGCTCCCACGGTCAGTGCCTTGGCGCGATAGGTTTTCATGTCGTAGACAAGATAGGCCACCACGAAGAAATAGAAGTATCCGAAGACCCACAACAGCCAGGGAAACCGCGCGCTCCACCAGGAATACTCCCAGGTCAGGGCTCCGATGGCATTGAGGATGATCTCGATGATGACCGCGAGCGTGGTGAATACGATCGCGAAAAAGAGCCGGTTGGGGATGCCCAGAATCTTCATTTTCCGGTCCGGGGGGAGGATGATCACGGAGGCGACACCCAGGAGCAGGAACATCAGGGTGATCTCGATGTTCAGCCCGATGAGCAGGACAAAGGCGCTCTTTCCGGGCGTGCCCCAGACCGGCGCGTACTGCGTGAAATGGAATACCAGGGCGTTCCAGATCTCGTTGAACCAGTCGCATCCCCACAGGGCGAGCCCTGCAAAGACGGCGCTGTAGTTCTTCAACCGGATCTCGTTGTGGTAGACGTAGATCACGACCAGAAGAAAGGGGATGACATACCACTCGAAATGCGAAGGGTCCCTGAGGATGGCCAGGGCCTGTGATGCTGAGTCGGTCATAAAACACCTCCTGATAATGTATGGTGTGTTTCTTTCACAACATCTTAAAAAAAGGACTGATCACAGAATAATCGTACTATCGGGTCAATGGCGGAGTCAATGAAAAATTGAACGTGATGTTCACTCCACCATTTCGGGAATGATCCCCTATGCGCTGCGATTCCATGACCGGGCGCTTGCCCTGCCGCAAGGCTTCGGGTTTTGCCGCGCAGGCAGGGGAGCGGCAATCGTGAAGGGCTCTTAAAGAGGCTGGATTGCTATTGACATCAAATACCTGAGATGCAAGATCAAGGAGGTACACGCAAGCTGACAAGGTGCTCGAATGAACCGGGAAGAAAAGCTGACCAGGATCTATGAGGCGGGCCTGCGGGTTTTTGCCCGCTACGGCTATCGGAGGGCCCGCGTCGAAGACATTGCCGACGAGCTGGGGATGACCAAGGGCAACCTCTATCTCTATGTCAAAGACAAACGGGACCTCTACGAGAAGGCCGTTTCCCATGGGCTGCTGCAATGGCAGGCCATGGTGGCGCGCTCCATCGAAAAGATCGACGATGTGTGCGAGCAGTTTCTGGCCCTGTGCAGGAAGGGTTATACCTATCTCTCCCGGGACGTGTCCCTGAGGTCGGTCCTGATAAACGATCCATCGATCTTTCCCCTCTCCAGCAGGGAGGACCGGTTCGCCGAGATCAACCGCGCGTCCATGGACCTGCTCCGGAGCGTTCTCACCCGGGGCATACGCGAAGGAAGGTTCCGCGAGGTGGACGTGGATCACCTCGCCGAGCTGCTGTACTCGATTTATGTGATGTTCATCATCAAGACCTATGTGAAGTCCGAGGGCAAGTCCACCCAGAAGATGTTCGAGCAGGGCCTTGATGTCGTCCTGCAGGGCCTTCTGAAGAAGTAGACCGCCCGGCCGGAAGGACACAACCCCCTGCCCGCGTGCCTGCACAGCTTTTGTTTTCGTGTGAAAACGGCCCCCTGGTCCGGGCAGGGCGAAAAAATATCCGGTTGACAGGCACGTTTTTGTTCTGTTGATAGCAGGAGCAGGAGCATTGGTATGGACTATCCGGCAGTGCATGGGAAAATTCTATGATGGAAGCGGCCTTGGTGTGGATCTCGCTTAACGAGACCCTTCTGACGTATCTGGGGATAATCTCCCTCATCACCCTGATCATCACGCCGATCCTGGTGCTCGCTGCCATCATCCGCATGCCCGCCGATTACTTCATCTATGAGCGCCGGGAGATTCTGGAGTTCCGAAAGCAGTTCAATCCGGCGGCCGTGGCGGTGGTCCTGGCGGTGAAGAACGTGGCCGGCGTGGTTTTCATCATTGCCGGGCTCGCCATGCTGGTGCTGCCCGGTCAGGGAATCATCACGATCCTCATCGGGCTCACCCTCGTGAATTTTCCCGGGAAGCGCAGTCTGGAGCGCCGCTTGGTCAGGCACAAAAGGGTATTCTCTTCCATCAACTGGGTGCGTGAGCGCGCGGGCAGGCCTCCGTTACGGTTATCCAGGGATTAGACTCACAGCTGGTGCCGATTCTTTCCATCCGGAAGGAAGGGGATTTACAAAACGGAAAGATGTGGTTATAAGGAGTATAATTTGCACATGTTTCATCTGAATGAGGAGGGTAAGATGCAGTGTGGCAGCGCACGGACAGTGCTCAGATCCATTCTGGTCGTTCTCTTGGTTGCATGCCTTGTTCCGGATGCATATGCCGACGCCCCTGCGAATACCGCACAGGAATTGTATGTCAAGGCACAGGCTTCTTGGGAGAAGGGGGACTGGGAAAACGCCCTGAACCTCTGCGACGGGGTGCTGAAGGTCAACAAGCGCCACAAGGAGGCATGGCTGCTGAAGGGCCAGATCTTCTGGCAGATGAAGAATCACAAGATGGCGTTGAACTCCTTTGATGAATACCTGCGCATCGATCCGAAAAGCGCCTCTGTCTGGGTGAATCGCGCGGCGAATCTCTTCGAGCTCGAGCGATACAAGGAGATGCAGGAGAGTTTTCAGAAGGCGCAGGAGATAGACCCGAACTATCCCCCCCTCTATAAGACCATGGGGGTCAACCATCTCCTCATGGGGAATTTCCAAGACGCACACAATGCCTTCCAGAAGCTCGAGCAGTTCGGCGAGACGAGCGTCTATTCGCGATGGACGGAGAGAATGCTCGGGATCATCAGCGAAAGCCACGCCCCGCCGGCAAACTGGGTCGCAAATCCCGACAGCTATCAGGTGGTGCTGGAAATCACCGATTCTTCCAAAACCGGTTATCTGGTCAACCTGTCCTCCACGGTGGGCACCTCCATCAGGTTTACCGGGAGTGCGGATGCCCCGTTCCGGTATGCCCCGAATTTCGAGGTATGGAACGGCGCCATGATCTTCGACCGGAAGGGTGAAGGCCTCCTGACCAACGGCACCTGCTTTCGGTATACGAAGATCGCGGGCGATACCAAGACGATCGAAGAAGGTCAGATCAACAACTGGAGGCTCGATCTGAACACCAAGAAATGCTACCTGCTGGGCCAGTAGCATCCTGCGGAAGGCAGGTGCGGGTGCGCTCCGGCTGCAGGGGAAAAGCAGGCGTGTCTTATGTCCCATTCCTGCCGCGGCATCAGCTCACGGCATCTTTCTCTTCTTCCCCCTCTTTGCTCCGCAAAGGAGCAACGGCTATGAAACTCGTTTCATGAAGGTGATCTCCTGGAAAAATGTCCGATGCGCGAAGATTGATGTAATTTTTTTCCTGACATCTGGCGATAATATGTGTTGAATGCATCTCGACGGTTAACTAAGGGATTCTCCAAGAGATCATGAAGACAACTGCAGTACGACCCATGAAATGCGAATTCGCCACAGAAGGGCTCCTCTGGATCGACAAGATCGCCACCGGAGTGGGGATTATCCTGTTCAATCCATCAAAAAAGCTTGCAGCCGGGATGCATGTTCTCAGAGGGTCCTCGCAGGGCCATGTTACGGACAACCCTGCCTACTATGCAGACACAGCCCTGGAGCACGTGATCGCAGAATTCAAGAAAAGGGGCGCTGACAGCCGGATATCCGTAGCCATAGCAGGAGGGGCCTCCATGCTGGGATCGGGCGAGGAGGACAACATGGGAGCGCGGCTGGTGGCGGCGGTAAAGGGCATTCTGTCGCGACACAATCTCACGGTGAAGCTCGAAGGCATAGGCGGAACAAAACTCAGGACCATGATCCTCAACATCGACGAGGGCAAGATAAAGATTTCGTGAAAAGGAGGAGATCGTGAAAATATGCTGCCCTCACTGCGGGAAGGAATACACCGTAAAAAGGGAAACCCTCAGGAACCGATCGAGCACGGTCACGATACCCTGCCCAAATTGTCAGGAAAAGATTCTCCTTCATCCTTCTTTAGCGGCCGGCGCGGGAGAGACCGATCGCACGTCAGGACACGGCAGGCAGTCAAAGGGAAATGCGCTGATGACCGGAGACGCCCTGAAGCAGAGGATTTTCAAGACGCTCAAAGACCTTCCGCCCATGCCCCAGGTAGTGCAGAAGGCCCGGAAGGTGCTGGCCGACCCGAATTCGAGCTTCAGCGACCTTGCCAAGGTCATCGAGTCGGATCAGGGGATCGTCACCCGGGTCCTGAAGATGGCGAACTCCCCATATTACGGGCTGAGCGGCAATGTATCTTCCGTGAAGCACGCCTCGATCGTTCTCGGTACCAAGACGCTCATGGAGCTGCTTGATCTCGCGTGCTCATCAGAAATCCTGGGCCAGACCCTGGAGGGGTATGATCTTGCAGCCGGCGATCTCTGGATGCACTCCCTGGCCGTGGCTAACGGCTCGCAGCTCATCGCCCGGCGCGTGAATCCGAGCCTGGAGCTGGATGCCTTCTCCGCCGGTCTCATCCACGATGTGGGGAAAATCATCCTGGATCCGTATATCCTGGAAAGAAAGGCCAAGTTCCGGTCTTTCGCGAGCCAACGGCGCGACACCTTCCTGGCTGCCGAAAAAGACATCCTGGGCTTCGACCATGCGGAGCTCGCCTCTGAGGTGTGCGAGCGCTGGCAGATCCCCAGGCATATCGTCATGGCGATCCGATACCACCACGATCCCGCGCCCTCCGGCAAGGACATGCTCTCCCACATCGTCCACCTTGCGGATGCCGCCGCCATCATGAGCGGCATCGGTGCAGGAATCGACGGGATGCTCTACGCCATCAACAATGATGCGATGGGCCTCTTGAGGCTCAAGGAGGATGATCTGTTCGACATCATGGGCCAGATCGCCTGCTACGTAGAAAAGACAACCCAGCAGGCTTGAGTGTCTTCTCCGCAAGCCGGGCCTGCCCGGGGCAGCCTCAAGGAAAACGCTGCATCGAAAAATCTTATGCCGGAGTTTCCCATGCTCTTGATATCTCTGCCGCGAGGGCTTATCACGGTTCATATCGGAGGATCATATGCTGAGGTTCGAGCCCATCTCTCTTGAAAAGCAGGATGCATATCGCAAGCGGCTCGCGGCAAGCACTGTCACTGCCTCGGACTACAGTTTCGTCAATCTATGGGGGTGGGCGCAGGAATACGGCCTTGCCTGGGCGTGGGGAGACGATCTCGTCTGGATCAGGCAGTCGTGGCCCGAAGAGGTGTACTGGGCGCCGGTCGGCTGCCTTGGCGAGGCCCGGTGGGCAGATGCCCTGGCCGGGTTGGGCGAGTCAAGTCCGGTGTTCACCCGGGTGCCCCGCAACATCGCCTTCCTGTGGGAAAAAAGTTTTCCCGGCAAGGTGGAGGTGAACGAGGTCAGGGATCAATGGGACTACCTCTATTCCGTTGAAGACCTGGTGAAGCTTTCCGGCAACCGGTACCACAAGAAAAAGAATCTCCTGAACCAGTTCAGAAAGCGGTACGATTATGCGTACCACGATCTGGATCCTAAGATCCTGGAGAAGATCATCGCCATGCAGAAGCGCTGGTGCGTGTGGAAGGACTGTGAATCCTCAGAGCTGCTCGCCGCGGAAAACCGGGTTGTCGTGCGCCTGCTCAGGGCGTGGAGCCGGCTTCGCAACATAACGGGCGGGGCTGTTTTCGTTAACGGAGAGGATGCAGCCTTCTGCATTGCGGAGCGGTTTTCCCCGAATATCCTGATCATGCATGCGGAAAAGGGATTTACCGAGTACATCGGAATCTACCAGGCCATCAACCAGATGTTTCTTGCAGCCCACCATGAATACCGGCTCGTAAACCGTCAGCAGGATCTGGGGGAGGCGGGCCTGCGCAAGGCAAAACTTTCATATCACCCGGTCGATTTCGTGCACAAATATCGTGTTCGTTTCTTGTGACACCCTCTTGTCAGCTCTTCCCGTGTTCTCGTCCCTGGTGATCTGGTATAATGTATAAAAGCGGGGCACGTATCCGCACCCGGCCGGTTCGCCCCCTTCAGTCCGGGCGCGTGCGGGAGATGACCGATGGGAGAAGGGCCATGCGTCAGGGGTTCAGGGCACGATACTGCGTTTCCGCCTTTTTGTGGGTTGTTGTCTGCACATTCCTCTGGGCCTGCGGTGATCTCGGGTCCAGGCATCAGGGGCTGTCCGGCCTCGAACTCAAGGCAGAGCGCTGGCACGAGGCCGACCAGCTCTTCAGAAACGATGACCGCTGGCTCGGGGGTGACGGCGCATATTCCGTGGACCTCGGGGCCGCCCGGGTGCTCTGGCTTTTCGGAGACAGTCTTATCGGCCCGGGATATTCGCGGGACCGCTCAGGGGTCACGGTAGTGAGAAACACGGTCGCCATCCAGCGCGGGTACAATCCGGCGCAGGCATCTGCCGCGTTTTACTGGAATATCGAGCAGGACAGCCCGGAGCCCTTCTTCCGTTCCCCCGGACCGTCGTGGTTCTGGCCGGGATCTGGGGTCCTGGTAGAGAACAACCTGGTGATCTTTCTCATGGAGATCGAGGCAGCGGACAATGAGCTGGGGTTCGACGCTGCCGGCTGGACCGCGGTGATCGTGAAAAACCCTCGGGCAGAGCCGTCCCGGTGGAATATCCAGCGGCTGAAGACCCCGGCAAACGAGTTTGGCGTCATCATCGGATCGGCTGGCAGCATGGCGCTCGACGGATACCTCTATGCCTTCGGCACCCAGAGGACCGACCATGACGCATACCTGGTGCGGTGGACGCTCGCCGATGCAGCCCGGGGGGACCTGATGCATCCCCAGTGGTGGACGGGGAGGACCGGGTGGATGGACCAGGGCCTCCTGGGGCACCTGCCCGGGCCCGTGCTTGCAGATGCGCAGATGGAGTTTACGGTCCACTATGAAAAGGCCGCTGCCCGGTTTCTGGAGATCCAGACCGAAGGCTTTCCTGAAGGCTGCCTGGTATACCGCCGGGCCATGAGTCTCACGGGCCCTTGGTCGGGAAAGAAGCACCTCTATTGCCCGCATGCGACCGGGGACGAGCCGGTGCTGTTCTATGCGGGCAAGGCCCACCCCTGCCTTGAAGGAGCCGACCTGGTCTGCACCTATGCGGCCAATTCACTGAATGAGCGCAGGGTGCTGAAGGGCCACGATCTGTACTACCCCGCTTTTGTCAGGGTTTCGGTCACAGACAAAAGGTAGCGGATGGGTAGGGGAGATGGATGAGCGGGTGAATTGTCGATAGATCAGAAGAAAGGAGGCGCAGGAAAATGAGAGGAGCCCTGCTGCTTCTCCTGAGCCTGATGGTTCTGTTTTCAGGGTGCGCAGCCACCCAGCGGGAAACCCGCACCATGGAGGTCACTGCCTACTGCAACTGCGGCAAGTGCTGCGGATGGGAGCGGGGAAGCTGGAAATGCCTGAAGCTCGATGTGTGGAACAAGTATATCAGCAGCGGCCCCATGAAGGGCAGGCCTTATACCGGCCGCACGTCGAGCGGCACCAAGCCTCGGGAACCGCAGCCCGGCCTGTTTTCCGCAGACAGCGTCGTCCACCCCTGGATGATTCCCCTGCGGACGGTCTTTTTCCCCTGGCTGCTGTTCCCCCGCAAGGGCACCATCGCTGCGGACACCAGATACTACCCTTTCGGCACGCAGATGTATGTGCCGGGTTACGGATGGGGAATGGTCGAAGACCGGGGTTCGGCCATCAAGGGGCCAAACCGTCTCGATATCTTCTTTGATTCACATTCCCAGGCCTTGAAGTGGGGCAGAAAAAAAGTTAGAGTACAAATGGAAAAATGACATATCCTAAAAAAGCCGGGCTTGTTATCGCAGGGATAAAAGAAGCAAACAACATTCCGAGCCTGCCCCCGGCTCAAACACGAATGAATGATCACGATTGCCGGGAAGAGGGGTACCCACCCATGAACGAAGCCGTACACACCGAGCCTCTGGTGAGCAGCGCCTGTTTCTTCAGAAAGAGAACGCATGAAGACGAGAAGAATCCCGCCGGAGATCCGCGGTGAAGATACTGCCTGTTTCCCATGTTCCGGGGAGGCACTGTGCAAGCACGGGCATCCGCGACCTGCTGAGCTTTCACGGCATCCGGATGAGCGAGGCCCTGTGTTTCGGCATCGGGGCGGGGCTCGCTATCGGATATCTCAATCTGCCGGGCAGCAGCCCGAGCCGGTTTGTCCATGTGCGTTCGGCAGACTTCGAGGCGCAGTTTTTCAGCCGGATCGGACATGCATTTGTCTGGGATCGCTCCGAAGAGCCTGATAAGGCCGAGGCGGATCTGTGCAGGGCCATCGACATGGGCCTTCCCTCACTGATCCGCACCGACATCTATCATCTCCCGTATTTCCGTTCGGGCACGCATTTTCCAGGGCATGTGATCATGGTCTGGGGCTATGATCGCAAGCAGGAGGTTTTTTTTGTCACCGATACCGGCAACCCGGAGATCCTGGAAGTTCCTTTTCCGGATATGAGAAAGGCCCGGCATCAGGAGGGCTCGTTCTACGAGATGCAGGGCAACCGGTTTTCTCCCGAGGCCATCGAGCCGCCGGGCGGCATGCGGGAGATCATCATGGGCTCCATGGTCCACAACAGCAGGATGATTCTCGATGATGCGCACGAATTTCAGGGGATCAGGGGCCTGGATACCTGGCTCAAGGAACTCCCGGAATGGGTGGAGTTCGAAGACTGGAGATGGGCCGCCCGGTTCAGCTACCAGGTCATCGAGCGGCGCGGAACCGGCGGCGGAGGCTTTCGTCTCATCTATGCGGATTTTCTTCAGGAAGCTCTCCGGTGGGTGCCCGAGATCGCGACGTACGGGCTGGTGGAGCAGATGTCGGAAACCGCGGTTGCGTGGCAGGGATTGGCAGCTGCCCTGAAGGAGGCCTCGGAGCAGGAACGTCCGGACTTCCGGGAAGTAGCGGGGCGGATCGAACAGGTACGCATTCTGGAACACGCCTACCACCGGGCGGCACTGGCTCTGGCCTGAGACAGGGTTGGACCTCTTGTCCGGCAGTCCTCCGATAGGCCTGTATTGAAAAACTCCCGCAGCTGAGTATCCAATATCAGATGAAGTTGAGAAAGGTACAGGTAGAGTGCCGGGGAGGTCATCCCCACCACGAGATTCCGGTTGCCTTTACTCATGAAGGCAGACACCACTGCATCATTGAAATCACCGACCGGTGGTTTGAGGGGTGGAACATGCCCGGCCGGGTGGGTCTGGACTATTACAAGGTTCGAACCGGCAAGGGCGAGTACATTCTGCGTTATAACACTTTGTTCGATGCGTGGGCCATTATTGGCGGAGATGTCTGATCAGGCACAAGCCATGGTTCTGGAGTCGTTTATCGGGGATTCGCTCGCCCTGGGCAAGGGGCCTCTGGACTCGGGGTCTCTAGTCCAACGACCTCTCCGGGGCTTTGCGGATCGCCCCCCTTGTCTCTGCCCTCAGGCACGACCCGGAGGGACTCGTGAACGCCTGCAGGTGCCGATGACCCAGGGGAGTCCGCTCGTCATCGAGGCAGGCGAGCCCTTTGCCCGGGTGTGCCTGAAAGTGCTGGCGGGCGCATCTCCGGTCCTGTCCATGAACGAGGTCGTTCAGGAGCGGTTCAGGCATACCCGGATCGGCGACCGGGTCAATGAAGGCATCGCCTCCCGGGACCAGCGGGTTCAGAAAACAGGTCTGCAATCTTAAGAAAACCGGGAAACAAGAAAAGCGTACGAGGAAACAGGACAAGAACGGTGTGGAGTTGATCTTGGCTGCATAATCATGGTTGGCTTCTACTTAAAAATCCGAAGGCTTCCATGGAGACCCAAAGGTCTCACAGAGGCGTCCGATCTTTTGATATGGATTGAATTCCGGGCAGGAGTGACTCCTGCATTTCAGGGGACGCTGCTCATAGATCGTGCACAGGCCTTCTGCATCCAGGAACGGACACGCATACACTCCTCTTGCCGCGTCAATCTCAAGATACGCACTGTCTCCGGTGTCCGGAAATCTTCCGCAACACTCATAGACCTTGTCTTCAAGAGGACATTCTTCACAGGGATTCATCTGTGCGCTCCCGGCCGTTGGGGTGCCTGTATTTTCAGGTGTTTTTTTCCTAGCACAAGAAGGCGAGACCTGTAAATGCATACCGGAAGATGCGCAAGACAACATCCCTGCATGCAGCATGAAATCGCGTGTCTCTCCCAAAGATCGGCGTCATGGGATTCAACGGTTCATTCGTCTGCATACATGCAGGCTGCTTTGCCACGGGCGCTTTGGTCTCATGACTTCCGGAATGACACCGGGCGTGAAATCATATATTGTTATTCACGCTCATATGCCGGACATCAAGGGCCATAAAATTCAGTAGCAGGAGAGGAGGCAAGAAATGCTGAACGTACGGAACGAAGAAGGGATCATCATTGCGGAATTCGACCACGGGAAAGTGAACTCCATCACCGGGGAAACCCTGAAAAAACTGCGCGATGTCGTGAAATCCGCTGACGAGGACGACTCCATCCGGGGAATCATCCTGACCGGTGCAGGCAGAACCTTTTCCGGCGGGTTCGATCTGCCGATGTTCCTCGGTTTCAAGACGATCGAGGAGATCGTGGCCTTCTTTGAAGAGGAAGAGGAGATTCTCATCGAGCTGTTCATATGCAGAAAGCCCGTGGTCTCGGCCATCAACGGGCACGCCATCGCCGGAGGACTGATCGTGTCCATGGCGTCGGACTACCGTATCGCCAAGAATCATCCCAAGATCAACCTGGGCATGAGCGAGATCAAGATCGGCCTTCCCCTCTCGCTCGCCCAGGCCGAGATCATGCGCTTCGGGTTCGACAGCGACCGCAAATACCGGGACATGATGTATTTCGGCAGGATGATGAACGTGGACCAGGCAAAAGAGTTCGGGATCGTGGATGAGATCGTGGAAGAGGCCGACCTCCTGCCGCGCGCAAAAAAGATCGTTTCCAAGTGGATCGACAATCCCGGACGGGCCTTCATCAAGCTCAAAGAGGGGCTGAAAAAACCTGCGGCCGACAGGATCAGGCAGCGGCTCGCCGGAGAAGACTGGCGCAGCACCTTGAACTGCTTTTTCGACAAAGACGTCCGGGGAGCGCTCGAGTTCGTGCTCTCCATGATGTAGCAGGAAAAAAGCGCTGCGCCCGTTGCCCTGCCACGGGCGCGGTGCAGGCAGGCAAGCCGGGGAATGAGCAGGGGGAGAAGAGACGGATGATACCCGTCACTGAATCGATATATCTGGACGAGAGCGAGCTTCAGTGGGACTATATCCATTCGTCCGGACCGGGCGGGCAGAATGTCAACAAGGTTGCAACCGCGGTGCAGCTGCGTTTCGACGCGGGCAGATCCCCGGCCCTGACCCCGGAAATCGTGAAACGGCTCCGCAGGATAGCGGGCAGAAAAATGACCTTAGAGGGTGTTCTCATCATCACGGCACGGCGGTTTCGGTATCAGGAAAAGAACCGTTCGGACGCGCTGGAACGCCTCGCCGATCTCATCCGCAAGGCCGCGTCCCCGCCGAAGCGCCGCATCAGGACATCGCCTTCTCGGGCTGCCCGTGAAGAGCGGCTGCGGGAAAAAAAACTGCACGCGGGCAGAAAAAAAGCACGGAAAAAACCGGCCGGGCTGGCTGAAGAATGATTCTTTCTGCTTCGGGCAATCCGCGGCCGGGTCTATTGCGGTGATTCTATCCGGGCCTATGCATAGAGCTTTTCGATCATGTCTTTGAATCTGTCTATCACCACCCGGCGCTTGAGCTTCATGGTCTGAGTCAGGGTGCCGTTCTCCACGGTGAAGTTCTCGTGGAGGAAGATGAATTTCTTGGGTATCTCATAGCCCCCGTACTTGCCGGTAAGGGACGAGATCACCTCCCCCCGGATCATGTCCTGGATTGCCGGGTTCTCGGAGAGCGACTTGGAATCAGAGGGAAGGTTATGTTCCTTGGCGTACTTTGCCAGCACCAGAAAGTCCGGGACGATCAAGCAGACATTGAACGGTTTGTTTTCGCCGTAAATCATGGCGTTTTCAACCCAGGGGATCAGCCGGATATCCTCTTCGAGAGACGCGGGGAACACGAACTTGCCGTTTTCCAGTTTGTACTGCTCCTTGATCCTGCCGGTGATAAACAGAAAACCGTCTTCGTCGACCCTGCCGCGGTCGCCGGTCCGGATCCCGCCGTCTGGGGTCATGACCTCTGCCGTTGCCTCGGGCTTGTTGTGATAGCCTTTCATGACATTGGGACCATAGGCGATGATCTCACCGTCTTGTGCACCGTCTTCCACCACCGACTTGTCGATAACCACCCGAATGCCGGGAATGGCCCTGCCCACGGAGCCTATCTTGTAGGCGCTGGGACAGTTCATGGTAATGGCCGGAGAGGTCTCGGTCATGCCGTAGCAGTCGTAGATCGGGATGCCCACGTCGAAGAAGAACCGGGAGATCTCGGGGTTCATGGCTGCGCTCGCGGTCATGACGCCCCGCAGGCGCCCGCCGAAGCCCTCTCTGATCTTGGAAAACACCAGGCGGTCTCCGATGGCGTATTGTATATTGGTGAGCAGTTCGGATTTTCCCTTTTCCGCGAGTTCCCTGCGCCTTTTCGCACTCCGGACCGCCATGTCGAAGAGCTTTTTCTTGAGCCCGCCTTCCTGGTTCATCCGGGCGTTGACGCCGTCGTAGATCTTGTTGAACACCCGGGGCACCGCGATGAGGAAGGTGGGCCTGATCTTCTTCATGTCCTCGGCCAGGGTCTGAACGCTCTCCATGAAACCGAGCGAGGCCCCGAGGTAGACAAAGGTATAGAGCTCTGCAGTCTGCGCATAGGAATGGGCCCAGGGAAGAATGGATACGGCCCGGTCATGCTGGTTGAATTCCGGGTAAAACTTCTGTCCGGCCAGCGAGTTGCTCGTCAAATTTCCATGGGTGAGCAGCACGCCCTTGGGGTCGCCCGTGGTTCCCGAGGTATAGATAAGGGATGCCACATCCTGCGGGCCCGGTTTTATGGACGGGACCGGGTTTCTGCTGCCCAGGTCCTCGAGCCCTGTCAAGGTCTCCTCTCCTGAGCCCTCCACGAGGATCATCCTCTCCAGGGCCTTGATCTCCCCGGGGAATCCCTTCACTTTTTCATAGATGTCGGGCTTGGAGACAAAGAGGACCTTGATCCCGCTGTCTGAGATAATGTACTTCCAGATCTGCGTGAGCTCGGCCTCGTACATGGGCACCCACCTGGCCCCAAGGCCGAATGTGGCAAAGGCGCAGACAGCCCACTCGGTGCGGTTGTTGGCGATGAGGCCGACAGTGTCCCCCTGTTTTACGCCGAGCTGCGCAAGGCCGGCCCTGAGGTTGTCCACCCGCCTGCCGAACTCCCGGTAGGTGATCCATTCGTACTCGCCCGAGGAATTCTTGGTGCCCAGCATGGGGTTGTCAGGATACTTGCTGACACTGCCTTCGAGAAAATCAACGAGATTGTCCGGTTTTTCATACTGATACATGCGATGCCCTCCCCCTTGTAAAGAAACATGGAATTATTGGTTCTTATCGTACATCAAGGGTGTGGTGCAATGGTAATTTGCACAATATTTACATTTATCAATAGTTGCCCCCTCTGCTCCTTAATAAATATGCTCCTTTTAAAAATCCAGGGCCGTGGGAAAAAGGTTCATCCTGTTCTTGCTTTCCGGGCCTGAGAGCGGGTAGGTTTGTGCGTAACCGGCAAAAAAAGGATGCCAGAGGCCGTTCAATCCAGCGAGGGGAAGGGCTTGGCGCACAGGAAGGAGAAAAGGATTCGTGTCTGAAAGAAGGCTCATCGTTCTCGGAACCGCCAGCCAGGTGCCGGCGCGGGAGAGGAACCAGAACGGCTATTTTCTCAGGTTCGACGAGGAAGGGCTTCTTTTCGACCCCGGCGAAGGCACCCAGCGCCAGATGATCTTTTCCGGTGTGTCGGTATCCGGTATCACCAGGATACTCGTCTCCCACTTCCACGGCGATCACTGCCTCGGCCTGGCCGGCATCATCCAGCGGATCTCGCTCGACCGAGTGCCGCATCCTGTCGAGATCTATTACCCGGCATCCGGACAGAGGTATTACGAGAACCTCCGTGATGCCTGCTCATATCATAACACGGCACGCCTGGTTGAGCGGCCCATATCCCGTGACGGAAGGGTGTATGAGGACGAAAGGCTCTTTATCGAGGCGCGGCGCCTGGACCACGACATCGAGACCTATGGTTTCCGTCTGCAGGAAAAGGACACCTACACCCTGATTCCCCAAAGGCTGCATGAGGAAGGAATCAAAGGAGGCATGGCCGGGCGGTTGAAAAAAGAGGGGAGTGTCCTGGTGAATGGAAAGACGGTGCGCATCGAGGATGTGGGCAAAAGAATGCCGGGCCAGACCTTTGCCTATGTCATGGACACCAGGCTCTGCCCGGCGGTGTTCGATCTCGCTTCTCGTGCCGACATGCTTCTCATGGAAGCGACGTTCCTGAGCGATCTCGAAGACAAGGCCCGGGAGTACGGCCATCTCACGGCGGCCCAGGCCGGACAGATCGCCAGCGACTGCGGGGTGAAGCTCCTGGTCATCTCGCACTATTCACAGCGCTATCTCGCCCCGGATGCCCTCGAAGAAGAGGCCTCTCGCTTTCACCCCCTTGTCAGGGCGGCCGCGGACGGCGACCGCATTGATCTTCCCCGGCGCAGGAGAGACATCCCGGCAGACGCGGAGGGAGGCTGACGCCGTCGCTTTCAAAGGCGGCCCAGCA
>JALNWY010000053.1 GCA_023230665.1 Deltaproteobacteria bacterium
GGCCGCCTCGGGCGAGCAGTGCCCGATAGCAGCCCCCCTGGTGCCGCCGGAGAACCGTCCGTCCGTGATCAGCGCCACGTCCCTGTCCAGCCCCATGCCCGCAATCGATGAGGTGGGCGTGAGCATTTCGCGCATGCCCGGACCGCCCTTGGGCCCCTCGTACCGGATGACCACGATGTCGCCGGCCCGGATCTTTCCTGAGAGGATGGCCTCGGCAGCCTCTTCTTCGGAATCGAACACCCGGGCAATGCCCTCGCGCTTCATCATCTCAGGCAGCACGCCCGACTGCTTCACCACCGCCCCGTCGGGCGCCAGGGAGCCGCGCAGAATCGCGATCCCGCCCTCCTGGTGGTAAGGGCTTTCCAGGGGACGTATCACCTCAGGGTCCGCGACCTCGGCCTGTCCGAGATTTTTCTCCAGCCTCTCTCCCGTTGCCGTGATCACGCCGGTGTCCAGGATGCCCAGGGGCTCCAGCCGCTTCATCACCGCCTGAATTCCGCCCGCATAATAGAGATCTTCGATGTGGTGCGGCCCTGCCGGTGAGAGGTTGCACAGATGGGGCACCCGCTTGCTCATCCGGTCGAAGTCGTCCAGGTTGAGCTCGATGCCCGCTTCAAAGGCCACTGCCGGAACATGGAGCACGGTGTTGGTGGAGCACCCCAGGGCCATGTCCACGGCAATGGCGTTGTTGAAGGCGCTCGGGCTCGCGATGTCCCGGGGTTTGATGTCTTTTTCCAGGAGTTCCATCACCTTCATGCCCGCGTGCTTGGCGAGCCTGATCCGCTCGGAGAAGGCGGCAGGGATCGTGCCGTTGCCCGGAAGGCCCAGGCCCAGGGCCTCGGTGAGGCAGTTCATGGAGTTGGCGGTGAACATGCCCGAGCAGCACCCGGCCGTGGGGCAGGCGCACCCTTCGAGCTCCCGGAGCTCCTCTTCCGTGATCGAGCCTGCCTTGAGCCTGCCGATGCCCTCGAACACACTGATCAGGTCCACGGCCCTGCCCCTGAGCCGGCCGGCGAGCATGGGCCCTCCGGAGACAAAAATCGCGGGCACATTGAGGCGCAGGGCAGCCATGAGCATGCCCGGAACGATCTTGTCGCAGTTGGGGATAAAGACCAGGGCGTCGAAGGCATGCCCCATTGCCACGAGCTCAATGGAGTCGGCGATGATCTCTCTGGACGGCAGGGAATACTTCATCCCCGCGTGGTTCATGGCGATGCCGTCGCAGATGCCGATGACCGAAAACTCCATGGGCGTGCCGCCCGCCATGCGCACACCATCCTTTGCGGCCCGGGCGATCTGATTGAGGTGGATATGTCCGGGGATGATTTCATTGGCCGAGTTCACGATGCCCACAAAGGGCTGTGCGATTTCTTCGTCGGTGAAGCCGTTTGCCTTGAGCAATGACCGGTGAGGGGCTTTTTCGAATGATTTCTTAGCAGTGTCGCTTCTCATGTTCTGGTTTGTTCCTCCTCCTTGAGAAATGCGGGTTGCAGTATTACATGGAATAGCTCCATTATCAAGATATTGATTCCCGGGGCAAATGCCGCTCTTTTCCAAAAACAGGGCGTCTTGTCCCCTGACTGAAGGAGTGATATACCATGGGCAAAAAGGGGCGATCATGAGATTTTCCATAACCTTCCCGACCCGCAAGAGCCAGGAGCTCGTAGACATCACCGAGCGCGTCCGCGCCGTAGTTGCCGAGCATGGAGCGGGTGCGAGGCTCTGCGCGCTCTATGCCATGGGCGCCACCGCGGCCCTCATGATCCAGGAAAACTGGGACCCCAACATCCCCGCCGACGTGATCGCCTGCCTGGACAGGCTCGTGCCCAAGGGCGTATGGCTGCACGACCGCATCGACGGCAACGGCGACGCGCACATCAAGGCGGGCATCATCGGTCCTTCCGAGGTGATCCCGGTGGAAGACTCCCGGCTCGTCCTCAGCACCTGGCAAAATATCTTTTTTTGCGAGTTCGACGGCCCCAGAGCAAAGCGCGAGGTCCTGATCACCCTTGTCTGACCCCCCTCTCCCTTGAGGAAGCCCGGCTGAGAAAGGCTATATTTTAGAAAAAATGCCGGCACTCCGAAAAGGACTCTTGACTCGGCGGCAGTGTAGGTTAAGCTGCATGAGGAGAAACCTCATACCGTCCGGGCCACAGAGCATTCCCGGACAAGGGAGATATGGGAGGCAACAGTGCTATACGAAGAACCTATTCGGCAGGAAGGAGGAACGCGCAGGTGAAGGAAAAGGACTATTTTCTGGCATTGTACGATGTGGTGAAGGTGATCAATGCATCGCTGGAGATGACGACCGTGCTCGAGGAGATCGCCAAGGCCGTGGCCCTTGCCATGGATGCCAAGGCGTGCTCCATCCGCCTGCTGGATTCCCGGAAAAAGGCCCTCATCATGGGCGCCTCGTACGGGCTTTCCAAAGGCTATATCCGCAAGGGCCCGGTGCTCATCAAGGAGAGCGGTCTCGATCAGAAGGCCATGACCGGCCAGCTCATCTGGATCAAGAACGCCCAGACCGACCCGAGCTTCCAATACGGCGCAGGCGCAAAGGCAGAAGGAATCAAATCGGTGATCGTGGTGCCTCTGAAGGTAGATAAGAACGTGATCGGTGTGCTCAGGGTCTATACCGACAAGGTCAGGGAATTCAACGAGCAGGAAACCAAGTTTATGGAGTCGGTGGCGAATCTGAGCGCCCTGGCGCTCGAAAACGCCAGGCTCCATCAGGCCCTGAAGACCAACTATGAACTGCTCATCGCCCACAAGTACCGTCTGGACGACAATTAATAAGGAGGCAGCCACATGGTCCGATGCGGAATCAACGGTTTCGGTCGCATAGGAAGACAGGTCTTGAAGGCTATTATGGAAAGGCACGCAGACAGCCTGCAGGTGGTGGCGGTCAATGACCTCTTCGACGTGGAAACCAACGCCCACCTCTTTCAATATGACACCAACTATGGCCGGTTTTCCGGAGATGTCTCGGTCAGGAAGGACTCACTCGTCATCAACGGCCAGAAGATCAGAAGCTATGCCTTCAGGGACCCTTCATCCATACCCTGGGACGACGAAGGGGTCGATATTGTCATCGAGTCCACCGGTCTGTTCCGGACCGGTCCCGAGGCCTCGGCGCACCTCTATGCCGGCGCAAAAAAGGTGATCATCACGGCACCCTCCAAGCAGGAGGACATCACCGTGGTCATGGGTGTGAACCACAAGAGCTACAAACCCGACAATCACCACATCGTCTCCAATGCCTCGTGCACCACTAACTGTCTGGCGCCGCCCGCGCTGGTGATCCACAAGAACTTCGTGATCGAGAGCGCCATGATGGTCACGATCCACGCATACACCAATGACCAGAGGATCCTCGACATGCCTCACAAGGACCTCAGGCGCGCCCGGGCTGCGGCCATGAACATCATACCCACCACCACGGGCGCTGCCAAGGCGGTGTCACTGGTCATCCCGGAGCTCAAGGGCAAGGTGGACGGATATGCCCTGAGGGTGCCCACGCCCACGGTTTCGGTGGTGGACCTCACGGTCAGGCTCGGCAAGGAAACCACCACCGAGGAGCTGAGGCGCTGCCTCGTCAGGGCGTCGAAGACCTCGCTGAAGGGAATCATGGCCTGCGAGGAAAAGCCCCTGGTATCGACCGACTTCAAAGGCAACCCCCACTCCTCGATCGTGGACATCGAGTTCACCCTGGTGATGAAGGGCACCATGGCTAAGCTCGTCACCTGGTACGACAACGAGTGGGGCTACTCCTGCCGCACGGCCGACCTGGCCGACTACATGGCGGGCAAGGGGCTATAGCCGGTTTTCACGAAAAGCCGGCTGAGAATAAAGCATCTCTGCCGCAAGCAGCGGGGTATTCAGAGCGTTGCATGGGGAATAGGCCATTTGCCGCGCACTTGAACAGGAATCAGCCCTAAAAGCGACTAAAACCAAAAAAGAGGCGGGGATTTTCCCCCGAAACTGAGCCATTACATGGAGGCCCTCTTTTTTTCCCACGCGGGCGCCCCTTGAGCGGGACGGCGCAGCGTAAAAAAGGGCGCGCCGGTTCTTTCCCGGCCGATTCCCAAAGGGATCAGGGAATACGTCTCTTCAGGCATTTTCAGCGCATCCGAACGGGCCGTATTGTTTCCCCCTTTTATCTTGACTCACCCTGTGGGCTCTCCTATAGTGCAGTCGCATTTTTCCAGGAGGACGACATCTATGCCGAAGAGAGAGGACATCCGCAAGGTCATGATCATCGGGTCGGGTCCCATCGTCATCGGGCAGGCGTGCGAGTTCGACTACTCCGGGACCCAGGCGTGCAAGGCCCTCAGGGAGCTGGGGTACGAGGTCGTCCTGGTCAACTCGAACCCCGCCACGATCATGACCGACCCCGAGATCGCGGACATCACCTATATCGAACCACTCAATGTCGAGACCCTGGCGGCCATTATCGAGAAGGAACGTCCCGACGCAGTGCTCCCGAACCTCGGCGGCCAGACCGGACTGAACCTCACCTCCGAGCTCTCGCGCAAGGGTGTTCTGGAGAGGTTCGGAGTGCAGATCATAGGCGTCAACGCCGACGCCATCGATCGCGGGGAGGACCGGATCGCCTTCAAACAGGCCATGGACCGTCTCGGCATAGAGATCCCCCGGAGCGAGCCGGCCTACACGATCGATGAGGCCGAAGCCATCGCCGCCAATCTCGGGTACCCGGTGGTGGTCAGACCGGCCTATACCCTTGGCGGTACCGGCGGAGGACTGGTCTATAACGTAGAAGAGCTCAGAACGGTCGCCAGCAGGGGCCTGTCGGCCAGCCTCATCAACCAGGTCCTCATCGAGGAGTCTGTATTGGGGTGGGAAGAACTTGAGCTCGAGGTGGTCAGGGACGCCAAGAACAATATGATCACCGTATGCTTTATCGAGAACGTTGACCCTATGGGGGTACACACCGGCGACTCGTTCTGCACGGCTCCGATGCTCACCATCTCAAGCGAGCTGCAGAAAAGGCTTCAGGACTACGCCTACAGGATCGTAGAGGCAATCGAGGTCATCGGCGGCACCAATGTCCAGTTCGCCCACGATCCCAAGAGCGACCGGGTTGCGGTCATCGAGATCAATCCCCGGACCTCGCGGTCGTCTGCCCTGGCATCCAAGGCAACCGGATTTCCCATCGCATTGATATCCTCCAAGCTCGCAGCAGGGCTCACCCTCGACGAGATCCCCTACTGGAAAGAGGGCACCCTCGACAAGTATGAGCCCTCCGGAGACTATGTGGTGGTGAAGTTCGCCAGGTGGGCCTTTGAAAAGTTCAAAGGCGTACAGGACAGGCTCGGTACTCAGATGCGCGCGGTGGGCGAGGTCATGAGTATCGGAAAGACCTACAAGGAGGCCCTGCAAAAAGCCGTCCGCTCGCTGGAGATCGGGCGCTACGGCCTGGGTTTCGCCAGGAACTTCAACGAGCTGGACCTCAAGTCGCTGATGGACCTCCTTGCCGAACCGACCAGCGATCGCCATTTCATCATGTACGAGGCACTGAGAAAGGGTGCGGCGGTCCGCGATCTTGCAGACAAGACCTCGATCAAGCCCTGGTTCATCGAGCAGATGCAGGAGCTGGTCGAACTGGAGGAACGGATCATCTCGTACAAGGGCGCAGAGCTGCCTGACGAACTGCTCGTTCAGGCCAAGAAGGACGGCTTCGCCGACCGGTATCTGGCCAAGTTCCTGGGCTTGAGCGAGCAGGCCATCAGGGCCAGACGCACGGCCCTTGGCGTTACCCACGCGTGGGACCGCGTGCCGGTGAGCGGCGTGGAGAACGCGGAGTATTACTACTCCACCTATAACGGCATTGATGCGGTGCAGGTGAGCGAAAGGCCCAAGATCATGGTCTTAGGCGGAGGACCCAACCGTATCGGCCAGGGCATCGAGTTCGACTACTGCTGTGTCCACGCTGCCTTTGCCATCCGGGAGATGGGATATGAGTCCATCATGGTGAACTGCAACCCCGAAACGGTCTCGACCGACTATGACACCTCCAACAAGCTCTACTTCGAGCCCTTGACCGTGGAGGAGGTGCTGAGCATCTACGAAAAGGAAAAACCCGTGGGCGTGATCGTGCAGTTCGGCGGGCAGACGCCGCTGAATATCGCAGAGGAACTCGAAAAGGCGGGAGTGAAGATCCTGGGCACCTCGCCTGCTGCCATCGACCTGGCCGAGGACCGGGAGCACTTTGACCAGAGGATGCGCAAGCTCGGCATCCCCATGGCAAAATCCGCTATGGCGAGCACCCTGGAAGAGGCCCTGACCGCAGCCGAAAAGATCGGCTACCCCCTGATGGTCAGGCCCTCCTATGTCCTGGGGGGTCGCGGCATGGAAGTCGTGCACGACGAAGAAATGCTCCAGACCTATGTTCAGGCCGCTGTCGGGGTGACCCCCGAGCGGCCCATACTCATCGACAAATTTCTGGACAACGCCATCGAAGCAGAGGCGGATGCCGTCGCTGACGGCAGAAGCGCATACGTGCCCGCGGTCATGGAGCACATTGAGCACGCCGGGGTGCACTCCGGTGATTCGGCCTGCGCCATCCCGCCCATCAGCATCCCGCAGAAGCATCTCGACACGATCAACGAGTACACGAGAAAAATCGCCATGGAGCTGTCCGTGGTGGGCCTCATGAACATGCAGTACGCCATCATGGACGACACGGTCTATGTGCTCGAGGCGAACCCCCGGGCGTCCCGCACGGTGCCGCTGGTGTCAAAGGTGTGCAACATCCCCATGGCACGCATCGCAACCAAGATCGTCCTGGGCAGACATCTGAGCGATTTCGATCTCAATGCCCGGGTCATACCGCACTTCGGGGTGAAGGAAGCGGTGTTCCCCTTTAACATGTTCCCAGAGGTAGACCCGCTCCTGGGTCCGGAAATGCGCTCCACGGGCGAGGTGCTGGGCATGGGCAAGACTTTCGGCCAGGCCTTCTACAAGGCATCCGAGGCAGGCAACCAGATCCTGCCCAAGGAGGGCACCGTGCTGTTGACGGTTTCCCGGAGGGAACGCCCGGCGGTCTTGGAAGTTGCGCAGCTCTTCGACTCTCTCGGGTTCACCATATGGGCCACCCGGGGAACGCACAAGTTTCTCCAGGAACACGGAATCTCCTCGAAGAAGGTGCTCAAGCTTCACGAAGGACGGCCCAACATCATCGACGGCATCAAGAACAGGGAGTACGACCTGATCATCAACACCCCCAGCGGCAAACTCAGCAAGCACGACGATTCCTACATCCGGAAGGCGGCCATACGCTACAAGCTGCCCTACATCACCACACTCGCCGCAGCCATTGCCGCGGCCCGGGGGATCGAGGCCTGCCGCAACGGCAAGGATATGGTCAAGTCCATTCAAGAATACCACAAAGATATCAAGCAAGTACACGAATGATAAAATAATCCTTGATTTACTCAGACATTGTAAGATATATTTCGTTTGTCTCCTGTGCACGTATTAATGATGAAAAAGGGGGCTTATAAATGGTGATATCTGTGGTGCACCTGGTATGATCGGATAGTGTATAGGCACTACGAGATTCGAATATGGATTAAAGCACAGGGGACACTACTTTTTCTTTTCTGAACGTCATCCCGGACCAGCACGACGGCGCCGCCCCCTTTTCCACGACATCCAAGTCCGGCCCGTACCATACCCCTCGGCAGGGGCCTTTGCCCCCCGATCAGCGAAGAAGCACCCACGAACAACGTTTTCTCTTATCCGGCTCGTGTGTCCCTTTTCAGCACGGGCAGGCGAACCGCAAGCTCGATCAGCATCAACGAACCGCCTTGGACTCCTTTTCCTCATGGGCAGGCGAACCGTCCGGCACAAGCCGCCAGCACCGAGGGGGCCCGCTGCTGTCTGCAAACCCAGGCATCCTTTGACTTGAGTATGGCCAAGGTCCCCTCCCATCCCCCGCACACCGGCATGTCCTCATCCATGGTTGACAACCAGGGGTTTTTTATACAAGATCAAGGCTTATTCGTTCCTTTTGCTATTCAGAGTGAGGAGGCTTTATCGTGAAGCTTGGTTTTTTCGCGCTTGCCGCTATTGTGCTTCCGGCGTTGATCGCCGGGTGCAAATGGAGCAATGATGCGGTTCTGGTCGACCAGAAAGGCCACATGTATTACGGCACTGTGAGATTTGACTCCGAGTACAAGACAGGGGCCATCACCTTTCCCGGCACCCCCTTCGGCGACATCACCGGCCCTTTTACGCTCGTGACCACGGGCGAGACGCCTGTTATCGAGCTGTCGAGCCTTCCCCTGCTCCAGTTTTCCGGCAAAGCCCATCTCGGCAACAAGACCATGCGCTTTCTCGACTGCGATATCACGGCCGAGTTCAGGTCAAAGGGAATGGGCGACATGAAGATGGTCGGCTGCGGAACCTGCCGCGACCAAGGGAATGAGACCTATGACATATCGTTTCAGTAACGGATTCCGCAAAGCCATGCCTTTCGCAGAGTTCTGTTATTTCTTTTGAAAAAGCAACTGCCTCCTTGACAGGCCCTGGGGTGTATTGTATAAGACTGACCGGTCAGTCATAATAGTATGGAGCACAGGGCAATCACATGGCCGGGAAACGTATCATACTCGAGAAATCAGGCGGCAGGCGGATTTCATTTTATGCCGAAGTCGGGAGCTATTTTACGGCAGAAGGGGATTTCCATGAGGCAGCCTTTCGTTCAAGTCTGAAAGATCGCCTCGCCAAGGCCGGCGGCGAGGATCAGTCCGACGGCGCGCGTCTCGATGCGCAGGGAAAGTGGCTTTTTTTATATCTCAGGGATATTCTCACCTATCTCCTTGAAAAGGACATGGCTCCGGCTGCTGTCCGGCTCTTCGCCGCGGCCATGGACGAGGCCGGGAAGATGGGGGTGGCCACGGTCGTGCTCCCGCCGAAGCTCCTGGGCGATATCCTGCAAAGCGCCTCTCCGGCCGCTTCGGAGAGGCAGCAGCATCGACGATCTGCGGATGAGAAGAGACGCATGATCTATTGCGCCGCTCTCAAGATCTTTTCCGAGGAAGGCTACCACCAGGCAACCATGGAGAAGATAGCGGCACTTTCTGGTGTGGCCAAGGGCACGGTATACACCTATTTCAAGAGCAAGGAAGACCTTCTGGATCAGCTCCTGGAGGAATATTATCAGGAGATCGTCGAAAAGATCAGCGCCATCTGCAGCCAGGAGACCGACATACTCCAGCAGATCCGCGAGCTGATCGTGTTCTGGGTGCGCTTCATCGAGACCAATCCCCTGGTCTATCGCCTCATCCAGAGCGAGGCGATATTCCAGCGGCCCGGAGGCAAGACCATGTTCTATGACTACATCGTCTCGCACCTCCCCATGCTCAAGGAGCGCATCGTGGCCTTGAACCGCGAACACCGGCTCAAGACCACGAGCTTTTATTCCACCTTCTATGGCGCGCTCGGCTTCATCGACGGTGTTGCTCAGAGATGGTTCCGCTGCCAGATGGATTATCCTCTGACCCACGAGATACCCGTTATCCTGGAAGTGCTCCTGAACGGGTTTGTCGGCGAGCAGAGCAGCAAGGCCCGGTATTTTCCCTCGCCGGAATCTTTCCATGAAGACAGGTCATAGGAATAAAGGCGTGAAAGAGAATGCAACACTTATAAAGGATGCCCCCGTCAGGGGGACGGCGCCCTAACAGGGCGGCTCCTGTGCCGGTACTGCCATGCCGGCACGATCATGGAGACGGTCCCTGCGCCGGCGCAGTCCCGATGACGGTATAGCATACACTACACTATGAAAGGATACCCGAATATGAACAAGGAGGAAACAGGAATTTTCGGCAAGGCCAAGGGCAGGCAGGTAGGACCTCAAGGTACGGACAGCGTGCACGCCTCACAGCAGTACCCCGCAACGCACCCGGGACGGTCGCAGGTGCCGTTTCTACGCTCTCCCCGGGCGATTACCGGGCATATGAACGCCGGGATCCGCGCGATCTGGCACGCGAGCGACTACCAGGGCAAGGATTTCAGCCCCTTCGAGGTATCGTCGATTCCAAACAAGTACAAGCTCGCCCAGGTGCTTGCCTGCGGCCTGAAGGCAGCAGTGGCCACCTACTCCCAGCACTGGCAGGGCATGTACCTTGACTGGACCTTCAACCACCATATCGAGGGGGCCTTTTCAAAATTCGGAACCATGGCAAATTCGGAAAGGTTCGTGAAAAACGCATTCGCCACCGTGGTACTCTTCAATACCGGCTATGCCGGGGTGTTCGTGGATATGCTCAAGAACCGGCGCCGTCTTCTTCCTCCCAGTATGGAGAGCCTCGAAAACCTCGACATGGGCACCTTTGAGCACAACTTGAGAAGTTCGGTCGGCGCAGTGCTCGGTGGCGACTATGGAGTGAACGTCATCAGATGCTCTCTGGCGAAACCCCTGACGGCAGAGGCAAACAGGTCGGGCTATGAGGCCCTGCGCGGTGTGGCTTTTGTGGAGGGCATGGACCCGAAGGCATCCATCGCCTGTATCCTGCAGATCGGCCTCAAGCAGTCCGAGCACCGCAAAAGCTTTGATCAGGAAATCATGGACCTCGCTGCCGCCAAGATCATCGAGCGCAAGAGCGAGCGGCGCAATGCGGATTTCTCGCGCCAGGTCCCGGTGGTCGTTATGTCACGCTATTTCCTCTGCGTGAACCGGGAGCTGCGAAAAGCCGGGCTGCACGGTATTGTCAAGACCATGGTGATCGAAGGAAACATCTCCCGGGGCGCATCCATGCTTGCATCCATACGGGGCTGCATAGGAGACGGGCTCAGGAAGTGCTACGATGATATCATTGCGGCATATTCGGCCAATCTGGCCGACAGCAGCACCGACCTGGATTTCGACACGTACCGCGACATGGCGAAGCTCGCGTGCGACCTCGGCCAGAAGGTGCTCAAGCCCCGTGAAGACGGGCACAAAATGCTCTTTGTCTACCTCGACATGGAAGCCCTTCAGAAAAAGGGCATTCCGATCGATATCGCAGAGCAGACCGCGGGCAGCGCCATTCAGGCCGGGCTCAATTCCGTGCACCTCGATGGGACCACGAATGTGCCGGACGAGCAGGACCTGCTCTACGGCGCTTTCTGCATGACCGGCCCGATCCACTCGGCAGAACTCCTGGACACGGACGATGAGCTCAAGCGTGGGTGGGGCCAGGGATTCTGGAATATCCTTGCGCCGGGCCTGCCGCCGACCAACAAGATGCTGGCCCTGATCGCCATCTCGGCCAAGAGCGAGCAGGATGCCTTTATCGCCGAGATACAGGCCATGAACGAGCGGAAATCGGTCAACGAGATATTCTGGTACAAGACCTGGAACCATCCACAGGGCAAGCGTCTGGACGTCCCGCAATGGATATCCTATGCCCATGTGCTCGATGTGCTCCCGATTCCGGGGAACACTACTGCACTTGCGCAAGATCCTATCCCCGAGCACCTGCCCGAAGATCACCCCCTGACCAGGGAGTTCAGGCAGATGCTCAAGTGATATCGCCCTCCTTACTTAAGAGTTGTTTGAATGAGCAAACAAGACAACTTGTGCAATGCACAGCAAACGAAATGCTGATCTGCGGTGTGCCGGGCCCTCTTTTAAGGGCCCGGCTTTTTTAAGGCACGCCCAAGACCGGCAACACAGGAAGGCTGCGATCAGGGAAGATGGCCCTTTCATCCAGCAGGAGATCGCCCGGCAAGGAGTGGAAGACATGAGGACCACGATTGCTTTCCGCGTTGTACAGCCGGCACATGCCGAAAACTTGATACAGGACAAGACCTGCCAGGAGTTTTATAAGGAGATTGATTTGACACCTTCTTTTGGCTGTGGCACGATTGCCATGAAAAAATAGCACAAGGTGGATCATGACAGAGCTTGTAAGATTTGGTGTATCAATCGAAAGCAGCCTTCTTGAAAAATTCGACCGCCTCATCGAGAACAAGAGCTACTCGACACGATCCGAAGCATTGCGAGATCTTATCCGCCAGGAACTCATCAAAAAAGAATGGGAAGAAGATGACGAGGTGGCAGGCGCTATCACTTTCATCTTTGATCACCACCAGCGAGGGCTTACAAGCCGCCTTACCAACATCCAGCACGGCTATCAGGAAATCATCATCTCATCTCAGCACATCCATCTCGACCACCACAACTGCCTCGAGATCGTTGCCGTGAAGGGACGTGCAACAGAGGTTCAGAAATTGGCCAATGCGCTGCAGTCGATCAAAGGCGTCCGCCATGGCACCCTCAGCATGTCGAGCACGGGAAAATCCCTTGAATGAACTCCCATTACGGCAAGCGCCCGGGTCTCCATCCTCACTCCATCTTACTGATCCGGCCGGGGCGAGAAGGGACCTGTATCATTCCCGGCAGCCTCGACAGATCCATACTCCTCCCACAAACTCAAGTTTTGATGCCATCGCAGGCTCTCCACACCTGGAACAGGGTCTCGAAGGCTCGATCCGGGCCCTGGCGGGCAGATCCATGCGTACGGTTGTCACATCAAAGAGCTCGTCATCCGGCATCTCGAGCACATCATTGCTGCGTTTGAGATGAAGATCATGAAATTCTTTTGTCTCCTCTTTATCTGCCTCGCTGTTCATGACCTTGCGCAAGAGCTCGAAATGCCTCTCGTCCGGTGAAAAGGCGCCGTGTCGCACGGCCACCCGGACGCCTTGCCCGGTTTTTCTGCTGAGCAGTGTCAAAGCCATTTTCCCGTAGTCTTTGTATATCAAATTGCCCTTGCCAAAGGTGCACCCGGTAATCACCTGGATGGCATCGGCGGAGCATGCATCCGTTTCCACCACGGCCACGATCTCCTCGTCGATGGCGCGTCCCTCCATGAGCCTGTCCATAGCCAGTTTGGCTGCCTTGTAGCCGATGGAAAGCCCTGGACAGACATGCCCATGGAATTGAGCGCACCTTTTAAACTCCTCGGTATTCAAGATTCCTTGTGCATTCATGATGACTTCCTTTCTTCAGCCCTGCAGGGTGTTTTTTTGGCAGAGGCCGACTGTATTCCATGGATATTGCATATGAGAGCTCTCATTTGGGCATGTTCCTCGATTCATTGAGAAATGGTGCTCTCTGCCCGATGGACCCGTATTCTTTCTGCATGCTCTCATAGACCGGCTTCCCGACCAGAAAGGTGTAGATTTCATCTGCCTTTCTTTTGGGGTCGATATCTTCAAACTGTTTTCCGTACAGGATTTTCCCGATCGCATAGGCATCGGCCAGAGCAGTGCCGATGTTGGTCGCGTACCAATTGAACGGGTGCAGAATATAGACCTGACGGGCGGAAAATGCCTTCAATACATCATAATATTCGGGTTTCTTGCGATAATCCTCCATCACAAGGGGCATTCCGCCGCCATCGATGAAAACGACATCCGGATTCAGCTTCAACAGTATCTCCTTATCCATGGCAACATGGCTGCCGATATCGGCCTTTACATGTTCGGCTACGTTGCTTGCCCCTATCCAGTCAAATGGGATATAGCGCTGTTCGGTACTTTCAATTCCATGAGTACCGCGATAGCCGATGCCGCCGACATAGACACCCGGCCTCGACTCGATCGGGATGTCCTTGGTTCGCCTGTGCATGTCCTTTCGCAGGGATTCGATATACGCGACAACATGATCCGCCCTTTTTTCGCGGTTGAGGATCCTCCCTGCAAGGCGCACGGCATCATACACTGCCTCGTCAAAGGTTGCGAAAGAGCCATAGCTTAACACGACCACCGGAATACCCACTGTCTGCTGCACTTTGTCCGCAAGAGAGGCATCCATATACGTTACGAATATCACCTGGGGCCTCACAGCGAGCACGGCCTCGAGGTCCGGTTTTTTATTGATGCCGGCAGGACCCCCTGGGCCGCATCGCGGCAGCTTGGACAGTTCTGGATGGGCAATCCAGTATGGCCTGCTGCCGGGGTTCATTTTTTCCATGTCTTCCACGCCGGCAACTTTCGATGCAGCCTGCAGATAGACGATCAATCGCAAGGTTCCCGGTCCGAGGCAAACGATCCGGTCCGGATCAAAAGGAACTGTCACCTGCCGAGCGGCCATATCTTTGACCATGACTGTCTGCGCGGCGATGCAGGCAGGGACCATAACCAGGAGAGTTGTCGCGATGCATAATCTCATAAGGTGCGTATTCTTCAATGATTTCTCCTCACTCATACCGGGACAACCACGGTATGACCTCTGCATTCCTCCAGCGCCACCTCGATGTCGTACACCTGCCGGATCATCTCCGGGGTGAGGTCTTTTCTGGTCGATACCGCGTGGATTCTCTGTTCTTTCAGGAAAACAAACCTGTCTGCGAACCGTATGGCGATATTGAGGTCGTGGATGGCGACTACGGCCGACAAATCCTGGGTGTCAACGATATGGCGAATGAGCCCCATCACTTCAAGCTGATTTTTCAAGTCCAGATTGCTCGTCGGTTCGTCCAGCAGAAGTATTGCCGGCGACTGGGCCAGTGCCCTGGCAATGATCACCTTCTGGATCTCACCGCCGCTCAAGTCGCTCACAGGCCGCATGGCCAGATGAGCGATGCCGAGCCGCATAATGATGTCTTCCACAAGTCTGTAGTCATCTTCCGTCAGCGACCACCTGATGTGAGGTTTGCGGCCCATGAGCACTGCCTCGAAAACCGAATGCCTTGTTTCCGGATGACGCTGCGGGACATAGCCCATGCGACGGGCCACGCTGTTTTGGCTCATGAGCAGAAGGTTTTCACCATCCACAAGCACTGATCCTCGCCAGGGCTTGAGAATACGATTCAGGCACTTGAGCAGAGTAGATTTCCCTGCGCCGTTCATGCCCAGAACACACATGATCTCTCCCTTTTCCAGGGAAAAAGTTATATCCGACAAAACCGGATGGCTGTTGTACGAGAAATCGATATTGGTTACGGTCAGCATCATCGGTACCCTCGAACGAGCAGATAGAGAAACATCGGCGCTCCCAGAAACGATGTGATTACACCCACCGGCAGAGCCCCTGAACCGATGATTATACGGCCTATGGTGTCGGCCGTCAGGAGAATCAGCGCCCCTAAAACCGAAGAAAAAGGAATCAACAGGCAGTGGTCGTCGCCCACGAAACGCCGGGCCATATGCGGAGCTATCAGCCCGATAAAGGCGATGACACCGTGGAAGGCGGTTGCCATGGCGGAAATCAGCGCCGCCATTACCATGCCGGCCACGCGTATTCTGCCGACATTCACCCCCAGCCCTTTGGCGGCTTCTTCTCCCGAGGCAAGGACATTGAGGTCCCATCGAATGAACATCAGGTAGAGGGAGGCGAGAATGACTGCGCCGGCCATGAGGCCGATTTCCCTCCAGCTGGATCGCGCCACATCGCCAAAGGTCCAAAAAACGACCATGGCCAGCTGGGTCTCTGTGGCCAAATACTGGATCAGAATCGTTGCCGATACAAACAAGGATGACAGAGCCACCCCGGCCAGGATGACAGCTTCGGCTGAAAGACGTTTCAGGCCGGACAAGATAAGTATGATTGCCGTGGCCGCCATGGCCCCGCCAAAGGCAAAAGCTGTTACCGAGAACATCTCGGCGCCGAATACAACGATCGCTGCCGCAGCCCCGAAGGCGGCTCCCTGGCTGATGCCGAGCGTAGAAGGCGAGCCGAGCGGGTTCTTGAGCAGTGACTGGATGCTCAACCCGGAGAGCGAGAGCCCCCAGCCGCATAGAATGGCGGCGATCACCCGCGGCATCCTGATATTGACAATCACCACGCCGGCGGTGGCGTCGGCATCTCCCAGCAGGGCGCGGAATATACATCCGATGGGAATTTCATATGCTCCCCGTGCAACGGCAAATACAGCGACAAGAAGGGTCGCGCCGAGCAGCAGGGCCAGCAGGAGAAGCTTCCGGTTGAGGCTCTCCAGATAGGCTGACGTTATGGCTCCGGTGCGGGCAAACTTTCCGTCTCTGTTGCCAGCAATGATTTTGAGAAAAATGTTCATCGGTTCTCGAACCCTATCAGGGACAGATGCTCGAATCCCGTAACATGGTCTACCCTGCCGGCCATACGAGAATCCCCTCCTCCCATGCCGCAATGATAACCTTGACCCGCCTGAGGAGCAGAGACAATTCACGACCAGGGCCTCTTTCCAATCTCACAATATCAAACGAGTAAATAGTAGCACTAAATTATCAAACGTAGCAACTCGAAAACCGGTCAAGAATCAGATCTCCCCACTGATTGCGATGATAGCGTAAGTATGTTGATAGAGAGCTCAGGGAAACCGGCCAGGGATTTTTCATGGTTCTCTCCTTTTTTGGGATGCATGCCCTGATGCGGGTGTGGTAAATATAAAAACAGAGGGCAGGCTGAGCACTTATGCTCATGTCCATTCAAAGGTGTCGACAGTTTCTCTCTGGCGGAGAAGTGAAAAGGAGATCATATCCATGGACAGGGAAAAAACGCATGCCATTGTCGGCGTGGGGTATACCCCGCAGGGAAGGGTGCCGGGGAGGACATCGTTGAGCTTTCATCTGGAAGCATGCACGAATGCCATCAATGATGCAGGCATTCCAAAGGACCACATCGACGGGCTCATCTGCTACCGACATTTTCCGGCACCTTCAGATGAAAACGATCTCACGCCGCACCTGGTGGCGCAGCATCTGGGGATCGAGCCCAACTATCTGAGTCAGGACGCAAACTGATCGCGCAGCCATCTCCAGCACGCGGTCGGCGTGCTCGATGCGGGTTTGTGCCGGTATGTACTCATCTCCTATGGTCACAATGCGTTCTCCAGCGCCAGCTTGTTTACCATGCTCATGGACTTTGCCGGTGACGACGCGGTATTCGGCCACTTCGGGGCCACCGGGGGGTATGCCCTTGCGGCACGCAGGGCCATGCACGAATTCAACACCGGCCCGCAGACATGGAAGCACATTGCCGTGGCTCAGCGCGCCTGGGCAAACCTGAATCCGCATGCGATGATGCACGGCAAACCCATGTCCTTCGGCGACTACCTGTCCTCCAAGTACGTGGTGGAGCCGCTGCGCCTGCCGGACAACTGCCTGGTGAACGACGGCGGCAGGGCCGTCATCATCACCACCCTGGAGCGTGCCAGGGACCTCAGACACCGGCCTGCCGTCATCCTGGGCCTCGGCCAGCACAACCCGTCCGTGCAGGTCACGCAGTCAGGCACATTGACCGGATCGACCGGGGCACGCAAGGCATGCGAAACAGCGCTGTCCATGGCCGGCGTCACCAGAGATGATGTCGATGCGTGCCAGATTTACGACTGCTTTACCTATACCGTGGAACTCACGCTTCAGGATTACGGTTTCTTCGGACCGGGTGAAGGAGAAAGCTGGTTCTCAGAGGGCACGATCGGCCCTGGAGGCCGCATGCCCGTCAACACCTCCGGAGGTCAGCTCTCCGAGGCATACTATATGGGGCTGACCCCCTTGAGCGAGGCTACCATGCAGATCATGGGCAGGTGCAAAGACCGCCAGCTCGGACCCGCCACACAAACAAAGGAGCCCAGTATTATCCTGGTGAGCGACAACGGCGGGATCCTGCAGGCCCATTCCTGCTGCGTCCTGGGGAGGATATAGCGATGGCGTATAACAAGCCGCTGCCACGGGTAAACGGCGACAACCAGGAGTTCTGGGAAGGATGCAGAAACCACGAACTAAAGTTTCAGCAGTGTGCTTCGTGCGGACATATCCGGTTCCCTGCGTCCCTTGTATGCCCAAAGTGCCTGTGCAGTGATTTTCAGTCGATCGTATCAACCGGGACCGGGAAGGTATATACGTATGCAGTGTATCACGTCGCATTTCATCAGGGTTTCCTGGAGGATCTCCCCTATGTGGTCGCCGTGGTGGAGCTCCAGGAAGGGCCGCGGCTCCTGACGAACATCGTGGGATGCTCGCCTGAGGAGGTCTCCTGCGAGATGCCTGTCACCGTAGCATGGGAGAATGTCACGCCCGATATAAGCCTGCCGATGTTTAAGCCCCTGATATGACGATCATTCCCGAACAAATCGTGAGAGCTGCCCCTATGAGGTATATAGCCTGGATCCCCGCCGACTCATAACGATAATAGTAGCTAAGACTCGATCTGACAGGTGGTCTCCTTTGTGAAGTTCTGGTCGGGTAGACCGGGCGGTTGCCCAACCCGGCCCCCCACGGATCCGGACGTGCGGCTTTCCCGCATCCGGCTCTTCAGAAGCAACCATTCACTACGGACGAGCCAATTTATGGACGATGACCACTGGCGGGAGAGGAAAGCGCTTGTAGATCTGATGGAACGACTCCCATACCGCCCACCTTCTCTGGGAGCGCCTAGTACTACAGTGGTGGGGTAGAAAAACTGACATTGAAGCCCTACATACATCTCCTGCGAGGAAATCGAAGGAGGGCGTCACGGAATGGGAGAGCAAGAACAAAGAGCAGTCAAGCAATGGCCGAAGGCATTTGACGAGATAGAGAATCGGATAGATCATGTGTTTGCCCAGTATCAAAGCAGGGAACGTGCGATACAGTATATCAA
>JALNWY010000054.1 GCA_023230665.1 Deltaproteobacteria bacterium
ATCCCCACGTGTGTGGGGAACGTTAGATCGAGACCTCAATGCAGCTCAGAATATACGGTTCATCCCCACGTGTGTGGGGAACGTTTCGGTTCGCCAGCTCCGGTGCCATTGATAATCGGTTCATCCCCACGTGTGTGGGGAACGTGGAATGAATCACAAACACCTTTCTTTTTGAATCGGTTCATCCCCACGTGTGTGGGGAACGTGCCTCCTCGTCATCCCCAAACATAATTGATTCCGGTTCATCCCCACGTGTGTGGGGAACGTTCCATTCGACAATGACGTAATCCCACAGCAGCCGGTTCATCCCCACGTGTGTGGGGAACGTGATAGGCTTTCCGTGCTTCGTTTTCTTCCCACCGGTTCATCCCCACGTGTGTGGGGAACGTACCCGTGCCGCCACACTCTTTGCATTCAACACCGGTTCATCCCCACGTGTGTGGGGAACGTCACGTTTCCCTCACCCAGAGAACGTCTCCCGGCGGTTCATCCCCACGTGTGTGGGGAACGTGTCGGGGCCGTACTCCCCGGTTTCGATTTGATCGGTTCATCCCCACGTGTGTGGGGAACGTGGTTATAGGCGCAATTAGTAGAAATTATATTACGGTTCATCCCCACGTGTGTGGGGAACGTCATCAAACATTTTTGCCGCGGCTATTGATTTTCGGTTCATCCCCACGTGTGTGGGGAACGTTATTCATGCCCCGTTGGGCCTCCCGCATAACCCGGTTCATCCCCACGTGTGTGGGGAACGTAACACCATTCACCGGAGTATCATCAATATCCGCGGTTCATCCCCACGTGTGTGGGGAACGTTGAAGATATACGACCGGTTCGAGGTCGAGCGCCGGTTCATCCCCACGTGTGTGGGGAACGTTTATGGCCGAAAGCACATGAGAGCGCATCCGCCGGTTCATCCCCACGTGTGTGGGGAACGTCCCCATCTCTACGCAAGCATGAATCATGGTTCCGGTTCATCCCCACGTGTGTGGGGAACGTGCCTCGGTTGTTGCCAGTGATGCGTATGCAAGCGGTTCATCCCCACGTGTGTGGGGAACGTTTCTCCAAGCCGAAATGCGAGAACAGGAGCCGCGGTTCATCCCCACGTGTGTGGGGAACGTTGTATCAGGGGTTGCGGTAAATTCAGGGGAACCGGTTCATCCCCACGTGTGTGGGGAACGTACTTCTTCTATTTCCCTGAAGTTCTATTCAATTTTCAAAGAGCAAAACTGTACCGATAATTTTCGGTCCATTTGAGTCATAATAATTCAGGTCTCTTCTTCCGGTGCGGGATAGAACGAAACAAGTTTTACACCTTCCATCTCCTTTGGGATACGTCGATTGGCCCCACAAGTCATGAAATCAAAACCTGATTCGGTATTTGTTGACCAGGTCATGACGGCATTTCCTTCTCCTACGCCCTTACAAACCTGATTCCAGATCATTTCTCTTACGCGGCTCGAATATTTTCCGACATAGACTCCGGCCCTGATTTCCAGCAGCCACACTGCTAACCTGCCCCGCAAACGAGGGGGTGCATTTTCAACCACGATGACCAGCATCGCCTAACTGCTCCTTGTTTTGAATGGCAATTGTAACTGCTTCCTCATGCATTGGCGGAGGCTTTATTTCACCTGCCGCCAGGACCTGCTCAATGGTCGGAATAATTCTTTTGAGCAGTTTTGTCTGCCGGAAAATATCACGACAGGCTATTCGGACATCTCGTTCGGGATCATACGGTTTTCTTGCTGCAATCCGGAAGGCAATGGGAATTACCGTTTCAAACTTAAAAATATCGGCAATATCATACACAAAAGATTGCGGTTTACCTGTGTGAATGAAACCTACTGCCGGCGCGTACCCGGCCGCAAGGATGGCTGCCTCGCAAACACCATACAAACAGGCGGTCGCCGAGCTCAGGCAACGATTGGGAATGTCGCCGCTTCCCCAGTTGTCGGCGTCATAATTACGTCTCGCCCAGGGGACTCTGTACTGCCTGGCCAGCAGTTCATACATCTTTTTTACCCGTGCCCCTTCAATGCCTCGCAATTGCTGAACGCTTCTTTTCTCCGGCGGTTTTTCTTTGAAACGGAGTTCATACATTTTTCGAACAACCTTCAGGCGGGCAGTATCGTCAAGGGCCAACTGTGCCTGATACAGCAGCCTGTCAGCCCTCGCTCCTCCTGGCTGCCCGGAAGCATACAATCGAACCCCGGCCTCGCCGACCCAGACCAGCAGACAGCCAACTCTTGCAGCAAGGGTGACTGCAGCATGGGATACTCTTGTGCCCGGCTCCAGCATCAGGCAGGACACGCCGCCCACCGGAATATGGGTCCGCACACCGTTCTTATCCACGACCACAAAAGCGCCATCAAGAACATCGAGCTGGCCTTTTTCCAGAAAAAGAACGGAAAGCCGTTCTTTTATGGGAATGGGTTTCAGGGGAGGAAGTATTGGTTCAGTCATTTCATGCCTTATTATGTTGAAAGCAAATTCATAATCAGCCGGATCACCAACTCTTTCTGCCCCGGCTCACTTGCCGCTGTCAGCAGAGCCAAAGATACAAGCGCCCGATTGTCGAAGCGCTTTTCGGTATCCAGCAGACCGTTCGAGTGCAGGAACAGTACGAAAAGAAAGGAGCCGATCCGTTTATTGCCGTCGGTGAAGGGATGGTCTTTGATCACAAAATAGAGAAGATGGGCTGCCTTCTCTTCAACGCTGGTATACAGTTCCTGGCCGCCAAAGGTCTGCTGTATCGAACCGATGATTCCGGCAAGTCCGTGACCGCGCTCATGCCCGAAGATATCGGTCGCCTCTCCCTTGGCCAGCAGTTCTTTTTTCAGGGAGGTGATGGCCCGGCGGGCCTGGTCCAGGTCGAGACCTGCTTTGGGTTCATGCTGGCCCGGAGGTGCCAGCAGGTTGTCTTCGTCGTACTGCAACAGAAGCTGCCAGGTGCGGGCATAATGGTTGACGATATCCAGGACCGCTCGGTCTTCGTCGGGGGCGATGGCCGGATTGAAGTCAAAAGACGGCTCGTCGCCAACCTCACTCAATTCCCGCTCAATTTCCTCGATAGTGGGGAGCGCTGACCGTAGGCTTTCCGGCAAGGCACGCGTCAACTCATATTCCGAGACGCCTATGGGCTTTTCAACCCCGCGCAATGTGTATTCCGCAAGAACGGTCTTCCGGTCCCGGCAGAGGATGAGGCCGATGGTTGGATTATCGTTTTCATGCCGCAAATGGTCATCAACCACGTTGCAGTAAAAGTTTATCTTGCCTGCATACTCAGGTCTGAAGTTGCCTTTTTTCAATTCGATCACCACAAAACAACGCAGGCGAAGGTGGTAGAAAAGCAGATCAAGATAAAAATCCTCTTCACCGATATCGAGGTGATACTGACGTCCGACAAAAGCAAATCCTTGTCCCAGTTCCAGCAGAAATCTTTCCAGATGCCGGATCAGTCCGGTTTCCAGTTCACGGTCGTGGAATGGTTCCTCAAGGGTAAGGAAATCAAAAATATAGGGATCTTTAAGGGTCTGTTGCATAAGTTCCGATTGCCGCGGCGGCAGACGGTTCTCAAAGTTTGTTACTGCCTTGCCCTGCCGTGTATGGGTGCGGTTCCCGATCATCAACCGCAGAACATCTCTGCTCCATCCATGTTCCATGGTGCCCTGCATGTACCAGAGGCGGGGAGCCATTTCCTTAACTTTCTGGATTAATATGATATTGTGAGCCCAAGGCAATTGGGCAACGAGCCGTTGCACTTTTTCTTTGGCTTCATCTGGCCGGGATGCCTCAGTCCCTGACAATTGGGCAACGGGCGGTTGCCCAATTGAAAAAAGAGATGGGTATTCATGATAAAACTGCACCATGAGTTTGATATTCCGTTCTGAAAATCCTTTGATCTCCGGCAGTTCATTGCGGATATCACGTGCAAGCCGAGGGATTACCGCCGCGCCCCAGCCCTTTCGCTGCTGCTGCTCATCCAGCATCCTGCCGATATCCCAGTAAAGCCTGATCAACTCTGCGTTGGCGGCAAGGGCGGCCCGCATCTGCCCCTGGCGGATACGTTGTTTAACCTGGCTGAGAAATTCGGGGTAAGTTGATGGGGAAGGGGAAGGATGCTGGCTGGTCATTGGTTCTTCCTTGTCAGTTGTTTTCTGCTCTCCGGCTCGGTCAGATAGTTCTCGCCGCTGACCACCCGGTCGCCGGTTTCGGCCTTGGGCGATGGAATGAACTGGTGATGCGGAAGATGCCTTCGGTGTTGGCGCAGTTAACCTTTTGTTTGCCGCCGCCGGTTTCCATCGAAAGGTGGGTGGCAATTTGCCCCCACCCTTTGCTTAACTCAGCGTCACGACGTCGCATATCTTTTATATAACCCGAAGGGTCAACGGAATCAGTTAATGCGGAAACCACGTCAGCTATGGCAAACCACCACTCATTATTATACAGCGTCCTCCGGATTTCCTTGCTTTTGAAAACCACCAGTTTCGTGCATGTCTTTTTCAACCTCCGCCTTCAAGCTTTTTGCCCCGGCGGTCTTCGGTGAGCAGCCGCATTTGCTGGATGGCAATAGCATTCAACTTTCGCAATCGTTCATTCTGTTCCATGCCCTCGCTGATGAAGAGGGCGTTGAAGTTCTCCAGATTGGAGAGGCAGACCAGTTGGGCGCTGTTAGCGTAATCCCTGATATTGCCTTTCTTATCGGGATTGCTTTCCCGCCAGTTTTTCGCGGTCATGCCGAACAGGGCGATGTTCAAGACGTCAGCCTCACTGGCATAAATATTACTGAGTTGTTTCCCTGTCACTTGAGGCGGAATCAGGTTTTCCTTAATAGCATCGGTGTGGATGCGATAATTGATCCTGGCCAGATTTCTTTTAATGTCCCAACCGAGCTGGCGCTGTTCCTCTTCCTTGAGCCGCTGGAATTCCTTGATCAGGTAGAGCTTGAATTCTACGGATATCCAGGAGGCGAATTCGAAGGCGATGTCCTTGTGGGCATAGGTGCCGCCATAGCGTCCTGATTTGGAAAAGATCCCGATGGCATTGGTCTTTTCTATCCACTGTTTGGCTGTAAGAATGAAACTGTTGAGGCCGGCCTGCTTTCTAAACCCATCGAATTCGATGGGTTTAAAATCAGGGTTGTTCAAATGTTCCCAGATGCCAAGAAACTCAATTGTATTCCTGTTTCTCAACCAGTTCTGAATAATGTAATCTGTTCGGTTGGCATCCTTGTAACGGGCAATATCCGTGATACAGATATAATCCGTTTCTTCCTTATTGAAGATGGCAATATCTCTCCCTTTCACATTTAACTTGGCCATTATATCAGCCCTTCCTGCAGTTAGATTGATCTGTGTGAATCCACAATTTCCAGTGCGTCAGAAGATTTAATACCGGAAACACACTGGATAGTTCAATCTGATCACCTAATTCCCTTGCTTCTGTCCAGACCGCCAGTTTGTCGGTCATGTTATCACTTCGCCAGCGATAACAAGCCGCAACCGAAGGCTTTGCCTGGTCCAATGCCTTTCTGCACCAGCTCCTCAAGGCTGGCCGGGTCGGTAACAGCTAACGTTCCTTGAAAGCAAACGGGCTGGACCTTCCCGATTCGTTTTTCACTTGCCTTGCGGAAGTTCAATGGTAGTCGTTTCTCGACCTCAACCGTCTTGATTTCCGCAATCCCCGCAAGTTTCCGAATCAGCCAGACCTCCAGTTCTTCGTCCCGGACAAGAGGGACCCTACATTTTTTTACTTCTCCCTTGGTGGTCAGACGCCCTCCTTCGTCATTGATGGTTTTGACTGGATTCGCCAAGAGTTTAAAGCGGAGATTTTGCCCTTGGGTCAAGGATAGCGTGTACTGTTTGCTGCCAAGCAGTCTTGCCTCGTTTATCGGTGCGTCAGCGCCCAGTGGCTCCCGTAGAGACTGCATCAAAATTTCTGAATCCCGCTGACCGGAGCGTTCCACCCGGAAAAGGAAATCTCTCGCGGCGTCGGCATCGGTCGGGAAAAGCTTCCATAAGGCCCGATGAATTTCATAAGGGTTCCGGCAGGCCGCGCCGCTGATCATGACTTTACTCAGATACATTGGCCCCTCCATACACGTAGACGTTACGGGTAGCGAATTGACGGGGCTGCCGGACCAAAGGGACATCGCGTACCCGGATGGTCCGTACCTCGCCCGCCTCCTCGCTGTAAATCGTCCCGCCAGCCGGCTCGACGCTTCGCAAGGCGCCTATTGCATTTTCGGCCGAAACCCGGGCCACAAAAAGGGGCCGAGCCAGAGGGCAGCTCCGCCGCCCCAGATAGGGCGTGAAGATCGGGGTCTTCGTAGCCAGATCGAGCTCGTCGAGAGGGATTGCCGGGGAAGGGGCATTCCAGACCGCGATGGTATAGGACGCATCGAAGAGGTATTCGCGCCAGGTCTGGATCGTTTCATGGCTCTTCAACCCAGCATAATCTTCCCGCGCATCTTTGACGGTGTGGTAATCGGTGGCCTTGATCATCGGCAGAGCTTTTTTGCTCCCATCACGTTTGGTCAGAAAGCGTTCTTCCTTGAGCACCGCGAAACAGACGCTGTCGGCCAGTTGCTGGAGACGCTCCCGGTTGTTTCGACGGATGCCGAGGCAGGCGCCGAGCAAACCGAGCAGAGCGCTTCGGGTCGGGAAGTTACCGGACGGCCTCTTCCCTTCGAAGGTATGCTCTCCCCAAGCCTGCATGGGGCCTTGGAGTTTAAGGATCAGAAAGTCTGTCATCACTTCTTCTCCTGACCGTTGTTGACAATCCAGGTCTTCAGGTCGGCCAGATTTGCCTTTCTGTTGACCCCGGGGGGGACATCGACACCGCCGAGGAGAAATTCTCCACAGCGCTCATCCAGGCCGTAGCCGGTGTGGATATCCTGCCAGTATTGATGCAGGGCCTTAATCGACGGTTCCTTGAAGCCACTACCGTTGTATCCGCGAATCGGTTTTTCGAAGGCGTTGGCCAAGGAGACCGGGATGTCGGAGAAGGAAACCATGGCCAGGTCGGCCAGGTTATAGGCGGCAAAGGTCTGCTGTTTGGCCGAGGGGACGACGGTCGCCAACATGTGGAGCAGGTGAGCGGCAATCTCCAAGGCCTTTTCGCGGGGGGCATTGCCAAGGTTTTCCTGCAATTGCCCAAGGTTCAGGCTGGCATACCGGTAAAAGACGCCGCTGGAAAATTCCTGGGTGTCGAGATGGCCGGAGCCCAGTTCCTGCAGATCGTCCACGGCGGTGAACCAGTCGATATCGGAATCGATGCCATGGGTGGTGATGGCGTGGGCGACGGCCAGGGAGCCGTCAACTGTAGTCATCAATCCAGATGTGGCCATTCTGCCTGAAAAGGCAACATCTGTCGCCGACCCGATTGCCTTCAACAACGCATCTTTATTGTCCTTAAGTCGTTTGTCGATTTTCTTCCCGAACGCCGCATCAACAAAACTTTCATGGGATTTTTTCTTTTTTCCTTTCTGCTTCTCGAAATCCAACCGTGCCTTTTCTTCTTCCTCGGAAGACAACCCTTCCTCTGTAACCTCTTTGATAATTTGACAGATAATCTTGAATTCTTCCTTTATCCAGGGAGCAACGGCAAGCTTCTTTTCCGTGTTCTTGCCGCTGGCACTCTCCTCCTGCTCATCGTCAGATTCGTCTTCGGCCGTTTTCGTTTTTGCAAATCGCTCAAGAGCCGCTTTAATGACCTTTTCCTCGAATTCATTCCCGAGTTGTTTCAGAAATTCACCCTCCAGAAGTTCGAGGTTGCGGCTTCGAATACTCGACTCGCCCAAGTGTTGCCGATAGTAGTCGCTTTTGCGCATAGCCCGTTTCAGGCTCTGGCTGGAAATGCGCACCCGCCGTTCGCCGCCGAAGAGGGCGGACTTTTGCATGTTCATGTCGTCCCGGTTGAGACAGGACGGGGAGTGGGAGATCAGGACGTGGAAGTTGATAAAATTTTTCATGGTCATACGCTCCTTGTGGGTTTTTCAGTTTGCGGACGAGTTGAGAAAATATTGTTCCAGAAGGTCCCGCTTGCTTCGGTCATTCCAATCCCATATGGTTTTCGCCGCCTTCGGCCAGTTGACGACCGGTTCCGCCATCTTGAGTATCCTGCGCAGTTGGATCATGTCGTTGGGTGCGGTGCTGCGGATCACCTGAAAAAGTCGTTTCTCGCTGACCGCCGCCCTCCCTCCGTCCCATTTTTTCGCCAGCGCTTCCCCAAGGGATATGGGGTGATCGGTATGATCCTTGATGCATGGCAGGCAGAAGATCAGGCGCTGAACGGCCTCCTTCTCCCACTCCTTGTTGCCCATGCCGCTGAAGAGCCGGTAGAAGGCCGGGATCTCAAGCAGGTCCTCCGGCCTGTTGGCCCGGCGCAGTTCGGCGCGGGGGCCGGGCGGCAACTGTTGCCATTTCCGATACAGCTTCATGAACTCATCCTTGCGTTCCATGGTCATTCCTCCTGTCCTGTTGAGGCTTAAGGGCATGCAGATGTTTGAAGAGAGTCTTCCGGGAGACGGCCATGGTGCGGACCAGTTCCGGGTCGTTCAGATAGGGACGGACGCCGTCCTCAAAGAGTTCGACGGCGATGCGATGGAGTTTTTCCCGCATGGCTCGAAGGGCTGGGGTGGGCGCGGAAAAATCGATGTTCGCCAGGGTGTCGAGAACGGTATCTTCTGATCGGCGATAGAATTGCTCTTTTGCGACTTCATGCACAGAGACCCCGGAACCTTTGACTTTTGCTCCTTGGACCTCCTTTAATCCTTTGAAAAAGACATAAAGAGCCTTGTTCAAAGCGTCCCGATAGCCGAGAGCCAGACCGACAAGTTCATGTACGGCCCCTGTATTATTGCTCCAGCCATCATTGAGAAAGATCGACTCATGGCGGCGTTCCAGAATTGAGGCCTGGTTGTTTCGATATCCCCCGGCATTGAGTTTCAGGCTGCGAATGAGTCCCTGGGCTTGCCGGATAACAGCGGCTGGCTCTTGTCCCTCATCCTTGCCATCGATCTCACGCTGAACGACGAAACGGCTCAGTTGGGTCCAGGCGGGGGCGGTGGTCGTGAAGGAAAGAAACCTCTCTTTACGTTCACCTTTCTTCACTGTTGCCGTGCGAGCGCCGTGGGGGTGCGGCCATAAACCGGAAACCGTGTAATTAAACTTGGCTTTGTTGAATCCTGTATAGAAACTGGTAGTCGCCCCACCACAACAGCAGCAAAACTGCTCATCACCGCCGGAAGCAAGAAGTTCGATATGGGCTGGCTGCCAGAAAAGCCCCCGGAATAAATCGATTCTCTGAGCAGAAATGCTATCTCCGGCTTTGATCGGTTCGACCCAGGTGGGGGGTTGCATTTTCGACTCATTATGCCAAGGAAAATTCGCCATCACCTTGTCGAAACTCAAAACGTTGAGCCAAATCGTCTGCCGGAGATGTTCACCTTGAACAAGCGTAGTGATTGGCGCTCCGCCCCGAAGGCTCCCTTTGAACCCTCCTCCGAAACTGGGGGCGTTGCTGGCTTGATTGAACAGGGCGATCGCCACGCATCCGCCGCAAAGCCAGTTGCCAAGTCCGGGTTCGTTTACAAAACAGCTGTTGGTGGCTCCGGTAACTCCAGCAAGGAGCTTATCCATCGGGGTAGGCTCCTTAGCCTGTACCCCTCGCAGCTGCATAAACGGAAAATCCGGGTGATCGAGGCGAAACCACTCTCTATACGGTGCAATGCCTGTGGCGAAGGCATCCGGCGGCACGGGTGCGACAATCCTTTTCTTCAGCTCGGCCACGTTTTTTGGGGTGAAAAAGACCTGGGCCATGCAGATGAGCAGTTGCAGGGCCGCAAGTTCCATGTCGTCCCGAGGCAGGCATAACTCCCACTTGCCGTCCCGGCACAGGAGTTCTTGTAAGGTGATTTTCTCCGACTGGCCCGTTGGCAAGGGCCGGACCGGAATCCAGGGTTCAGTCAGTAGATTCATTTCGTCCTCTCCAGTCCTGTTTCGCGTCGATAGCGAAGAACCATCTTCTTTGCCTCTCTCTCAAATCCTCCCTCCTTTGGATTCATCTCCAGCCATTGGCGACCTTCGTCGTCTTTCTCCAATACTTCCATCAGCCACAACCCCCAACGGGCCGGGACATTGATAGCGTTCATGGCCAGTTCTTCTGCCCGGCAGGATTCTTCCATGGCATCGACCAATTCGCCGTCGAGCAAGCGGCGACCTTGAGGAGAATTCATATAGGGGATGATGGTCAGGCCCATCTCATCGTCACGGGTCACGGCCACCACCTTTTCATCGCTGTCCGAAAACGGCGTGATCTCAAAGGCCTGCTGGATCATTTGCTTGGCGGCGAAATGTTTTTGCCAGACCCGGTCCACATATGCTGCGAAGCCTGTCTCGACGTGTTCCGGTTCGTTTCCCCACGCCTCTTCCTGGTAGACCGGTTCGATCCAATCCCGGTAAGCGGAGGGGAAGACGATTTTACCATAGGGAGCGGCAAGAAGTTTTTGTTCGGTGCGCCACAACACCCGGGTGTCGGCATATATCTTCCCGGTATAGCCGTAGTCGCCGTCCAGAGGCAGCAGGATCGTGCATAGCGGTTCCTCGAGGCCTTCCGGTCGCCTGTCGCGCCGATGCCGGTGCAAGCGACCTAGCCGCTGAAAGAGGAGGTCGACCGGGCAGAGTTGCGTGACCAGCCAGTCGAAATCCACGTCGAGTGACTGTTCCACCACCTGGGTCGCTACCAGGACTCTGCCCTTGTCCCGAAGCCCTTCCGGTCCATATCGGTTGATGATCCGCCCCTCGACGGCCTGCCGATCCTTGAAACGGAAGCGGGAGTGGAAAAGATCCACCGGCGCGGAGCTGATCGCACGGAGTTTATCCGCGACCCGTTGGGCGTCGTTGACCAAGTTGCAGATAACCGCCACCTGGACGCCACCCTCGGCGGCCTTGGCGACGCGATCAAGAAGGGAGTACTCCGGGAATAACCCGGCGGCCGTCAGGCATTCGATGTTAACTTCCACGGCGGCCGGCTGTTCGTTCTCGTTGAGCGACACAAAGGTTGGGACTGACATGCCTGCCCGGGTGATCAGGGGATAGGGTGTGGTACTGTCGACCAGAATTTCGTGCCCGGGCTGCCACGCTTCGCAAAGTTTTTGTTTCCGCGCGCCCGGCAGGGTGGCGGAAAGCAGGATGGCCGAAGAACCGGCCGCGCGTTGCTGACGCAATACCTCTTCGAGCAGGCCGTACATATAGGCGTCATAGGCGTGGACCTCGTCGACGATCAGCACGCTGCGGCCGACTCCAAATCCTCGCACGAAGCGATGCTTGACCGGCAGGACGGAAATCAAGACCTGATCGATGGTACAGACCCCGATCTGGCCGAGAAAGACCCGTTTGCGACTCTCCGCCAGCCAGGCACCGCATTGCACCCAGCCGTCGGGTTCCATCTCGTCAGCTTGCCCCCTTCGCTTGAGATTGGCGAACTCCTTGTTGAAACGGGCCGAGCCGTGGGCCAGTAAAAGATTCGGCGAATCCTGGAAGAGCTTGCCAGCCAGTTTTTCCAAACGTCCCAGCATTGCATTGGCGGTGGCCTGGGTCGGCAAGGCAAAAATCAGGGAATCCGCATACCCCGAGTCCAGCAAACGCCAGGCGTAGGCAAGAGCGGCCTCGGTTTTCCCCGAGCCGGTTGGTGCCTCGATAATGGTCAACCCTGTTTCGAGGGGCAGTTCATCGATTCTGTGTTGCAGGGGCCGGGGCGTAACCCCAGAGGGTAACAATTTCTCGATTCCACCATAATTACATGCGCAACCTTCGATTCCTGAGAAGTCAAAAACGCGCGGTGCATCATCCGATACCTTGCGGTTGAAATATTCCTCCAACTGCGCCGGGTTTTGTTGGAAGGAGAAATTTGTTTCATCACATCTTGAGCCCAGCCAGTCGGCGACAGAGCAGAGACCGGCCAACAATGGCGAGGGCTCCGGGGGGGTATCTGCGATGGAAAGACCGGCCGGGTGAAGAAAAAGCCGTTCAAGCGCTTTAAGCCAGTCTTGGCGCGTGGTTTGGTCGAGTACTGTGAATCTGCCGTCGCATAATATGGGCAAAACGGTGTCGTTAACATACTCAGCTTTTTTTACATGGCCGTGATGGCCAGTAACAGCTTCGATCCAGGGTTTCCACGCAGCCCATTGGGGCGGCTCGCTCTCGTCGAGGAACAAGGAGTCTGCAACTGCCCCACAACCGCACAGTGCGAAAAAATCCTGCTTGAACCACGAAAGTCCGTTTTCTCCGTGCCGATAGCTTACTGATTCGAATGGCGATGGGATTGCCAGACCCTGGCCAGATAGCGGGTATATTGTCTGCCAAACTGCCGGAACTTTCAGTTGGAAGCGGAGGTCGAACTTGCCGTAATCATGGAGGCTAGAGAAATAAAGAACCCAGGCCCGGATCGATTCCAGTGCGTTTGCGTCGTGACCAAAACTGCGACGAATCGTTGGACTGGAGTCCCACCATACCGACACCACCGCTGCCACGTCCAGGCAATGATAAGGGAGCAAATGATAACGGAGCGGTTTGCCCTCCTCGGCCTTCTCCACCTTGCCCCAATATTTAAAATAGGATTCCTCAGTCATCTCTATCTCTCCTAAGAAAAGCGAACTCCGCCCGTGATCTCAGCCTTACCACCCCGCCTGGGACATATGTGCCGGTGACAGAATACTTTTCGCTCTGCGAAAAAAAATCACTCCCCTCAGGTTGCGAACTATTTTTTGGGTGGTGCCACATTATATAAATCATTATACATCGACCGGTTTATCATATAGTGACTACCCCTCTTTTGTTTTTTTTCAAAGAAATGAAAGAATACCCCCTCACCCTCACCCCCTGGAGAGGGAAATTAGTTAGTGTCCGAATGGTCTTTTTGCCCGATCTCTGCGTATGCTCAAAAAATTATCCTCGGATATTTGGAATGTTGGCCTCTCCCCTTTAAGGTCACAATTTGTGATCTTAAAGTTTTCTCCTCCTCAATCGTCAATTTCTCCATCCATGTCATTTCCCTTCTTTAATTTTATCGTTCCAATAGCCGATATAGGTTACATAGGCCTTTTTACTGGTCAGGAATCTGATGTGCTGCTCAACTCCCAGCCTGTATGTCGGCACACTCGACATGCCCGATCTGCGCGCTTTTTCCAGGCGGTGGTGACCGTCGATCAGGTTGTATCGGCCGAGAGCAATTTCCGCTACGACGACCGGAACGGTAATATCTACCGAATCCAGGTGAGACTCGGTGATGGATGAAAATTCTTTGGGAAAATCGCTTACCGCCGCTTCTTCAAGCGTGAAGCTGTCAGGGTGTTGTTGAATGTATTGGAGGAGTTTTGTGATATTGAATACGAAGATGCCGTTCGGAAACAACTCGTCACCCTCATCAACGGGACATGGCGCAAAATGTTTATCGACCTTCAAGGATTTTTTCATGACCCGGACTCGCCCCCACTCATCGTCTGAACGACCATCTTTACTTACCCAAGCGAAGAAAGATTCGCCTTGTTCACAAAATCACATCATTACACGCTGTATCCCTTTTTTATATCTTTTCATTTCGAACAATTCAAAAATAATCCGCCCCAGGGCTTTTCATTCATTGTACTGCGGGTGGTTGGACAAATACGGACCGAGGAAAAAATTAAGAATGCAGAAGGTAGAATTATGAATTATTGCGGTTGGCAGTCTACGTTATATTCGCAGAATCAAAAACTTAAGCGGGTTAAGCGCCAGGAATTCAAAATTATGGATTTTCCCCTTCAGCATTCTTCATTTATTCATCATCATACCGCATGGGGTTTATCATATAGTGACAACCCTCAATTTTTTTGTGAAGGTAGGGACGTAGTGTTATTTCTGCCGGCAGAAGGAGAGGCCGGCCTGGAAGAATGATTCATCCGGGAAAATTGCCGCGGCGGTTTCGTACAGCTTCAGGGCATTGGCGTCATCTCTGCGGGTTCCGCCATGTCGTCTCCATGCATGGGTTGCAGCAGTGAGAAAGACGATTTTCAGGGTATTAATTCATTTTTCCGCTTCGCCTGCTGCCAGCCAGTCCAGGTAATCCTGAAATACGGCCGGCGCCTGTTCCTTGAAATCGCGCCGGGCCGCGATCATGACCTGATAGTCGTTTCTCAGTCTGGCCCGTTCGGCGGCAACAAGGCATGCATAGGCCCGTGTCTCCGGGGTGGCGGTTTCAACAGAGGGAACGCCCAGGGGCAGCAGTCCGGTCATATATCCGTACATGGGGGCACGTTCCGGGCCATGTTCCCGGACCAGGCCGGTAACCTGAGGGTTGCGGAGCGCCGCCGTATTAACCGACTGTGGAGAAATGAGCAGAGCGGCGGCATACATTTCAGCGGCGGCTTTCTCTTTTCCCTGCATCCACAGAGCATCGGCAAGATACGCACGCAGGCGGCCGTTGTCCGGCAACCGTTCCAGCAGAAGCCGCAGTTCGGTTGTTGCGGCGGCATGATCCTCAAGCTGAAGGTACAGGAATCCCCGACACAAGTCCGGGGGGATGTAGAGCGATTCCCGGTAGTGCATCATCACCAGGAGGCGTCCGAGGAGGGTCCGCCGCAGGATCACGTAGCTCTCGGTATCCCCGAAAGGAAAACCCTGCATTCTCTCCCACAGGTAACGAATGGCCGGTTCCGGATCCAGTTTGTCCGATTCGTTGACACCATCTTCCCAGAACTGCACATCGCGCATGGTGCGAAGGGCTTCCCGATGGCCGGGCAGAACATTGAGCACTTTCTGAAGCCTTTGGCGCGCTCCGGCGAAATCAAGTATGGCAAGGCTCTCCCTGGCCCTGCCGATCTCGATCAGGTCCCATTGAAAAAGATTGAGCTGCATTCCTGTTGTCATTCTTGGCATTGCCGGGATCCACCTGCCGTTCTCCGATGTCCACAGGATTCACGGCAGCTTGGCGGATTGTTCTGCATTGCCCCATCACCGGTTTACCGTGAAATGACAAACCTCACTCTCTTTTCATACAATGTTGATTCCGATAATTCAAATCATGCCAGTTTCCCTTACTCTCCGGCGGCAACGCTGCTGTTCATCGAACATACTGCTCCTGCGTGCCTTTTTGCCCCAGAGAGCAGTTTCATTGCCTCTGACCGGAACGCATAAAGGGAAGAGAATGAAACGAAGCGGCACGGATTTTCTTGAATTATGGCTGAAAAACAGAATATATAGACCGGAGCAAGGGGAAAGGTTCCCGGCAATCCACTATTTCAGCGAACCGTGTGCATGCAGATAAGACTCGACCACCCTCCGGGCATTCCGGAACCAGAGGATGCAAAAGCCGCCGCATGATTCTTCCTGGTGCAATATCCCGCAGGCTTCTCATCCACCGTTCATCTTCACATATATTCAGCATGATGCGCCGTTCATTATCGACCGGTATGACAGGAGGGGATTTCATGTCCCGACTTTCCCGGCAATCACCCGCAAACCGTCCCCAAGCGGACGGGGCTTGAATCCTACGGACAAATATCCATGACAACAGTGCAGAAAATTCTGATTTCACTCATTTTGTTCCTGGCCGCCCAGGTCTTCCCGTGTTCCCCGACCGCGGCCCATGCTGCCTCCTACTCCGGCATCTGGGGAGACAATCAACACGAGTGGATCACCAATGTGACCTTTGGCGCCATCAACAACACCTCCGGGCAAAACGGAAACGGCTACGGGGACTTTACCTACGACAAATCCCGCCTCATGACCCGGGTCCGGCCCAACGGGACCTATCCCCTGAGCGTCACCATTCATCCCGACCTCGAATGGTGTGATGAGTTTGTCACCGCTTTTTTTGACTGGAACCGTGACGGCGACTTTGACGATGCCGGCGAAAGAGTGGCGCTTGCGACCAGAACGTGCTCGCCCGGTCCCCACACGGTCAACGTGAAGGTGCCCTCGAACGCCAGGGGCGGCGAGGTCCGGATGCGAATCGTCCTGAAATATTACAACCCGCCCCCAAGTTTTGGCGATATTGATGAGGGCGAGGCCGAGGATTACACGATTCTGGTGGACTATCCGGCCCTCACCGGCGACAACCGGAGTGAATGGATAACCAATGTAAGCATTGGTAATATCAATAACTCCAGCGCCCGCAATGGAAACGGCTATGGAGACTACACCTTTTGGACCACCGGCAGGACAGCGGAAGTCGTCCAGGACCAGAGGTACAGACTGGGCGTCTCCATTGCCCCCGACCTTGACTGGTGTGGGGAAAACATTACCGCGTTCCTGGACTGGAATCATGACGGCGATTTCAACGATTACGGCGAGAGAGTGGTCCTCGCCGCCGGAACCTGCTCCCCCGGTCCCCATGTAGCCCATCTCAAGGTGCCGATCAACGCCGAGCCAGGCAGGACCCGCATGCGGATCGTCCTGCGGTGGCGGTTCGCCCCCACACCCTCCGGATACTTTTCCGGGGAGGCGGAGGATTACACCCTCATGGTGAGAAAGAGGGACTTTCCCTGGCACATGTTCATCCCTGCCGCCACCGGCATGGGAAGATAGCCCGCGACCATACGGCAAACCGGCCTGTCCGGAGGCCGGCGCCTGCCTCCGGACGGTCGTTTTCCAACTTATCGTCCCGTCTTCCTTGCGTCAGCAAAGGGAATGATTATTTATTTCTCGTAATATGGGACAAAATGCAGTATGTTTGTTTTTTATGTTATGTACAGCCAAGCAGCAGCCTTCCGTGAATTCTACCCTTCCGATTCTCTTTCCGCTCCCGCACGTTTCGAAAATCGTTGAAGTACCTGCTGATCACCTGAAACCGAAATCGCCGCGCTCCTGTCCCTGACCACGGAAAACCCGACAGGCGCCGGGCCATGACCGAAACCGGCATGGCCGCACCTCTGTTCCGCCGCCCCGACCGCTGCCGGTCGAACTGACCTGCTGGACCACGGCGGCAACAAACAGAAAAGGAAATAAATGACACAAGAACACGCAATCGATACCATGAACAACGACGGAACAACAGTGAGGGGCGACGATGCCGTTATCCCCGCTGCCGGTCCGGCCGCATCCGGCCCGGAAATAACCCGGTTCGAGGACCTCGGGCTGCCCGAAGAACTCCTGACCGCGGTCAACAGCCTCGGCTTCACCTCCTGCACTCCGATCCAGGAAGCAATCCTGTCCCGGGTCATTGACGGCGGCGACGCCGCCGGCCAGTCCCAAACCGGGACCGGCAAGACCGCGGCATTCCTCATCAGCATCATGACCCGCCTGCTGCGCGATGAAACCGCCGAACATCAGCCTGGAAGCCCCCGGGCCCTTATCCTGGCCCCGACCCGCGAACTGGTGTGCCAGATAGAAAAGGACGCCCTCGATCTCGCCCGCTTCACCTCCCTCACCGTTGCCTCGGCCTACGGCGGAATCGCCAGCGACCAACAGCGCCGCCAGTTCATCAACAAGCGGGTGGACATCCTGGTGGCGACTCCCGGCAGACTGCTGGATTTCATGCGGCAGAAGGTCATCCGCCTGGGCAGGGTGCGGACCCTGGTCATCGACGAGGCGGATCGGATGCTGGACATGGGCTTTATCCCGGATATCCGCACCATTGTCCACAACACGCCGCCGAAAAACGACCGCCAGACCCTCTTCTTCAGCGCCACCATGACCCCGGAGGTGCTGCGTTTATCCGAACAGTGGACCAACGCGCCGGTCAGGGTGAACGTCGAATCGGAACAGGTGACGGCCGACAGCCTGGAGCAGATCGTCTACATGGTAACTGTCCGGGAAAAATTCACCCTCCTCTACAACCTGATCCATCAGCAGGACTTTACCCGGGCCATCATCTTCTGCAACCGCAAGGATGAGACCAACCGGCTCTATACGCGCCTGCTGGAATACAACATCCACTGCACCATGCTTTCAGGTGATGTGCCGCAGTATAAAAGAATGAAGCGGTTGGAAGATTTCCGGGCGGGCAAATACAGCATCCTGGTGGCCACCGACGTAGCCGGCCGGGGAATCCACGTTGAGGGCGTCAGCCACGTGATCAACTTTCACCTGCCCGAGGAACCGGAGAATTACGTGCACCGCATCGGCCGCACCGCCCGGGCCGGGGCCTCCGGCGTGTCCGTCAGCTTTGCCGATGAACGGGAAGCCTTTTCCCTGCCGGATATTGAGGAATACCTCGATGCCCCGCTCCCCTGCATCCAGCCCCCGGTAGAGCTGCTCGCCGCCCTGCCGCCGGTCGCCAGAAGCATGGCACGCCCGGTCAAAAAATCGAGCGGCCGAAACAGATCGCGCCGCTCCAGACCGTCCAGGACCGTGTCCAGGGCAGCCTGATCATTGCGGCCCCCGGGCCGGACCGCGCACAAATAAAAGAGAGGCAGCCGCTGTTCACGACTGCCTCTCCTCCGTCTTTATCCCGTCATACATGAATGTTCGGGCTCAGATTTCTGTATCCTCGCCGAAT
>JALNWY010000055.1 GCA_023230665.1 Deltaproteobacteria bacterium
CAGCGCGTCGATCTGCTCGGTCACCCGCATGGTGCCGATCTCGGCCGTGATGGCCGATCCTGCCCTGGCCGTGACCATGAGAGACGCGAGCACGGGACCCAGCTCGCGCAGGAGGCCCAGCGCAGTGGTGGAACCCACCAGAGACTCGGCCCCGAACAAGCTGAATCCATAGTAACTCTGGAGTGTACCCACCATGCCCGTGAACACCCCGGTGAGCAGGACCACGGTCACGGACCGCACGCCGATGAATTCCATCTGCTTGAAGAGCTGCCTGAAAAAGAATGGACGTCTGAACAGCCAGAAAAGGAAATTATAGCAGAAGATGGCGATGCTTCCGATCTCCTCGACCAGACGGATTGTAATGCGGCCGATGTATTCGAAGAATGTCATGCACCCTTATCCAATCACTGCACCTTCACCCGGCTGACCGCGTCCAGCCACCCGTGATAGAGCCGTTGCCTTTCCTGATCGGTAATACCCGGGACAAAACGTCTGTCCGATATCCTCAAGTTCCTGATCTCCTCTCCCGGCTTCCAGAAACCGGTGGCCATGCCCGCGAGAAAGGCTGCGCCCATGCCGGTGGACTCCACATACTTCGAGCGGTCTATGGGACATCCGGCGATATCCGCCTGGAACTGCATGAGGAAGTCGTTCAGGCTCGCGCCTCCATCGACCTTGAGCTCGGCAAAGGAGGCCCCCGTGGACTCCTCGAAGGCGCTGATCAGGTCCTTTACCTGGTAGGCGACGCCCTCAAGGGCTGCACGAACCACGTGGGCCCGGGTGGTGCCCCGGGTGATGCCCAGGATTGCGCCCCGCGCATACATGTCCCAGTGCGGCGCGCCGAGGCCGGCAAAGGCGGGCACCATGTACACGCCGTTCGTGTTTTCCACGCTGGAGGCAAGCTCGCCGCTCTGGATTGCGTTCTGAATCAGACACAGGCCGTCTCTGAGCCACTGCACCACCGCACCTGCGATAAAGATCGAGCCTTCCAGGGCATAACAGGGGCTGCCGTTCTCGCTGCAGGCGAGCGTGAGGATGAGGCCGTTTCCGGGCTCGATCTCCTTTTCTCCGACATTGAGCAGGAGAAAGCAACCGGTTCCATAGGTGTTCTTTGCCTCGCCCTGGCGGAAGCAGCCCTGGCCGAAGAGTGCAGCCTGCTGATCTCCGGCGATGCCGGCAATGGGGACCCCGGCGCCGAGGATCGAAGGATCGGTCGCGCCCACGATCTGTGCCGAGTTCACGACCTCGGGCAGGAGGGCGGACGGGATGTCCAAGATACCCAGCAGCTCCTGGTCCCAGCACTTGTCGTGGATGTTAAAGATCAGGGTCCTGGATGCGTTCGTATAATCCGTGGCATGGATCTTCCCGCTGGTGAGCTTGGCGATGAGCCAGGTGTCGATGGTGCCGAACGCGATCTCGCCGCTTCGCGCGCGCGACTTCAGCCCCGGAATATTGTCGAGGAGCCACTTGATCTTGGTCCCGGAGAAATAGGCGTCGATGATCAGCCCGGTCTTCTCCTGAAAGAGGGCGCTGTATCCCTTGCTCTTCAGCTCGTCACAGATGGGGGCGCTGCGCCTGCACTGCCACACGATGGCGTTGTGCACGGGCTTTAAGGTGCTGCGGTCCCACAGCACCGTGGTCTCTCGCTGGTTGGTGATGCCTATGGCCGCGATATCCGAGCCGGTGGCAGATACCTTCTCCAGGGCCTGGTTCATCATGTTCACGGTCGTGTCCCAGATCACCTGCGGGTCATGCTCGACCCAGCCTGCCCGGGGATAGATCTGGGGGAATTCGGAATACGCCAGGGATGCGATCCTTCCCATGCGGTCCACCAGCATGATCCGGGTTCCGGTCGTGCCCTGGTCGATTGCCATGATATATCTGCTCACTCAGCTACCCTCCTTCAATGGTATGTAATGCGACGCCAAAAACCTTGAGATCGTGATAGAGGTCGGACAACGGGAGTCCGATCACGTTCGTGTACGACCCCTCGATCGTGCTGATGAAGAGCGCCCCGATTCCCTGGAGGCCGTACGACCCGGCCTTGTCCAGGGGCTCCTTCGTTGAGACGTACCAGTCGATCTCTTCCGGGCTCATGTCGCGAAAATGCACCAGGGTGCGGATGACCCTGCTCACGCGTTCCTCACCCCGGATGATCGCATACCCGGTATACACCTCGTGGCCGGTGCCCTTCAGAAGCCTGAGGTGCTCCCGGGCCTGCTCCCTGTCAGCGGGTTTTCCGAGGATCCGTCCGCCCGAGACCACGATGGTGTCCGCGGATATGACGAGCGTATCCGGCCTCCGCGCCGAAACAGACAGCGCCTTTTCCCTGCTGATCCGGGCGCAGAACTCGGCCGGGACCTCACCCGGCTGTATGGTCTCGTCCACCTCGGGTACGACCACATCGAACTCCAGACCAAGCCACGAGAGAAGCTCCCGCCTTCTGGGCGAGGCTGACGCGAGTACTATCTGCATGGTAGGATACACTATGCAAATCGGAATGATCTGTCAATGCAAGGAGTTTGGCAGGGTCAGGTTCTCTCGTTCATGAAACGGGGGCCGGACGCCTCCACCTGGCGGTAGCCCTTCAGAGAGGTCCTGTTTTTTCTCAGATCACCCAGGGTGTTCGAGATCTCGTCAATGCCTCTCTCGAGTTCTGTGAGCAGCCCGGCATGGCTGCTCTGGATTTCTTTGAGCAGCTCGATGGTTTCTTTATCGAGCTTGGCAGGCTTCAGCCGCGAGAAAATCTCATCCAGCCTGGCCTGGACAACGGCGGTGTCCCGGGTGAGCCTTTCGAACTTTTCCACATCGCTTTCGGACAAAGACGTTCCCTGTTCCTGAATCAGGGAGCGCCACTTCTTCAAGAGGCTCAGGATGATTTTCTGATGATCTGTTCCCATGATCCTTTGAGCTCCTGAAGGTAGGAAATCACCTCGTCTATTGCTTCCATACTGTTATGGTACTCGGCGTCCACGATGCGGCGGATCATGTAGTTGTACAGCGATTCCAGGTTGTTCGCGATTTCTCCGGCACTATAATTCAGGCTGTTGGTGAGCTCCCACAGGATGTTCTGTGCCTTTACCAGGGCATGAGTTCCGGCCTGGTTGTCTTGTTCCTGCTGGGCCTTTCTGGCCTTTTTCAAAGAATTTATGGCCCCGTCGTAGCACATCAGAATAAGACTTCCCTGATCCGCAGTCTGGATCTGGGTCTTCCTGTATGCCTCATAACCCATGGAATTGATGCTCATTGCCGCTCCTCCCCGGAATAGATGCTAAGAGTTTTATCGGATTCCCGATATTTTTCTTGAGGCAAGATTTCAAGGAAAGCGATCCCGCCGATCCGCGGGCAGGGCATCCTCCAGGTGCATCCGCACAAGAACTCCTGCTCCAGCGGGAGGTCTACCCTCCGGAACGCTCCCCCCCCCAAAGGCGAGGGCGGGGTTGTATCGCGATCTCTGGCGCGGCTTTGTCCTTTGCGGGCCATGCCCGGTTATCAGGCTCCCAGAGCCTGCTTTCTACAAGACGGCCAGCGCCTCCCTGATCCGGTCTACGCCTTCGATGATATTCTTTTCCGAGGTGGCGAACGAAAGCCGGATATGGTCCGGCGCGCCGAACCCCTCGCCCGGAACGACCGCCACGAGCGCACTGGTGATGAGATACTCCGCAAGACCCCCTGATCCGTCGAACCGGTCCATATACCCCCTGACAGAGGGGAAGGAATAGAACGACCCTTGGGGCGGGACGATCTCGAACCCAGGGATCTCCCTGAGCTTGGACACGATGAGGTCTCTGCGCTTCTCGAACACCTTTCTCCTCTCCTCCACCGCAGACTGGTCTCCGGTGAGCGAGGTGACGGCCCCCACCTGGGCGAAGCTGGTCGGATTCGAGGTGCTCTGGCTCTGGAGCCTGCTCATTGCCTTGATCACGTCTTTGTCGCCCACGCAGTATCCGATTCTCCAGCCTGTCATGGCATAGGTCTTGGACATCCCATCGACAATAAAGGTGCGGCCGGCCACCTCGGGGGAGATGGTCGCCACAGAGAAGAACTCGGCATGGTCGAAGATGATCTTGCGGTAGATGTCGTCGGAGATGATTGCCATGTCGTTTTCCACGCACAACGCTGCGATCTTTTCCAGCTCCCCGGGATCGACAACCATGCCCGTGGGGTTTGACGGCGAATTCAGCACAATGCCCCGCGAACAGGGGGTGATCGCCTCTTTGACCATGTCAGCAGTGAGCTGCATGCCGTTTGAGCGGGTGTCGATAATCACGGCCTTTGCCCCGGTGAGCTCGATCATGGGGGGGTACGAAACCCAGTACGGGCCCGGGACGAGCACCTCGTCTCCTCCTTCGAACAGGGTCAGGAAGAGATTGTAGAGGCTGTGCTTGGCGCCACATGAGACAATGACGTTCTCGGGCAATGCCTTCAGGCCGTAATCGTCATATACATTCGCACATATGGCATCTTTGAGCTCGGGCAGTCCATCCACAGGCGTATACTTGGTCGCGCCCCTTTTCAAGGCCTCCATGGCCGATGCCTTTATGGGATCGGGCGTATCGAAATCAGGCTCCCCGGCGCCAAACCCGATGACGTCCTTGCCCTGGGCTCTGAGCTGCTTCACCTTTGCGGTGAGTGCCAGGGTAGGGGATCCGGGGATCTTGGATATGACCTGAGAGATCTTCATGCTGGTCCTCCTTGCTGCACAATCAGGGCTATTTGGTCATTTTCGGGAAATTTTCCCGCAGCTTGTCGAGAACAGGGCCCGGAACAAGCCCTTCCACCGATCCCCCGGCCGCGGCCGTGGCCTTGACAATGGTGGAGCTCACGAACAGATGGTTGTAGTCGGTCATCAGGAAGAAGGTCTCGACCTTGCTGCACAGGCGCCGGTTCATGAGGGCGAGCTGCAGCTCCATCTCGAAATCCGACACCACTCGCAGGCCACGCAGGATGGCGCACGCTCCGACCGCCTGGAGATAATCCACGAGCAGCCCTTCGAAGACGTCCACATCGATCCGGGGATTGTCGCCCACAGACTTTTTGATCATCTCGAGCTTCTCTTCCGTGGTGAAGAAGTCTTTTTTCAAGGGATTGTGTCCCACGGCGATGATCACCTTGTCGAACACGCACAAGCCCCGGTACACGATGTCCAGGTGCCCGTTGGTGATGGGGTCGAACGACCCGGGGCAGACGGCAACTTTTTTCGTCATGATGCCCCTTTCGTGCAATACGTGATCATCGTATCTCCATAGGTCCGAATTTTCCACGGCTGAACGGGTATCGCCTCATCGGGTGAGTGCTCGACTACCAGGACGCCTCCGGTTTTCATGAGCCTATATACATGAGGCGCCATTTCTGACGCAAGACCTTTGTTATAGGGAGGATCCATGAAAACCACGTCGAACTCCTCGGTGCAGTCCCTCGCGAACGCACCTGCCTCTGAGCGTATGATCCTCACATGCTCCCAGGCCTTGAGAGAATCGATGTTCTTCTCGATGGCCCGGATGCTCCGGGAGGATGCATCCACAAAGGTGACTCTCTGAGCGCCCCTGCTCAGGGCCTCGATCCCGAGGCTTCCGCACCCTGCGAACAGATCCAGGACAAAAGCCCCTTGAAGATCCACGGGCAGGGTGGAGAATATCGCCTGCTTTACCCGGTCAGTGGTGGGCCGCACCCCTTTTGCCGGGCATTCGAGCCTGCGTGAACGGTATAATCCTGCACATACACGGATAGACACAGTCAGAAAAGAATAGGAGATAACAATCGCATGGTCAACAGATATCGCCCGGGGACCGGCATACATGAGCGGCTGGGCTCTCTGCGGTGAGCCGGCGCTGCAAAGGTGCCCTGATCAGCGGCCTGCCGACTCGATCTCCCGGACGATCATCTCTATGGCCCGGAGGGGGTCCCTGGCCTGGCTGATGGGCCTGCCGACGACCATGAGATCCGCCCCGTCCCTTATGGCGCTCTCCGGGGTTGCGATCCGTTTCTGGTCGCCTTTTTCCGACCAGCCGGGTCTGATGCCCGGGGTAATGATCACCGCCGCCTCCGGGACCCTGGGCCGGACAAAGGGGAGGTCGGCAGGCGAACATACGATCCCGTCGACGCCTTCTTTGCAGGCGAGCTCCACGAGGCCGCTCACCTGCTCCTGCAAAGGCCTGGCGATCCCCAGGCCGGGAAGGTCGTCCCGGCTCAGGGAGGTGAGCACGCTCACCCCGATGATCCGGGGCCTCGGCGCCTTCAGCGACTCCGACTCCTCGCGCGCCGCCGCGAGCGCAGCCCTGATCATCTCCCGGCCGCCGGAGATGTGAATGGTCATCATGTGCGCGTTGAGCCTCACCGCAGACCTCACTGCCCCGGCGACCGTGTTGGGAATGTCGTGGAACTTCAGGTCGAGAAAACACTTCAGGCCCGAAGAGGTGATCAGATCGACCACCTCGGGGCCTGCTGCACTGAAGAGCTCGAGGCCCACCTTGAACCACCCGACGTGGGAGCCGATCTTCTCCACCCATTTCCGTGCGGAATCCAGATCGCCCACATCCAGGGCAAAGATTATTCGATCTCTCGCAGCCATGGAATCCTCTCTATGATTTCCTCGCGCGAACACCGCAATGCACTGATAATGCTCTGAACATCCCTCACCGCCCCGGCAATATCGTCGTTCACCACGAGGTAGTCGTACATGCCCCACGACCTGAGCTCGTTCTTGGCATTCCTAAGCCGGATGCGCAAGGCCTCGTCGTCTTCGGTGCCCCGCCTGGCGAGACGCCTGGCAAGCTCCTCGATGCTCGGGGGGAGAATGAAGATATACACGCCCGGCGAGTTTTTCTGCTGGGCCTGTCTGACCCCCTGGACATCGATGTCCAGAAGGATGTTCCTGCCCTGCCTCTCCCGGCCCTCCATCCACGAGAGCGAGGTCCCGTAGAGATTGTCGTGCACCCGGGCCCATTCGAGGAACTCGTTTCTGCTCTTCATGTCTTCAAAGATCTCGCGCGTAACGAAGAAATAATCCTTTCCGTCCAGCTCGCGGGGCCGGGAAGGCCGGGTGGTATACGATATCGAAAGCACGAAATCCTGATTGCGCCTCAGAATCTCGGTGATAATGCTTGACTTGCCGACCCCCGAGGGGCCGGAAATAAAGATTCTCAACTCCTTGCCCCTGCCTTTTTGATCATTCTTTTTCCTTGTAGTTCTCCTTGGGGGCATTTCCGTCGGAAAGCCTGTTGGAGATAGTCTCGGCCTGGATGGCGCTGAGGATGATATGCGAGCTGTCGGTGATGATGATGGACCTCGTCTTCCTTCCCTGGGTGGCGTCAATGAGCTGGCCCCGTTCCTTGGCCTCTTCTCTCAGACGTTTCATGGGGGAGGATGAGGGGTTGACAATAGCAATGATCCGAGAAGCCACAACCCCGTTGTTGAATCCGATGTTCAGTAATTTCGTATCATGCTTGCCCATAAAACACTCCTTTCATTGTGCTCTCTATAGTCTAGAGTAGTTATTCGATGTTCTGGACCTGTTCGCGTATCTTCTCCACTTCGGCCTTTGCCTCGATCACGATATGACTCAGGGTGATGACCTGGCTCTTGGACCCGATGGTGTTGAGCTCGCGGTTGATCTCCTGGAGCATGAAGTCGAGCCGTCTGCCGATGGAGGGATCAGGGGTGTCGATAACGCCCTGAAAGGACGCGATGTGGCTGTGGAGCCTCACGAGTTCCTCGGTGATGTCCGACCGGTCGGCCATCAGCGCGATCTCCTGCTCCACGCGCGTCTCGTCCACCTTGTCCGCCTTGTCTCCGAGCAGCTCCTGCAGCCGCGACAGAAGCCTTTCGCGGAATATGTCAACCATGCCCTGGGCGGCCTGCTTCATGTCTTGGTGCATCCGGACGAGCGATTCGAGCCGCTTGGAGATATCGGCCTTGAGGCGTCCTCCTTCCTCTGCCTTTGCCGCAGTGAAAGATGCGAGAGCCTCAATCATGCCCTCCCGTAAAGGAGGCCACAGTTCTTCGATGTCGCGGGCGTTCTCTCCCAGGATCCCGGGCAGCATCAGGATGTCCCGGAAGGTCACCTCCCCGCCGAATTCCCGGGCCATGCGGCCGAGATCCTCGGAGTAGATCCGGGCGAGATCCCAGTTCACCGCGAGCCTCTCCTGAACATCGATCGACATGCTGCGGGTGATGTTCACCTCGACCTTGCCCCTGGTCACACGTTCATGAACCAGGTCGCGTGCGGGTATCTCAAAAGACGAAAGGTCCTTCGGGACCCGTACCCGGATATCGCGGTACCGGTGATTGACCCCTTTGATCTCGATGTGATAGCCGTCTTTGTCGGCCTGGCCGAACCCTGTCATGCTCCGCGGCATCGTGATTTCTCCTTGTACTGTTCCCTTAAGGAATTGAAGATCTCGATCATCCCGGGCGAGGCATAGTCCGGATAGGTCCACGGCAGGGCCCGATATGAGTCTTTTTGGTACATGAGGGTCACCTCGCCCCAGATGCCGCTTCCCAGATAGATGCGGTGGCTGTAGGGTTTGGTGGTGGCAAGGCAGATGTTCTCCAGGCTCAGGATGCCGGGATCGAGATTGACTGACCTCTTCCCCCGGGCCGTGAAGGTCTCTTCGATGGCGTTCGATCTCAGCTTCGAGGCGGGGAGGCTGTCCCTGGGCACCGGATTGTAGAAGGCTATGAGAATGCGGTATAAAGGCGAGCCCAGCTCTCCTTCATAATACGAGGTAAAACCAAAGGGCATGGGTCCGGACTCGTAGACTGTCTCGCCATAGCTGTCCTTGAGCGCGCCGATCGCTTTCCCCGCGGGGACGGCATCGTGGAAGAGGACACTGCAGAAGAGCATGACATCACCGGGAGTGGCTGGTGTACCCACTGATTTCCTCCCTGCATATCCGGTAGAGTTTTTCCCTGGGCACGCTCGCAGCGCCCACTTCAGCCACCACCAGGCCGGCGGCGGTGTTGGCTATGATCGCTGCCTCCCGGGGACTGGCGCCCGAGACGAGGGCAAGGGCAAAGCATGCAATGACCGTGTCCCCGGCCCCGGTCACATCGTACACGGCCTGGGCCGTGGTGGGGATGTCCACTGCCTCGTGGTCTTTTTCGAAGAGGCTCATGCCGTGCTCTCCCCGGGTGACGAGTATGGTGTCGCACGCAAGCGCCGATTTGACTCTCCTGGCCGCATCGACGATGTCCTGATCCGACTCGATCTTGATCCCGGCGCCAAAGCTCAGCTCTTTGGTGTTGGGGGTGATGACATCGATGTTCTTGTAAAAAGGAAAGTTCCGTTCCTTGGGGTCCACGCAGACAATCACGCCGTTTCCCCTGGTGAGATCCACCACCTCGCTGACGAGCTCCCGGCTCACCACTCCCTTTGCATAATCGGAGATGATGACGGCATCCACGGCGCGGATGCACTCCCGGACCTCGCGGATCATTTTCTCCCTGATATGATCGGGAATGGCCGACCGGTTTTCGCGGTCGAGCCGGACGATCTGCTGGGTGTGGGCAATGATCCGGGTCTTGACAATCGTCTCCTTGCCGGGGTCGGACAGGATCTTGGAGGTGGGGATGCCTGACTGGTTCAGGATGTCGACCAGGATGTCGCCCTGGACATCCATGCCCTTCACCCCGCTCATGAGCACTGAAGCCCCGAGGCTCAGGAGGTTGTTGGCCACGTTTCCGGCCCCGCCGAGCTTGTATTTTTCCTCGTGCACCTCCACCACGGGCACCGGGGCTTCGGGTGAGATCCTCTCCACCTCGCCCCAGATATAGTGGTCGAGCATGAGATCCCCGATGACCATGATGGTCTTGGAGCCCATGGCGTCAAAAATGGAAGCCAGCCTGTCCTGGTCGATTTTCAGCATTGGGATACTATGAGGAAAGATCAATTAATTGTCAAGAAAAAGAGCATTTACGAAGTCTTGCGCATTGAACTGCTGCAGGTCGTCCATATCTTCTCCGACACCAATATATCGGATAGGGATCTCGAACTCATTGGCGATTCCGACAATCACGCCGCCTTTGGACGACCCGTCGAGCTTGGTCATGGCGACGCCGGTCACGTCCAGGGCGCGATCGAACTGTCTGGTCTGTTCAATGGCATTCTGCCCTATTGTAGCGTCCAAGACAAGCAGAATCTCATGCGGGGCCCCGGACAGCTTCTTGTCGAGGACCCGCTTGGTCTTCTTGAGCTCGTCCATGAGGTTCTCCTTGGTGTGGAGGCGCCCGGCCGTATCGATGATCAGGACATCGTGGCCCCGCGACATGGCTGCCGAAAGCCCGTCAAAGGCCACGGCCGAAGGGTCTGCCCCCTCGTGCGATTTGATGAAATCGGCGCCGACCCGCTGGGCCCAGTGCTCGAGCTGCTCGATGGCCGCGGCCCGGAAGGTGTCGCCCGATGCGATGACGACCGATTTGCCCTCGGTTTTGAGCCGGTGCGCGATCTTCGCGATGGTCGTGGTCTTGCCCGATCCGTTGACGCCGGTGACCATGATCACGAAGGGCTTCACGTCTTGGGGAATGGTGAGGGGGGCCTCCCGCTTCTCCAGGATGGAACCGATCTCGGTTCGGATGGAATCCATGGCCTGCTCCGCGGTGCTGATCTTCTCGACATTCTTCTGGACATGCTCGAAGACGGCATAGGCGGTCCTCACCCCGATGTCCGTGCCCACGAGGGTCTCTTCGAGCTCTGTGAGGAGCCCCTCGTCGATAGCCGGAGAGCGCCTGAACACGGATGATATCCTCTCGACAAACCCTTTGTGCGTCTTGGAGAGGCCTTTCTCCAGCTTCTCGCGGGGAGAGGGCGCGGGCGGCGCCGCCGGCTTGAGAACCGCCTTTTTCCCGGGCACTGCCGCGATCTCTTCCGGGCGCGAGACCTCTTCCTGTTCAGGAACGCTCCTGGGGTGGATTCCGGGTATCGGGAGAACCCACAGGTTCAAGAGAACCGCGATGACGAGGTAGACCCAGGAAGGGAGATCAACGGGCTCGGTGAAGGGCAGTGCGTTTCCGGCATCGGCCACGAAAAGGGCAAAGAACACATAACTGATGAGATAGACAAGATAATCATATGCATTAAAACGGTACTTCACGGTTTATCTCCTTCATCGGCACTAGCTGGTATCTCCTATCACAGGCATGGAAAAAGAACAAGGCAGAGCATGAGAAATCTCTTTTTCGATCAGGCCCCTGGTGTGCCGGCAGGAGATAGCTGTTGACAAGAAATCAGGAAGGGTATACTTAAAGCTTAAAGTTAAACTATAACATTATAAGTTGATGAAAATTTATCCAAGGAGGAAATCATGATACAGACCGCTATCACGGAGATGTTTGGGATCCGGTATCCTGTTATCTGCGGGGCCATGATGTGGCTGTGCAAGCCGGGGCTCTGCGCCGCCATATCCGAGGCAGGGGGCATGGGAAACCTGACGGCCGGCAATTACGAGACAGAGGATGATTTTCGGGCAGCCATCCGAGAGGTGAAGGCGCTCACTGACAAGCCCTTTATGATCGGGCTGACCCTGCTTCCCTCCATACGGATCACCGGGGAGCACCACAGGATGTATGTCAGGGTGTGTGCAGAGGAGCGGGTGGCAGGCATCGAGGTCTCGGGCAGCCCGCTCGACAAGGCGATAGGCAAAGACGGGATTGCAGAGCTCAAGAACGCAGGGGTGAGGCTCTTTCATAAGGTGGGCTCGGTCCGACATGCGATGCACGCACAAAAGGTCGGATATGACGGCGTATATGCGGCCGGTTTCGAAGAAGGCGGTCACCCCCTTGACGATGACGTGACCACCATGGTCCTCACGCCCAGGATAGCGGATTCTGTCAAGATACCAGTGGTGACCGTGGGCGGCATATCAGACGGGAGGTCTCTGGCCGCGGCGCTCACCCTGGGAGCCCAGGGCGTGATGATGGCGAGCAGGTTCATTGCGACCGAAGAGTGCGCGGTGCACGAGAATATCAAAAAAGAGCTCATCGCAAGGCAGGAATTCGAAACCACCATGTTCTGCAAGAGCATCGGACTGCAGGGAAGGGCCCTGAGGAACAAGGTCATCAGCGATGTCCTCGAGATCGAGAAGAGCGGCGGCGGGCTCGAGCAGCTGATTCCGCTCATCTCGGGCCAGCGGATAAAGGATGCATGGGAGCAGGGACAGGTGGAGGATGCGCCTTTGATGGTGGGGCAGTCCATCGGCCATATCCGGGAGATCGTGAGCTGCCGGCATCTGCTGGAAACCATGCACGATGATGCGGTGGCGCACCTGAACAAGGCCATGAGCCTGGCGAATTAGTGCTTCACAGCACACCTCCTTCCCCATGATAAAAAAGGCGGTTCTGCAGCCGTGCAGAACCGCCGTGGGGAACAGGGAGAAAAGAATTATCCGCCGGACTTGGCAGCGGCCGGTTCTTTCTTTGGAGAGCGCGGCTTCCTGGAAGCCGGCTTTAAAGCCTTTCTGGCGGGAGCCTTTGCAGCCTTGGGGGCGTCGGCATTGCCGCTCTTTGCCTTTTTTGCCAGATCTTTCGCGATCTCTTCGGCCTCCCGCACCACCCGCTCGATGGCCTCGGCAACCGTGGGGTTGTCCTGGATCAGCCCGGTCACCTGGCCGACTGGAAGCACGCCCTCGGTCATGTCGCCGCTCTCCGTGGCTACGCGGATGGCCTTGAAGGCGTTTGCCATGTATGCAAGCTGCATGGCGTTCTTCAAGCCCGAGGCCAGCACGCCGATAAAGAGCTTGAAATAGGGGAGGTGAAGCTGGCGGGCAATGTCTCTTGAGTTGGGGATCGCCTCGAGCATCTTCTTGAGGTTCAGGCCTTCCCTGATGGCCTTCCGCGCGGCCCTGGTGTCCAGCACACGGCAGCCCAGCCCGTCAAACCGGGTGGAATACACGGTATCGTTTATGCCCTTCTCGATGGACAGATTTTTGTAGTTCTGGTGGAGCGGGCTTTCCTGGGTGGTCATCAGGCGGGTCCCCATGGCCGCGCCATCCGCCCCCAATGCGAGTGCCGCAGCCAGGCCTCTCCCGTCGGCAATGCCTCCGGCTGCAATGATCGGGATGCTCACGGCGCTGGCGATACTGGGAATCAGGCAGAAGGTGGTTGCATCACCACCATGGGCCGCGGCCTCGTGGCCTGTCACCAGCAGGGCGTCGCAGCCATAGTCCTGGGCCCTCCTGGCATGCTTGTGATTCACCACCGTGGCGATCACCTTGCCGCCGTACTCGTGGGCGGCCTTGACGATCCAGTCGCCCTTGCCCAGAGAGAAATTGATGACCGGCACCTTTTCCTCCAGCGCTACCTGCGCGTTTTCGGAAGCGCCTGGAAACAGGAGGGTGGCATTGGTTCCGAAAGGCTTGTTGGTGAGCTGCTTGATCTCTCTGATCGCCTTTCTGGTCTGGTCTGCATCAAGGGGGCCTGTGGCCAGGATGCCGAGCCCGCCGGCATTGGACACGGCAGCCACCATCTTGGGCACGCTGATCCAGCTCATACCTGAAAGCACGATGGGGTGCTCGATGCCTAACATCTCTGTAATCCGTGTTTTCATACCTGACTCCTTTTTTCGGATTCGTGTTACCCTTCACGGCTCCATCACGGCAGCCCGATACGCAGTCTAAAGATTAAAGTTAAACTACAAGGCTGTGAAATTCTTGTCAAGGGATGTTTTCTTCCGGGCCAGGGAGATTTCACCTCACCACCTATTTCCCTGGGTCGAGCCGTGCACCGAGAGGATGGGTCCGCCTTCTATTCAACGATCACCTGGACGCTGCAGGTCCAGTCATCCTGATTCCAGGAATCCACTATCGTAAACGAGACAAAGTATCTTCCGGTCGAGCCGAACCGGAAAAAGGCCTCCAGCGGATTGGCGGAAGGGGAAAATATCGCGGTTCCCGGATAGGACCAGAAATAGTGGAAGGGCGGGTTGCCATGGGTGATCTTTGCCTTCAGGCGGAGTTCCTGGTGCAGGGGGACCGTGATCACGTCCTTGGCGTTGACAAAGTGCACCTGTGCCCTCTCGTCCCGAGAAGGGATGGGGCCGTACTCTTCGCGGTCGAGAACAGTGACGAGCCCATAGTCGCTGGCCGTTGCGTTTTCCGCGTCAGTGGCAGTGAAGACCACCGGGAAGTTGCCCGTGGTGTAAAATGAAATGAGGCCGGGGTCTTTCTCAAGCGAGAAGTTCGTCTCTTCACCCACGTTCCAGGCATACGAGTAGGGAGGAGCGCCCCCGTTTACCAGCCCCTCGAACTGGATCGACTGCGAATGCCCGAGAATGAGAAGCACATTCCACTTAGGCTTTTTGATTATCGCCACAAGCGGCTGGTTTGCTTCCTCGGCCAGGATGCCTTCGATTGCTATGAGGGATTCTTCGAAGTGGATTATGGCGGACTCGGCAGAGATCAGATACCGCTCCTCCTCGAAGATGGGCTGCATATTGAGCTCTTCGAACAGCCTCTGGACTTCCGGGTTCTGCCCAAACTCGGGGTCGGTGAAATCCACGGAAAAGCCCTGCAGGAAATCACGGGTCTCTGAAGAGATGGTGATGCCGTTGGCCGGATTGTTGTCCTGATCAAGCGACTGGAGAAAGCGGCAGATGTTCATCACGCGGGGATCTCTGAGGTCTGCTCCGCCGAGGGCCAGGTCGATGGGCGTGACGAATCTCTTTGCCTGGGTGGAGCCGAGGATGACATTGCCGATGGAGAAGTTCACGGTTTCTCCGGGCTGGTAGTTGAATGTGCCATTGGGCCCTGTCAGCCCGCTCCACCGGGGCGTGTCGTATTGGAGCCCGCAGACAGGGCTGTCGATAAAACGCCCGGTCTGGACGTCGGCAGGTGTTGAGACTGTTCCGCCTCCGCTGCCGCACCCGGCCAGAGAGATAACCAGGGCGCTGCACGCCGCCATGATCCTGGAAACCCCGATCGATCCCATCCCCCCTCCTGTCGCATGGCCGCCATTTTGAAAAAAAAGGAAAAAAATCCTTCTCCATATGCCCTATCTGGAGAAGGACGGATATAATACCTTAAACAATGACAACCAAATGCACTCCAGCTATCAATACCCTCCTCGCTGAGCCGAACTTATCCTGGACCATCCGGTCAATCCGTGCCAGGATAAGAAAATAAACAATCATTTCATGATGATTAGCAAAAATCATGCAATGACCCAATCTCCGATATATCAATCACTTATCAGCATGCTGCCAGTCATGGGTTGATAAAAATGGAAAATCCTTTCCAACTCCAGGGAAGGGAAGTACCCACCCGGGGCCCCTGGCCGGAGCAGGCCCTGTGCGGTTTGACAAAGAGAGGTTCCTGGGGGATGCCCCACCGGCAGACCGTTCAGAGAATGGAATATCATCCCGGGATAACCCGCCTTCCTGGACAGGAAGTGTCACTTCTGCAGGCTTTTTTGAATGGTGCTCTGAACCCTCCTCTGGAAGAGGCGCTTGAGCATATAGCTTCTCAGGAACTCCGCAACCCGCGAAATCTCGGTGGTGATGCGGATGTTCTCCTTGGCGGACGTGCCGTGCACGGCATCCCGCCGCAGCCTGATCTCATGGTCGATGATCTCATTGCCGAGCCGGACATAGAAATCCAGCTTCCTGATATCCAGCCCGAAGTCCATGATCCGTTTGAGGATATCGCGCGCAAAGCGGATATCCTCCTGGTCATAGAGCACCTTGCCCTTTTCCTGCATATACGGCATCAGCAGGCCGGTTTTCTGCGCCATCTGGAGCTGTTCATCGGTAAGCCCGGTCTGCTCGAGGAACCCGCTCCTTTCGACCATGACATTGCCGGCTTCTGACGACGAAACACCGAACACGGCGTCTTCGATGGCTTCAGCTTCTTCGAGGCTCAAGCCCTCATCCATCCTCCTCAAGATGTTCCGGATGACCGAAAGGGGGAAATATTTTGTATCCTGCAGATGGCGGATGGCCTGAATCCTCTCGATGCATCTTTCGTCGTAATACGCCATGCTTTTGTTGACCTTGGTGGGTTCGGGCAGCAGGCCCTGCCTCACGTAGTAGCGGATGGTAGACGGCGGGACCCTGCTCCTCTTTGCGATCTCGCCGATTTTTATTTCCATCTGGGGCTCCTTTTAAGCGTAAAGTGAAACTATAAGCTATCCTCCTATAGCCCATCGCACTGTTTGTGTCAAAGGAGAGATGAAACAAACCTTGCGCAGGAAAGCCCCAATGCCGCCTGGGGATACGAATCGTGCGGGCAGGGCAGGGACTTTTGATCAAAGGGACCGGAGGGAGCGCTATTTCCGGTAATACTGCATAGCCTCAGGGATCATCTTCTTGATGGCCTCGATCCGGGCCTGATCCGCAGGGTGGGTTGAGAGGAACTCCGGCGGAGAAGGCTTGTCAGATGCGCTCATCATCCGCTGGAAAAAACCCGTGGCCTCTCTCGGATCGTACCCTGCCTTGGCCATGAGGACCAGCCCGATCTGATCGGCCTCATACTCCTGTCTCCGGCTGAATGGCAGCACGACCCCCACGGTGCCGGCGATCCCATAGCCCAGGTTCAGTGCCTGGATCGCTGTCGGGCTTCTGTCGGCAATTGCCGCATTGAGGCCCTGCTGGCCGAGCTGCAGGAGCAGCTGCTGGCTCATCCGCTCTCCGCCGTGGCGGGCGATGGCGTGGCCGACCTCATGGGCCATGACGAACGCGAGACCTGCCTCTGTTTTCGTATAGGGGAGGAGGCCCGTATACACTGCCACCTTTCCGCCCGGAAGGGCAAAGGCGTTGGCTGTTTTATCGTCTTGTATCGCGGTGAACTCCCAGTTGTAATCGGAGTGGCCCGAGACAGCCGCTATCCGGGAGCCCACCCTCTTTACCATGGCGTTTATCTCAGGGTCCTGCGATATCCGTTCCTGTGCCAGGATCTGCTGGTAGGCCTCGAGCCCCAGGGCCATTTCCTGCTGTTCGGGCACAAGCAGGAGCTGAGATCTGCCGGTCACCGGCGCGGTGGCGCATCCGGCCGCAAGAAGCATAACAATCAGGGATATCACGAGATATCTGACCATGCTCGATATGTGCTTCATCTCCTTGTATCCTCCGGGCGTGTGATGTGAGGCTCGCCTCGTCATGCAAACCCTTTACCCCCTTTTTCTCTCCATTTCAATCATGCCGATGAGATACCGTAGAAGCACAGTATAAGTATACGGCCCTTATCCCGCCTTGTCAAAGATCCCATGGGGGAAGAGGATGTCCTGCCTTGCATAACCCTTCTTATCCTCATTTTCTCGTCTCCTCTCGTGAGAGTCTGGCTGGTAGGTCTGCGGCAATCCTGTATAACCTTTTTTCATTTTTTAAAATTCTTGACATCAGAAGCAACAAAGCTATTATACGACTAACCGGTTGGTTAAGCCGATGAGGCGTCGGCATTTGATTGGATGGAGGATGGGAAGGGCAAGGGATGAAGGATGAGAGAATGACCAAGGAGAAGATCCTGGATGCTGCGACAATCCTCTTCGCAGACAAGGGCTTCGACGGGACCAAGGTACAGGAGATCGCGGATGCGGCAGGGGTGAACAAGGCCATGCTCTACTACTATTTCAAGAGCAAGGACGACCTGCTCATGGCCGTGATCGGACGATTCATCGAAGGGATCAGGGACTCGATCCCGCAGCATTTCGCCGCCACCGGCGACACGGCCCGGAGCATCGAGAACTTCCTGGATTTCTATATCGAATATCTGGCCCGCAACAGGGCCTTTGTCAGGCTCATGGCATGGGAGCTGCTCTCGGGAAAACACCTGAACACCATCGCACACAGCCATATGATTCCCACTTTCGGGCTCATGCGGGAAAAGATCGTACAGGCGATCTCGGCAGGGGCAATCCGCCGGGTGTCTCCTGAGCACACCATATTCTCGGTGGTGGGAATGAATATCTTCTATATCATTGCCTCGCCGCTCTTTACCCTGATCCTGGGCGACGATCCGCTCGCCCCGGAGATGATCGAAAAAAGAAAGCAGGCAGTGGCCGACCTCGTCATGAACGGGCTCGTCCCGGCGGAACTCCGGCGCCCGGCCCGCGAGAAGGAGGACAACTGAGCATCATGGACTATATGCAAGAGAGCAGGTGCTTAAGGCCGTGGCGCCGGGGGCATCGGGTGATTTCCCATATAACACAACGTGGGAGGAAGCGAACATGAAAAAGCAGGTGGTGATCCCGGTACTGGTTCTCGCAGTGCTGATTGCAGGTGGCATCCTGTATGCGGTGCTTCATGGCGGGAATGACCGTGATATCATTCGGGTGTCGGGCAATATCGAGGCCACCGATGTGCAATTGAGCTTCAAGATCCCGGGCAGGCTCCAGAGCAGGCCGGTGAGCGAGGGGGACCGCGTGGAGAAAGGGCGGATCGTGGCCGAGCTC
>JALNWY010000056.1 GCA_023230665.1 Deltaproteobacteria bacterium
AAAAGGATCTCTTTTTTTACCTCTATAACCCATCCGCTCCCTGCCTGTGATATACCGGCCCTTTCCCCAATACTGCAGTGGTAATCAGTCATGGGATCCTGACTTGTGCCAAACTTCGCCGCTGTAATACTAAAGCCCCATCTGTCTGCTGATGATGAGCAGCATGATCTCCGAGGTGCCGGCATAAATCGTCTGCACACGGGCATCCCGGAACATCCTGGCAATGGGGTATTCCTCCATGTATCCGTATCCTCCGTGGAACTGCACGCACTGGCTCACCACGCGGTTGAGCATCTCGCAGATCCAGTATTTGGCAATGGATGCACGCTTGACATCGAGCCTGCCTTCCACGTGGTCCAAGATGCAGGTATCCAGAAAGGCTCTCCCGACCTCGATCTCGGAGGCCATCTTGGCGAGCTCGAACGAGATGTACTGGAACCGGCTGATGGCCCTGCCAAAGGCCTCTCTGGTCCTGGTGTAATCAAGCGTCACGCGCAGGGCCTCCTCCGCTCCCGCCTGCGACCCCATGGCGCATACGAGCCGCTCCTGCTGGAGCTTCTGCATGAGATAGAAAAATCCCTTGCCCTCTTCGCCCAGCAGGTTCGAGGCCGGGACCCGGCAGTCCACGAAGGCCATCTCTGCCGTATCCTGGGAGTGCAGGCCGATCTTCTCAAGCCTCCTTCCCTTCTGGAAGCCGGGGGTCCCGTCCTCCACCACGATCAGCGACATTCCCTCATAGGCAGAGGCCGCCTGCGGGTCGGTGACTGCTGCGACAATGACCAGATCACAGCACAGGCCGTTTGAGATAAAGGTCTTCTGACCATTGATGACGAAGTCGTCTCCGTCCCTGACCGCTGCGGTCCTCATGGCCGCCAGGTCGGAGCCCGTTCCCGGCTCGGTCATGGCCACTGCGGTGATGGTGTCCCCGGCCGCGCATCCCGGAAGCCACCGGTCCTTCTGCTCGCGCGCGCCGAAGCTGTGCAGATAGGGGACCACTATATCCGAGTGCAGGGGAAAGAAGAATCCCCCGCAGTGCGTCTTGGCCAGCTCTTCGATGAGGATGGAGGAGTAGAGAAAGTCAGCCCCCACGCCGCCGTACTCTTCCTCCAGCCAGGGGCACAAAAAACCCTGGTCACCCATCTTTTTCCACACGGATCTGGGTACCATGCCCTCCTTTTCCCAGGTATCCGCGTAAGGGCTCACCTCCTTGTCGAAAAACCTGCGCACCTGATCACGGAACAGGAGATGTTCGTCGGTGTAGCGCCTCTCAAGCAGCGACATATATTCCTCCTTCCACCACCCTGCAGGCGAATGCTCAGCCTGCACAGCACCTTCATTTTTTAGACCGCCCCGAGCTCGCCCTCTGCGTAGAGCCTCCGCAGCTCCCGCTTGTCAAACTTGCCCACGCTGGTTTTGGGAAGCGCGGCCAGAAACACGAAGTCGTCGGGAATCCACCAGGAAGCCCTGACCTTGTCTTTCAGAAAGGCCTTGAGATCGTCCGCGGTCACGCTTTGCCCCTCAAGGACACTTACGCATGCAAGGGGTCTCTCCTGCCACTTGGGGTGCGGAACGCCGATGATGGCCGCCTCCGCCACCCCGGGATGCTCCATGATCAGGTTCTCCAGATCCACGGATGAGATCCACTCCCCTGCGCTCTTGACCAGGTCTCTGGTACGGTCCACGAGCCGGATATACCCCTCGCGGTCGATGGTGGCCACATCCCCGGTATGGTACCATCCGCCGGCAAAGGCATCTTTGGAGCGCTCGGGGTCCCGGTAGTATTCATTTGCGATCCAGGGTCCGCGGAGCCAGATCTCGCCCCATTGTTTGCCGTCCATCTCGACCTCGACGCCGTCGGTTCCCACGATCTTCATTTCCAGACCCATGACCAGAAGGCCCACGCTGGTGCGGATGTCGTAGAGTTCCTCATCGCTTCTGCCGGTCATATAACTCTTGGGCAGGGCGGCGGAAACCAGGGGCGTGGTCTCCGTGGCTCCATAGGCCTGCTTGATGGGGAAGTTGTACTTTTCGTTGAAGGCCTTGAGCAGATGCAGGGGCATTGCCGCACCCCCGCTCACAATGGTCTTCAAGGACGAGAAGTCATGCCGGCCCCCCTTTTCCAGATAATCGAACAGGAGCATCCAGATGGTGGGCACGCCTGCGGTGAAGGTGACCTTTTCATCCGCAATCATCCGGCAGAGCTTCTCCATGTTGATGACCTCTCTGCCCGGAAGCACCTGCTTGCACCCGGCAATGAGCCCCGCGAATGGTGCACACCAGGCATTGGCGTGGAACATGGGCACGATGTGGAGGATGCAATCGGGCTCTCCGGCGCCGAAGGTGATCCCCACGGTAAGGCTGTGGAGCACGATGGCCCGGTGGGAATACACCACACCCTTGGGATCGCCCGTAGTGGCCGAGGTGTAGCAGATCATTGCCGGGTCATGTTCGCTCAAATTATCCGGGAAATCGTACTCATCGGGAAAATCTTCGATCAGGTCGTCATAGAGCACGATGTTTTCAATACTGGTCTGGGGGAGCGTGCCCGTATGGGAGAGCACCACGAACTTCTCCACGGTCTTGAGCTGATCTTTCAGAGGCTCGATGAACATGAGCAGGTCCTCGTCCACGAACACTATCCGGTCCTGAGCATGGTTGATGATATGGATCAGATGACGCGGCGGGAGCCGGAAATTCACGGTATGAAGCACGGCCCCGTAGCAGGGCACGCCAAAATAGAGCTCGAGGTGCCGGTGGTCGTTGAGCGCGATGCTCGCCACCCGGTCTGAGCGCCTGATGCCCAGGGATTTCAGCGCATGCGCCAGCCGGCAGACCCGCCGGTAGTATTCGCCGTAGTCGTAGCGGAAAGTTTCATCAGGATAGACCGAAACAATCTCCTTTTTCGAAAAATACTTCGCAGTCCGGATCAGATAGGTGCGAAGCAACAAAGGATAATCCATCATAACGGAACCCCCCCCTATTAAGTATTATTGTATTACAATAATAGTATATGCGTTTCAAAGGGGAATATTCAAGCAAAAAGATGATTTTTCTGCTTTTTTACAAAAAACCTCCTGTGCCCCGGTGAAACTCTTTTGCAGAGCGGATGATTGGTGGGGGATCAGATGAATATGCCATATATGGACGCTCGCCCTTTGCATCTCCCTGTTCCTGCTCATTATCCTCGATTACGGCCCAGGGTTTCGCAAGAAAAAAGAATACCGGTGGAGGATCTCTGTCATGGACAGCCTCGTAGCGCTGGCCGTTGCAGCCGTCTGCGCCTCACTGAGCCTGATGATCATCGGGGCCCTGCAATCGGAGCTCGGTCTTGATAATATTATCGGCCACATCACCGTGGAGGCCATCCCCTTTGGAATAGGGGCAGGGATATCCGATTATCTGGTGGAGGGGCAGCGAACCGAAGGGACCGATGAACCGCAGCAGCAAGAGGATAAAAAACAAGAAGAAGACAGAACACTCATTTGACTTTTTCCTGCGGCCCGATATTCTCAAGCATGTAAGAACCGAGGTCGCGGGTTGCCCCGGTCCACGACGCAGGGAGTCAGGGATCGAGACCGGACGACATCTTTTTTCGGGTTTTCTCTCCAGGGGGACGCTCCATGATGGAGAGATCCTTGTCTTATCCGTACGAATAGCGGGGTTTTTGGTGATGGATGCACTGGTACCCCTGTTTCATCGTATCCGCTGTCGATACATGAAGCCGGGCGAGGAAGGCCGGGTGATCGGCCTGATCGTCGAGGTCTTCAAACGCAGTGTTGCACCCGGCTACTCGCCCGAAGGGGTCAGTGAGTTCCTCAAGTATGCACGCAGCGACGACCTCCTGAAACGCTCGCGGTCAGACCACTTCATTCTTGTTGCGCAAGCGGGACATGACATCGTCGCCATGATCGAGATAAAAAAATACCATCATATCGCCCTGTTCTTCGTTGCAGGAGCCTTCCAGAGAAAAGGCATCGGGAAGACCCTGCTCAAACGGGCCCTGAAGATCTGCCGTGACCGTGACCCCTGGCTCAGGGAGATCAGCGTGAATGCTTCTCCCAATGCCGTGGGTGCATACGAGCAGATGGGCTTCGAGCACCAGGGCCCTGCGAGAACAATAAACGGGATCAGGTTTTTCCCCATGGTCGTGGTCTTGAGGAAATCGCCGTTCTTTTCATGATCCCCTTGATCTATCCTCTTTAAAAAAACCCTGACATCCCGGCATGGACCGGCAGTTTTTCCTCGGCGCTCAGGCGGTCACGGGTTCCTCCCAGGACATACGGCACAATAAAAGGCTGTCAACGATTTGAGGACTGCTCATCCCCTGTTATAATACATTCACAGTGAATTCCTTTATCACATCGGCACTTCCGTGTGCTCGTTGTTCGAGGGCGTCATTTTCCTTTCAAGTCCGCTGGAAAAGGATGGTCAAAGAATCGAGGCACAAGGAGGAAGACATGATATACATCGAATATATGGAGCATGACCGCTCCATCCCTGCCGAGCTGATCAGGCCCCAAAAGGATAAATCTGGGTGGGCGGACGACGACGCCGTATCCGGAAACCAGCCTTTGGCCGTGCTTGGCCGTACCCTGCGGCTCGGCCCGCACCCTCCCTTTCTGGCCATCTGGCAGTGCAGAACATTCGGATGTCTTCGAGAATGGGAATCATATTTCAAGGCGCGCAGGGCCCTGCATTCAGCGGCTTCCCAGAATGCCATCCATCTCTGTCAGGCAGGCTGTTATTCCGAAGTGTTCTCAGGCCCGCCCATCAATGGCGGGATCCAGTATATCGAGTTTTTCAAGCACGATGTCTCCAGCCGGGAAGAGGTGGTTGCCCGGCGATTTACCGAGCGTGCGGGCAGGTACGAAAACGGCGCGCTCAACGCGGTGCTGTGCCGGATGGGCCCTCTGGGCCCCGACCCGGGTGCGCTTGCCATCTGGACCTTTCCCCATCATGCCGACGTGGAGCAGATCGTATTCGACCGCCAGTGGCAGCAGACCCTCAGCATCGTCAGATCCGGGCTTTACCGCAAGCTGAACGGCGAGCTGGAAAAGGACCCGTGAAGAGCCCTGCCCGATTATTCATTCAGCGGAATCCCGAAGCGCCCCTTTTTCAGGAAGAACGTGGAGAACGGGATGTACCCGTGGAAGCTGGCGAGCAGCACCAGGATGTCCGACCATGACTGGTGATTGCAGAGGGCAATGGCGATGATACCGCTCATGGCGGATGCGAAGCGCATGCTCGTTTCCTTTGCCGCCGGCTGCGGTGCGTTTTCTGATGGCAGTCTTCCCTCCCCCCCCTTAAAGATATCTCTTCGAAGAAATGGCTTGCCCGAAGAAAAAAAATGGGCCATAACACCTCGAATGCATTCATCCGTTGTTTGGCTGTGCAAGTACAAGACCTAAGGTGACACCATGGAAAAGACACTGGCAATTCTCGAAGGAGACGGCATCGGCCCGGAGATCATCCGGGAGGCTGTCAAGGTGCTCGGTGCGGTCGAGCGCAAATATGGTCATCGATTCACCCTGCAGTATGCTCCCTTCGGTGCGCAAGCATACTTTGACGAGGGGTCTCCCTTCCCGGAGAAAACCCGGGAGACCTGCGACAATGCGGATGTGATCATCAAAGGCCCGGTGGGGCTGGCGCTGGAGGAGATGAACCGCATCCCGCCGGAGCATCGGCCCGAGATCGGGGCCATACTCCCTTTGCGGAAGCGCTATGACACCTTCGCCAATTTCAGGCCGGTCAGGCTGCCGGGCAAGCTCGCCCACTTCTCGCCCATACGGCCCGAGATCATCGGTGAGGGGATCGACATCCTGATGATCAGGGAGCTGGTAGGAGGCATCTATTTCGGCGCCAAGATCGAGGGGCCGGCCACCGGCATGCGGTATGCGACCGACGAGTGCACCTACTCCCAAGAGCAGATCAGGCGGGTTGCGGCCGTGGCCTTCGAAGAGGCTGTAAAGCGCTCCTGCGGGCTCTTCAATATTCATAAGGCCAACGTCCTGGCCACGTCCCGCTTCTGGAAAGAGGTGGTGGACGATATTTCCCAGGCCTATCCCCAGGTTCCCTATCAGTCGCTGCTGGTGGACAATGCGGCCTACCAGCTGGTGCGGAACCCGGCCCGGCTCAATGGGGTCATGCTACTCGAAAACATGCAGGGTGACATCCTCACCGATCAGGCCGGAGGCGTGATCGGGTCACTCGGACTCATGCCCTCTGCCTGCATCGGTCCAAAAAAGAGCTATGTGGAGGCAGCCCACGGGTCCGCGCCCGATATCGCCGGAAAGAACATCGCCAACCCCTATTCCATGATCGGCAGCATCGCGCTGATGTTCGACCGGTGCCTGAACCTCCCCGATGAAGCGGAGGAAATCTGGCTGGCTCTCTTTGCGGTATTCGAGCAGGGCTACGTCACCCAGGACCTGGCCCAGGATGTTCACGCCCGGCAGAAGACGATCTCCACAACCGCCTTCGGCGACCTGGTGGTCGAACATATCCAGGCGCGCTCGTAGCGCTTCAGAAGGAGGACTCATGGTAACCGCAGTGATTCTCTTGAGGGTGGCCCGCGATCGCATCGGCGGGATCGCTGAGGCCCTGGCGGATATGGAGGGCGTTTCCGAGGTGTTTTCGGTGAGCGGCAGGTACGACCTGGTGGCCATCGCCCGGGTCGGCAGCAATGATGACCTCGCAGAGCTGGTGACCGGCCGCATGCTCAAGATCGAAGGCATACAGGATACCGAGACCATGCTCGCCTTCCGGGCATACTCGCGCCACGACCTCGAAGGCATGTTCGCCATCGGATTCGGGGAGTAACCTAAAAAAAAGCGCAGGTGCGCGGGTTTCTCGCAGAAGGTTCTTTCCGATCCGTCGCATCCGCCTTGCAGGAAAGGCCCCAAGCATCTCCCTTTGGGAAACAGGCGTCCCGTCCCCCTCTGCCGAAGGAGACGGTCTTGCCCGGCCTCGAGCCTGCTATTCGTAGACCTTTTCCTCGTCCTCGTGCGCATTGAGCGCATCACTCTCCACGTCCCGGATATCCTCTTTCGACAGGGTCTTGAAGTACTCCTTGTACCACTCGTTCTGGATGATGAGCTGCATGATCTCGTTGGAGCCGACCCAGATCATGGAGAGCCGGATGTCCCGGACAATGCGCTCCAGGGGGTAGACATTGGTGTATCCGATACCGCCCACGACCTGCATGCACTTGTTGGCGATCTCCCACGCAGCCTCGGTAACGTACTTTTTGCTCTGGGACACCATGCGTCTGACCCTTCCCGGATGCACGGTGCCGGAATCCACTGCCCGGCAGGTGGTGTACACCATGGACCGGGCGGAGTCCAGCAGCATGGCGCAGTCTGCCACCTTGAAGCCCACGGCCTGGAACATCTGGATGGGGAACCCAAATGCCTTTCTCTTGGAGGTGTAGCGGGTGGCGATCTCCACTGCCGGGCGCACCGACCCGATGGTCATGGCCGCGGTCCCGAGACGCTCGGGGATCATCATGCGCTTGAACACCTCGAAGCCCCCGTTGATGCCGCCCAGCGCATAGCGCTCGGGCACCCGGACATCCTTGAGGATGAGCCGGCCCGCGCCGCCGCCCCGGACACCCATGAGGCCGTAGATATACCTGGTCTCCACCCCTGAAGTCCTGGGCACCATGAAGGCGGTCATGCGCTTATGGGCCGGGGCCGCCGGGTCGGTCACTGCATAGACGAGGAACCAGTCCGCGCCTTCGGCGCCCACGATAAAGCGCTTCTGGCCGGTGATGATCCAGTCGTCCCCGTCTTTCTTCGCCACCGTGGCGGCGCCGAAAAAATCCGAGCCCCCGCGCGGTTCGGTCAGGCCCTCCGCAGCAAAGGTCTCCCCTTTCAGCAGGGGCACGACCACCTGCTGCTTGAGCTCTTCGCACCCGAACTCGATGACCGCCTCACATACAATGTCCGCGCCCACCCCCCACAGGCAGGCGAGCGAGTAGCTGGCAACGCCGATCTCCTCGGCCACGATGGCGTCATCCACCCAGGTGAGCCCTCTGCCTCCGTACTCCCTGGGAAGCCGTATGCCCAAAAGATTCCTTGTGCCCGCCTCCTGAAGGTATTCCCGGGGAAACTGGACCTTCTCGGCATCCATGTCGAGAATCAGCTGTTTAGGCACCCATTTGGTGAAGGCCCGGGCCTCGTCCCTGAGCCTTTTCTGCTCGTCGGTCATCATGAAATCGAACATGGCATCCCTCCTGATATAACACTTTGTTTTATTATTATCCTTGAATGTTATATGCCTGTCAAGTGAAATGACAAAACACTTGCATTTTTCCTTCCGCTCAGGGGAAAATGGAACGAAATCATCAGGGGCGTACAGTCAGATGGGGTTCAAGGAGATCGGTAAAAAAATTCAGATGGCCCGGGAGGAGCGAGGCCTGACCCAGGTGGGCCTGGCCCATACCCTCGGCATTACCCAGGCTGCCCTGTCAAACTACGAGCTCGGCAAGCGCAGGCTCTATTTCCACCAGATCGAGCAGATCGCATCTGTTCTGGGCAAACGGCTCGATTTCTTTATCCAGGAAGAGAACGGCAAGGTATCCGCACCAGAGGCCGAGGGTAACGAAAGAGCGCTGCACCTCGTTTTCGAGAGAATATCCCGGCTCGGCCCCCAGGAGCTCCGCCTCCTGGAGGGCTTTCTCGACTATCTGAAATGGAGGCAGGACCATGCATCCGTTAAATGAAAGGCAACAGGCCCTGGTGGATGATGCCCGGCGGTTTGCCTGCGAACACGCAGGGATCCTCGATCCCGGCGATGACCGAACCGCAAACGCCGCGCAGCTGTACCGCGCCTATGCCCGGGGCGGCTACCATGCCCTGCTCATTCCCGAGCATCTCGGAGGCAGGGGGCTCGACTACGTGAACACAGGCCTGGTATACGAGGCCTTGAGCTATCACCTTCCGGCTACGCTTCACGGCCCGATCACCACTGCCCACTGTATCGAGATGATCAGGATCGGCTGCCAGGGTGCGCGCCGGGAAGAGCTTCTCTCCGCAATCGCATCCAAGGGGCTGGCCGTGGGGTTCTGTCTCACCGAGGAAGGTGCGGGCTCCGACATCGCCTCCTTGTCCACACGGGCCCAGCGCTCTCCCGGCGGTTTTACCATTACCGGAGACAAGAGCATCGTGATCAACCACGCCATCGCGTCCCTGCTCATCGTCTTTGCAGCCGGACCGGCCAGAAAAGGACGCGCCGGGCTCAATGCCTTTCTCGTGGACCCGGCCCTTTTGGGTGTTCGGATCGGCAAACCCTGCGAGACTCCCGGGTTCGCCGGAAACATCATGGGCGGCGTGGCGTTCGATGGTGTACAGGTACCCCCCGACTCGCTGCTGGGGGAGAACGACAGCGGGTACTTCCTCCTCATGGAGACCCTGGACAAGGGGCGGCCCCTGGTTGCGGCAAGCTGTGCAGGGGCTGCCAAAAAGGCCTTCGATCTGGTGCTGGATCATGCGAAGAACCGGGTTCAGTTCGGTAAACCCCTCTTTTCCTTCCAGGGAATCTCGCTGCCCCTGGCAGAGCTCGCCACCCGGCTTCAGGCATCCCGCCTCCTGACCTTTGACGCCCTGTCCCGCATCGACGGCAACCGGACCTTTTCACTGGAGGCATCCATGGCAAAGCTCCATGCCGCAGACACCCTGCTGGACATCGCATCCTTCGGCGTGGAGATCCTGGGATATCGCGCCGCCGGGGCATCGGCGGACGCTCGTGAAATCGTCCGCATCCACCAGGACGCGCAGCTCATGAAATCCATCGATGGTGCAGCCAACGTACAGAAAATGGTCATCGCATCGCAGCTTTAGCGCTTGTGCCATACGGGTTTGAAAAACGAAAATCCTGATTTTCCCTTGACAACCAATATGTTTCGTATAAGAAACATTCTCACAAGAAACTTTCGAGCAGGAATATACTTCTTCTGTTCCTTTGGGTGAAGACACGAGACAAAGACATGAGCAATGAGACCTCTGTCCGGGAAAAGGGCCATATTCTCCAGAAGAGCGACTGCGATCCGGAGCACTATCCCGGCGCTGTCGAGTATCATGCAAACGAAGGTCCGGAAAACCCCCCTGCCCCCGAATACCCCGCTGTCATCTGCAACATGAGGATACTCATGGCCCTCAGAAGAATCATGCATTCGATCGACACCTATTCAAGGAAACTCTCCATGGATTATCATATCACCGTCCCGCAACTCATCTGCCTTCATGCCGTTGTCCACGACGGTCCCATGACGTTCTCTTCACTGGGGAAGCTCGTCAGCCTCAGCATGAGCACGGTCAATGGCATTATCGACAGGTTGGAGGCGAAAAAACTCGTGGAGCGCAAGAGGACGGATCCCGATCGCAGGAAAGTGCTGGTTTCCGCAACCGATGCGGGCGTCATGCTTTCCAGAAATATGCCACCGCCACTTCAGAACAGGCTGGTACAGGCCATCTCGGAGCTTCCCGAGCTGGAGCAGATATCCATAGCCCTGTCACTGGAGCGGATCGTGGATATGATGGAAGAAAACCAACATCCGGACAGCGCCGGCAGGTAAGCCCCGCAAGAGGTGTTTCATTGCCTTACGGGGCCTGCAAGGGCATCCGGGTCTTGGAAAAACCGCACCGGACAGATGCGGCCCTGCCGTGTATGCCGTGATGAGCACCATCAAAGAAAGGCAGACTGTGGACCACAAAATCGTTGTGCAAAACCTCTACAAGATCTTCGGAAACCATCCTCGCAAGGGTGTCAAGCTGCTGAAGCAGGGATACACCAAGGATCATATCCTGGAAAAGACCGGGCTGGGGGTGGGAATCGCGGACGTGTCGTTCCATGTGGACGAGGGGGAGATCCTGGTCATCATGGGTCTTTCCGGCAGCGGAAAGTCCACCCTCGTGCGATGTCTCAACCGGCTCATCGAGCCAACCGGCGGCAAGATCCTTTTAGAAGGGACCGATGTCACCTTGTTGAGCAGGGAAGAGCTGAGACAGCTTCGTCAGAAGCGCTTCGGCATGGTCTTCCAGCACTTCGCCCTTTTTCCCCGCAGGAGCGTCATCAGAAACGTTGAGTATGGCCTCGAGGTGCAGAAGGTGCCTCCAAAGGAGCGGCGGGAACGCGCCATGAAGGCGCTGGAGCAGGTGGGGCTCAAGGGATGGGAGGACTCCTATCCCGATCAGCTCAGCGGCGGCATGCAGCAGCGCGTCGGCCTGGCCCGCGCGCTGGCCTTGGACCCCGACATTATGCTCATGGACGAGGCCTTCAGCGCGCTCGACCCGCTCATCAGGCGCGACATGCAGGACGAGCTGCTCAAATTGCAGGAGAAGATGCACAAGACCATCGTTTTCATCAGCCACGACCTCGGCGAGGCCCTGAAGCTGGGCGACCGGATCATCCTGATGAAGGACGGCCGTATCGTCCAGGAAGGCACGGCCGAGTCCATCCTCTCCAACCCCGCCGACGAGTACGTGGCCAAGTTCGTGGAAGACGTGGACATATCCAAGGTGGTCACTGCGGAGACCATCATGAAGAATCCGGGCGAGGTGGCGAGCTATGCCCACGACGGTCCCAGGGCCGCCCTGTGGAAGATGCGCCAGGCAGGTCTGTCGAGCGTTTATGTTCAGCACAAGGGCCGGCTCATGGGAATCGTCAGGGCCGAGGACGCCTCGTCCGCCCTGAAGGCCGGTGAAAAGGACCTGAAGAACATTATCGTCACGGATATCCAGAAGGTGTCCCCGGAGACCCCCGCGTACGAGCTCTTCCCGCTTCTCGTGGAGAGCAGTCCGCTGGCCGTGGTGGACAGCGAGGAGCACCTCATGGGCGTGATCATCAAGGGCACTCTCCTGGCGGCCCTGGCGGAAGGAGTACAGACCAATGGAAATGGACTGGATGCCGGCGATACCGATCGGCAGAGCAATTGAATACGCAATAGACCTGTTCTCGGAGCACTGCTCGTTTCTCACCCGCGCATTCTCCGATCTGGTGGAGAGCGGCATCACGCTCATCATCAACGGCCTGATGTTCTTTCCGCCGTGGGTTCTCATCCTCGCCTTCACCGCGATCGCCTGGTTTTTGAGCAGGAAACGAGGCCTTGCCCTGTTCACCCTCGCCGGGCTGCTCCTGATCTGGAACATGAATCTGTGGGGCCCCACGGTGAGCACGCTTGCGCTGGTGCTCATATCCACGCTCATCGCCATGATGATCGGACTCCCCCTGGGAATCCTGTCCGCGCTCAATCAGAGCGCCTACCGGGCGATCATGCCTGTTCTTGATGTGATGCAGACCATGCCGGCATTCGTCTACCTGATACCGGCCATTCCCTTTTTCGGCCTCGGACCGGTAGGGGCGATTTTCTCGACAGTCATTTTCTCCATGCCTCCGGCCATACGGCTCACCTGCCTCGGAATCAGACAGGTGCCCACCGATCTGGTTGAAGCCGCCGACTCCTTCGGCAGCACCCGGTGGCAGAAGCTGTTCAAGCTTCAGCTCCCCATGGCTACCCCCACCATCATGGCAGGCATCAATCAGACGATCATGCTCGCCCTGTCCATGGTGGTCATTGCCGCCATGATCGGGGCTAAGGGCCTGGGCGGAGAGGTCTGGAAGGCCATCCAGCGCCTGGAGCCCGCCAGGGGATTCGAGGCAGGCATCGCGATCGTCATCGTGGCCATGATCCTCGATCGGATCATGCAGCGGATCGGAAAGCAGAGCGACAAACCGCTCTGAGCCGGCAGCAGCGGCACAGGCACAAGAACAAAAAAACCAAATAGGAGGATTGAATGAGACACTTTTTTGGATTCATAGCTGTTTTCACACTCTTTTTCGTCATCGGCGGGATCTCGGACGCCCGCGCAGCCAAGGGCAAGCTTGAGTTCGCCTACGTGGAATGGGCGTGCGCCACGGCCAGCATTCACGTGATCGAGGCGGTTCTGGAAGAAAAGATGGGCTACGATGTCGAGGTCACCCCGGTGGGAGCAGCCGCCATGTGGCAGGCGGTCGCCACGGGTGATGTGGACGGCATTACCACCGCATGGCTCCCCCTTACCCACGGCCACTACATGGACAAGGTCAAGGACAAGGTCGTCGATCTCGGATCGAACTGTGAGGGAGCGGCCATTGGTCTGGTGGTCCCTGCGTATGTGACCATCGACTCCATCGATCAAATGAACGATCACACCAAGAAGTTCGACAGCGAGATCGTGGGGATAGATCCGGGCGCTGGCATCATGAGCGCCACGGAAAAGGCCATCGATGAGTACGGGCTGAAAAACTTCGAGCTCATGGAGAGCACAGGAGCCATGATGACGGCCATCCTCAGTGAAAAGATCAAAAAGAACCAGTGGGTCGTCGTGACCGGCTGGACCCCTCACTGGAAGTTCGCCCGCTGGGACCTGAAATATCTCAAGGACCCCAAGGGCGTGTACGGCGGTGAAGAGACCATCAACACCGTTGTGCGCAAGGGACTGAAAGAGGACATGCCCGAGGTCTATGAGTTTCTCGACAATTTCCACTGGTCGCTCCAGGAGATCGGCCAAGTCATGGAATGGAACGCTAAGGGCGCAGATCCGGCCGATTCCGCCAAGCGCTGGATCAAGGAAAACCCCGACCGTGTGAAGGAGTGGCTTCCGAAATAAAACACTTTTCCCACAGAAACGACATGCCCCGCAGTCTGCTCGCTGCGGGGCGCCCCATTGTCTCTGGCTCTTCCCATCCCCTTCCTTGGCCTCTCCTTTCGGACCCATCTTCCCGGAGAAAATATCCTTGACATGAGCGTCACTCCTGAACTATATCATAACGACTGGAAAATACTGGGCTTTCGACACATCCCAGGGCGGGTAAGGCGACTCCAACTCGTGAATTGTACGGGTTAATCTCGTTCCGTAAGCGCCTGGAAACCGCTCCCCGGAGCGGGGCAGGAAAGAGGGAATCAACAGGCTTAAAAAAACATAGCTACTGTTTTGGAGGAGAAAGGGATGAAAAAGTTTGTACTGCTGGTGAGTGTATTGTTCCTCGTCCTGGGGATAGGCAGCGCCCATGCCGCCAAAGACACTGTGGTCATTGGCCTGCAGGGCCCGATCACCGGGGCTTGGGCCTATGAGGGCCAGATGGCGAAACAGTCCTGTGAGATCGCGGCCGATCTGATCAACAAAAAAGGCGGCATCCTGGGCGGGAAGAAGGTCGTGCTCAAGGTGGAAGACGATGCCGGCGAACCCAAGTCGGGCGCCCTGGCAGCACAGAAGCTGGTGGCGCAGAAGGACGTGGTGGCCGTGGTCTCCACCTATGGGTCATCGGTGTGCGAGCCCGCATCCAATATCTATGAAAAGTTCAAGAAGGTGAACATCGGCTACGGAGTCACTGCGGTCCGCCTCACCCAGCGGGATTTCAACTACTTCTTCCGCACCTGCGGCAAGGACGATTCCCAGGGCAAGTTCTTCGCGGCGTTTGTACCGAAGAAGTTCAACGCCAAGCGCATCGCCATCATGCACGATAACACCGCATTCGGCAAAGGACTTGCCGAGGATACCCGGGCCGCCCTGGAGCCCATGGTCGCAGGCGGCCAGGCCGAGATCGTCTACTTCGACGCCATCACCCCGGGTGAAAGGGATTTCCGCGTGTCGCTCACCAACCTGCGTGAGGCCAAGCCCGAGGTATGGTACTTCACGGGTTACTATGCCGAGGCCGCGCTCTTGGTGAGCCAGGCCCGTGACATCGGGATCACCTGCCCGTTCGTGGGCGGCAACGCGGCAATCAACGACGAGTTTGTCAAGATCGCGGGCTTGAATGTGGCCAAAGGCTGCTACATGACCAATGAGCCGCTTCCCGGTGATCTGCCCTACCCCGAGGCCAAGGAGTTCCTTGATGCCTACCGGGCCAGGTTCGGCGACATCCCATCAAGCCCGTGGCCCATCTATGCCGCCGACGCCTTGAATATCATCGCCTATGCCGTGGACAAGTCGGGCACCACCGACTCGACCAAACTGGCCGCATATCTCAGGGACGAAGTTCAAGGCGCTCCCGGCATCACCGGCCCCATCGGATTCACTGGTCAGGGCGACCGTGAGGACGTGCCTTTCTACCTCTATGTGGTTGACGACCAGGGCAAGATCGTCGTATCCAGGTAGCGCTTTTTACAAGCGGATAAATCAGCAGCACGAGGACGCATGCACGTTATTCTGGAGCAGATCATCAACGGGCTGACCATCGGCTCGTTCTATGCGCTCATCGCCTTGGGCTATTCCATGGTCTACGGGGTGCTGAAGCTCATTAACTTCGCCCACGGAGACTTTTTCACCCTGGGCTCGTACCTGGGCTATACCGTGCTCGTCTTCGGCGCTGCCCTCCTGACCGCCCATTTCGGTCTGTGGGGCGCGATCATGGCGGCCCTGGTCTTCGCCGGGGTCAGCCTCGCCATCGTGGGACTCATCGTCGAACGGGTGGCCTACCGGCCCGTGTATCCGGCCGGCCGCCTTCCCGCGGTGGTATCCGCCCTGGGCGCCTCCATCTTCCTGCAGAACGCCATCATGGTGTTATGGGGGCCCAGATTCCAGGCTTATCCTCCGGCGCTCATCCCCAATGTCCGCATTCAGTTCGGCAACATCCACCTTACGCTGCTGCAGATCATGATCCTCCTGCTCTCGTTCGTCCTCATGGGGACTCTCTATTACATTGTCCAGAAAACCACCTTCGGCGCTGCGATCAGGGCCACGGCCCACGACCGCAAGACCGCGTCTCTGATGGGGATCAACATCAACAAGGTCATCCTTTTCGTGTTCACCCTGGGCCCGGCCTTGGGCGCCGTGACCGGAATCATGGTGGGTATGTACTACCGCCAGATCAGCTTCACCATGGGGTGGAACTACGGGATCAAGGCGTTCACCGCCTCGGTCCTGGGCGGCATCGGCAACATCCCCGGCGCCATGCTCGGCGGGCTCATCCTGGGCGTACTCGAGATGCTGGGCGCGGCCTACATCTCGGCGGCCTGGAAGGATGTATTCGTGTTCATCATCCTTATCCTGGTGCTCATCTTCCGACCCACGGGCATCCTGGGCGAGAAGAGGGCGGAGAAGGTATAGACTCCATGGAGCAGACCCCCTTGGCCGGCATCGGAAGGCTCGCATCCTCCCGGCAGCTCCATATTGCGCTCGCCACGGCCGTCTTTCTCATCTATCCGTTTCTGGTGAGCGACTACTTTATCGATATTGCGTTTTATTTCGGCATCTACACCCTGCTGGGCCTGAGCCTCAATATCGTGCTCGGCGAGGTGGGCCTGTTCGACCTGGGCCATGCCGGATTCTACGCCATCGGGGCCTACACCACGGCGATCCTCAACACCAAGTTCGGCATTCCCATCCTCGTGCTCCTGCCCTTGAGCGCCCTGGCGGCCGCGCTCTTTGCCTACGTGGTCTGCTCTCCGGTGATTCATCTCCAGGGCGACTATCTCCTCATCGTGACCCTGGGCATGGGCGAGATCGTCCGCCTGGCCCTGATCAACAACCCCTTCGACCTCACCGGGGGGCCCAACGGGGTGTACGGCATCGATTTTCCGTCATTGGGCCCATGGCTGGTGATCGATTCGTCCCTGGAATACTATTTTCTCATCTGGCTCATCGTGGGGCTTACCATCCTCGGGCTCACCAAGCTGCAGGACTCACGGATCGGGCGCGCCTGGAACTATATCCGCGAGGACGAGACAGCCGCGAACGCCAATGGGATCGACTCGCGCAGCTACAAGCTCCTGGCCTTTGTCATGGGTGCGGCCCTGGCGGGTGTAGCGGGCAACGTCTATGCGAGCAAACTCATGTGCGTCTCGCCGGAGAGCTTCACCTTCTGGGAGTCCTGCCTCATGTTCTGCATCGTGCTCATCGGCGGCATGGGCTCCATCCCGGGGGTGATCATCGGTGCTGCGTTCATCGGCCTGTTTCCCGAGATCTTCCGGCCCTTCGCCATGTACCGGATGCTCATCTTCGGATCCGCCATGATGCTCATGATGATGTTCCGCCCGGGCGGCGTCTGGCCGCGCAAGCGGGGTGCGGTCAAGTACGAGTCGCTGCTGGGAGGCACGGGGAGGACCGATGCCTGAGCCCAGGCCCCATGCAGCAGGCGAGACCGTGCTGGAGACTTTAGGTCTCACCAAGATCTTCGGGGGTCTCATCGCAGTGAACTCCATTGACCTGAAGGTGCACAAGGGCGAGATCTTAAGCCTCATCGGCCCGAACGGCGCCGGCAAGACCACGGTGTTCAACGTGGTGACCGGCATCTACCGCCCCGAGTTCGGTAACGTATTCTTCCGGGGCGAACGGATCACCGGCAAAAAGCCGCACCAGATCGTTTCTCACGGAATTGCACGAACTTTCCAGAACATACGCCTGTTCCCGGACATGACCTGCCGGGAAAACGTGATGGCCGGGCGCCATTGCCGGAGCACCTCGGGCCTGTTCTCCTCCATCTTCCGGACGCCCCGGCAGCGGGCCGAGGAAAACCTGATCAGGGAGGCTGCCGAGAAGAGGCTTCGCCAGGTGAACTTGTGGAGATCCCGCGACGAGTTGGCCAAGAACATTGCCTACGGGTCCCAGCGCATGCTGGAGATCGCCCGCGCCCTGGCCTCCGAACCTGAGCTCCTGGTGCTGGACGAACCCAGCAGCGGGCTGAACCCGCGGGAGACCCGGGACCTCATGGCCTTTCTCCAGGGCATCATCCGGGAGGAGGACCTGACCATCCTGCTCATCGAGCATGATATGAACATGGTCATGGGGATCTCGGACTGGGTTGTGGTCATGGACGGCGGGCGCAAGATCGCCGAAGGGATTCCGGAAGACATCTATGCCGACCAGCGGGTCATCGAGGCCTATCTGGGAAAAGAAGACGAGGATTCGACCGCATATGACGTCCCTGCTCAGCATTGAACATCTTTCCATTTTCTATGGCAGGATTCAGGCCCTCCATGATGTCTCCATCCATCTGGAGCAGGGCGAGATCGTGTCTGTTCTCGGCGCGAACGGCGCCGGGAAATCCACCCTGCTTCAGGCCGTTTCAGGGCTCGTGCCCATCGGGAGCGGTTCGGTCTCCTTCCGGGGAGAAGGGCTCAACAGGGTC
>JALNWY010000057.1 GCA_023230665.1 Deltaproteobacteria bacterium
CAACTCAAAAGCACGCTTCCGTGGGATCAACCACTTTTATTGTCTCCTTCGGGGAATGGGAGAAAAACCCTCGCCTTCAGGCGAAGACTTTAGGACGCTTGCGATATAGAGCATTATCGTAAGTCGAGCCACACAGCCGTTGGCGATCGCGATCGAAGGATCGGCGTCTAAGTTGTGGAGGTGCGGTAGAGGGTCTTCTCCCATGCCGCCGGCTTCAAGGGGCACAGAAGAACGATTCTCTGTGGCATTATCCTGAAAGATTGTATATAATACATGAACTTTCATCTTGTTTTTTAAGGACATGAATTTGCAGATCTTGCAGATATTGAAGGGGGCAAGGAAATGAAAGAACGGGCATTGATATTGCTGCTGTGCTTGCTTGTGCTGTGCAGTTGCTCGACCATAAGCTTTGAAAGGAAGGTCGAAGGCAACACCTTTTTTTCCATGGCAGATCCCAGGGTCCGGGTGAATGTCAATCCGGGGTTCCGGTACATCGGCGAGGTCGCCATGGCCCGCCGCCACCAGAACGTGCAGGGCGCCCGCAACCTCCTCGTGAACAACAACTCCTATGTGTTCGCCGAGATCGGCCAGGACAATTCACTGACAAAAGGCGTGGTCATCAGGGTCGACAAGGTCAACAGGAGCAGCTGGCAACCCGATCTCTTTTCCGATATCAAGAACAAGCTGGTAACGGATTACGAGCAGATCGGCGCCGAGCGGTACGAGCATTTCATTGCGGTACGCTCGGATATATTTACTCCCGATGAGATGGACTTCATCATTGCTCAGGGAATGAAGAACGCCGGGCCGGCCATACTCGGTGAGCGACTGAGCTACAGCGGCTACCGTATCCCCAAGTGCTTCATGGTGGAGGCGTTCGGAATACGGGCAGGCGCCAGCAACGACACCAAGCTCTGCATCTACTATTTCGAGGATCTTGCCCGTCTCGACGAACAGTACCCCTGCCGGGAATGGATACGGGACGATCTGCCCCCGGCAGGCCGGGAACCGGTTGTCAAACGCTTTGTCGAATCGAGAAAGCGCGGCCTCTCCTTTGCAGAGAATGTGAAATGACAGGACATGCTTGCCGATGAAAGGCAACAGCAGCGCGGGCGGCAAAAAGAGCGGAATAACGATGACGAATACATTTGCAAAGCAAGGCAAAGTCCCCCATCGATCTGGAAAGGGCCGGGCGCGGGAGCAGCCCAGAGACTGGCTGCGAGACCTGTGCAGAGAGTCCTCTCTCCTGCCCCTTTGAGATTTTCCCATAGACGAAACATCTGGATCGTGTTTGGTAAACAGATATGAAACCAATGAAAAGGAGATAACCATGGTGCCTGATGCAACGAGACTGATCATGGAATTGGATCTGACCCTTCCCCTGCTCGGCTTCTACGACGCGCCCGAAACCGGCGGGTTCGGGACCCTGGTAGGGCCCGAACCAGGGAAGCACATGTGCATCTTCTGTTTTTTCGAGAACTTTCGCAAGGGAGAGACCCTCGTGATCACCCGCGACAATTTCGGGTGCGGCGGGGCAGGCAACTGTCTGTGCAATGTCCAGACCAGGTCGAGGGAGGAATATATCCGCTTTCTGGTAGAAGGGGAGGGACTGAAGAGGTCCCCTGAGATCATGGGGAAGTGGGTCGACCGGAGAAGACCCTATATACAGCAGCATCGCTTTCTTCTCATGGGTCCGGTCAGGATGGAGAAGTACGAGTATCTCAAGAGCGTCACGTTTTTCGTCAATCCCGACCAGTTGAGCGTGCTCATCATCGGCGCCAACTATGACGCGGCCCCTGATGATCTTCCGCCCGTGATCGCCCCCTTCGGGTCCGGGTGCATGGAACTCCTGCCCCTGTTCGACGATCCCGAGGCCCCGCAGGCCATGATCGGGGCCACCGACATAGCCATGCGGCAGTATCTTCCCCGCGACATCCTGGCGTTCACCGTCACCAAACCCATGTTTGAGCGCCTTTGTGCCCTTGACGATCAGAGTTTTCTCCACAAGCCCTTTCTGAGAAACCTGAAAAAGGCGCGGGCCGAGCAATCGATGCAGGTGGTATAGCCGGGAGAAACCGGTTCCGGCCACGGCCGTGCGAGCCGGGAACGCTTCCGGACAACCCCGGGCGACTGCCCGGATACGATGAACATGAACGAGGAGAAATCATGTTGCGGGATCTGATCGAGAAGAACAGGTCATACCGGAGGTTCCGGGAGGATGTGCCGGTGGGGCCCGAAGTGCTCAGGGACCTGGTGGGCCTTGCGCGGCTGTCTGCGTCCGCAGGGAATCTCCAGCCCTTGAAATACATCCTCTCGTGGGAGCCCAAGAAGAACCGGCTCATTTTTCCCTGCCTGGCGTGGGCCGCTTACCTCAAGGACTGGCCGGGGCCCGGAAAAGGCGAGCAGCCGTCGGCCTACATTATTGTCCTGGGCGACACCGCCGTTTCCAAGACGTTTGGCTGCGACCACGGAATCGCGGCCCAGAACATTCTCCTGGGCGCCGTGGAGCGGGGCCTGGGCGGCTGCATGATCGCCTCGATCCAGCGTAACCAGCTCAGGGATGCCCTGAAGATTCCCGCACGCTTCGAGATACTCCTGGCCATCGCACTGGGCAGCCCCATGGAAGAGGTGACGATCGAAGACACGGGTGACCAAGGGGGCATTGAATACTTCAGAGATGAAAACGGGGTGCACCACGTTCCCAAGCGGAGGCTGGAAGAGATCATCCTCCGGTTGTGACGGGCGGCGCGGTTTACGGCGCACCCCTGGTGCGGTGCGCCCCGGGGCGGGATGTCCCCGGCCTCTGATCCGGGCAGGAGCCGGGGAGCGGCATGAGAAAGGCGACATGGGGATATGCGGCGCGGAAGGATGAGACCTATCTTGCTCTTCGCGGCCGGTGCAGCGGCGCTGGCTGCGGTATGGTGCGGTACGGCGGTTTCCGCGGACAGCGGCCGGCCTGTCCGGTCCCAGGCCGGGCAGGGTGATAGACCGATGCCGCATCATGGGACTGCCACTGAAAACGGAGCGCCCTCTCTCCGGGCGGAGGATATCGCCGGATCAGATGCGCGGGTTCGCGTACGGAGCGCGGCGCCCGGAGAGCACGTTGCCCACGATGTCCCCGATATGCAGACAGAGCCTGGCGGGCTGTTCCGCGGTTATCTCGTCGTTTCGGCGGCCTTTCTCGTCATCTACAGTCTCGGATTCTGGCTGATCCAGGTCAGGAGGCACATGCCGGGCAAGAGGGAATGAGGGATGCGCTTAGCCGAGGAAGGGATCCGGAAGGGCCGGAATCTCAGGCGCAGCACGGTGCACAAGACGGGAATATCTGTTTGCAGGAGGCCACTGATGGTAATGCGCATCCCGGTGCTGCGGTGATGGGCCCGGGTTCGGCCTTGGGGCGTCTTTTTTTGGGGAGGGGGATCATTTTTGTAGACAAAAAGTTCTGTTCACCCGTCTCTATGAACAGCCGCATATCGAACGACCGCTGCTTGAGGGAAGCGGGAAGGCGTTTTTCGAGCCTGCGGAAGCTGACTCGGGCAGGCGGACCCGAGGCGGCGGGGATGAGGATAAAAGCAGAGAAGAGATGCGTATGGCAGTGATGCAGGGCCGCGGCGCCGATCTCCGCGACCAGGCCGCAGCCGTGAGACGGGCCGTGGCCGGGGATCGGGATGCGTTCGAGGAACTTATAAATACCTATCACCGGAGGATATTCGCCATGGTGTACAGCCGGATCACCTCGCGCATGGATGCGGAGGACATCACGCAGGAGATCTTTGTGCGGGCCTTTCAGGGGGTGAAGTCTCTGCGGGACCCCGAGCTGTTCAAGCCCTGGCTCTACCGGATCGCGCTCAACGCAGTCAATGACTTCCTGAGGAAGAAACGCCTGCGTTCCATCTTCACCCTGTTCACCCGTGAGCAAGACCACGATGAGGTGCCCGACCCGACCGGCAGCGGTTCCGACTATCTCGAGCACAAGGAGTTCTGGGCCCGTCTCAAGGAGTTTTTCTCCCGGCTTTCCCCGTCGGAGCGCGAGGCGTTCAGGCTCAGGTTTCTCGACGGCCTGTGCATCAGGGAAATCGCAGGGGTGATGGAAAAGAACGAGAGCACGGTCAAGACGCACCTTTATCGCGCCGTAGAGAAGTTCCGCAGGGAGAGCGACCTTTCGGGGCTCCTGAAGGAGGAGAAGGCATGAGCCATGACCGCAGGTCAGGGTGCAGCATCGGGCGGGTGATCCGTTACGTGGTGGACGAGAACGATCTCGATGCCGAGCAGAGACGGCACTTGCGGGAGTGTCCGGTCTGCAGGGAGGAACTCAAGCGACTGGACCGCGGGCTTTGCCGGCTCGGGCGCACGGTTGCGGAGCATACCCCGGAGCCTGCACGGAGGCCGGCCCTGCCGGTCGAGGGTCGTGCACTGCCGCCCAGGCAGGCCCCTCTGCAAAAGCTCGTCTGGGGAACGGGCCTGGGGTTTGCCCTGGTGATGCTGATCGCCGTGTGGGCCGTGTTTCGGAGCAGTCTCTTCCCGGTGAGTTATCAGGACGTGGCGCAGGAGATGGCAGAAGAAGAGGTGCTCCTGGCAGAAGTCCTCGCGCTGGAGGAGAACCCGCTGCCCGATGCATACCGGGAGATCTCTCCTGAGGAAACCGCCGGAGTCGACGAAGAGCTATTCGATTTCATCGTGCCCGTGGAAGGCTGGAGCACGGATCAGGAATCGAAAACAAAGGAGGCGTGAGATGAGAAGGATGAGTGTGGCGGCGCTTGCTGCCTGTGCAGTCATGTTCGTGTTCCCGGCCGTTGCCGAGGCCATGAGGGGCGAAGGGCCTCCTGGCAGGTGGTGGCGGATGCCTGAGGTGGCGGATGCCCTGGAGCTGAGCCAGGCAGACAAGGATTCGCTGGACGCGCTCTATGTGCAGAACCGACGGGGCCTGATCGAGATCAAGAACGACCTGGAACGGGAGCGTTTCGAGCTGGAAAACATTCTCGATCAGCAGCGTCTTGACGAAAAGGCGGCCATGGATCAGTTCAGGAAGATCGAGCGCTACCGGGAGAAGCTCTCCACGGAGCGTTTCCGGTATCTCCTTGAGGTGAGGAAGATACTCGGGCACGAACGCTACCAGAAGCTCACGGTAATGGCCAGGGATCTCCACGGGAAACGGGAAAAGAGGGGAGGGCCTCCGGCTCCTGACGCGCCTCCTGTCGCTGAGTGAGCCGGTTTCAGCCGGGGACGGATCCCGGCAGCCTGCAGTCTCTTTTCGCCTGGCACCGGGTTCTCATTGCCCGAGGCCGGCATGTTTCCCCACCCGTTCCTTTCGTGTAAAGCAACCTCTCTGCCCCATCCACGCGGGCTTTTTCGACTGATTCCCTCCATTGCCTTGGCCCCTTGAGTCCGGCAAGATTCATCCCTGGTCGAGCGGGTGACGATAAGGGACAGAAACAGGCGCCTTCACGCGGAGGCGCAAGTTTCTCAAAGGACCGGGCATGGGCTGCACACGCACACATTCACAGAGAACCATCACGAGGCATGGAGCCGCTGTATGGTTGGTGTTCCTGATCGTCATCTCGTGCGCCGCAACCGCCTGTAAAATCAGGGATGAAAGCGACGAGCACGGAGCAGTCGCCGCGGTCCTGGTCGGCCCGGAAGGCGGGATCGTGGAGGTCACTGACTCTGCGAGCGGGATCTTGGGGGCCCGGGTGTATATTCCCGCCGGCGCACTGGACAGGGAGCAGAGTATTTCCATATCCCGGAAGGACCTTCCTGCAGCTCTTCCCGCCGGGTATCGGACAGGGGGCAAGTGCATCGATTTTCGCCCGGAGGGCATCCGGTTCTCCCAACCGGTTCTGCTCTATCTTCCCTACGACGATACCAACAACGACGGGATCATCGATGGCCGGGCAGTTCGGGAAGGAGACCTCTTTGTGCTCTACTACAACAGCCTGAACAGCCGATGGGAGGAGATGCCCCTCTATGGCGTCGATACGGGCAACAACCTGGCCGCAGTGGAATCCATGCATTTCAGCACCTATCTCGCGGCCGTGGATACCGCCGATGCCCGGACGATCGATTCGGGTTTCACAGGCACGAACACAGGGCCTTTCTTCGAACCCGGTGAATGCTACCTGGGAAACGATAGCTTCTGCCACTATTCCCATATGACCGTGCTGCGCAGGAAGAGCGGGTTGACCGCCATCGTGGACAGGAACCTGACCTATGTCAACAGCGGGATTGTCGCCGCGATAAGCGAAGACGGCAGTTCGGCCGCCTTCGATGCCGCCAGTGCCTTTGCCAAGGTGCTCGCCTCGGGCGATGCGACCCAGTGGGTCTGGGAGGGTGAATTCGTCAGAGAGCACACCTTTCTCATGGATTACGAGGTGAGACAGGACGACACGATCTCCTCTCAGGAACCCGGCGATACAGGCCCAGGAGACGGTGCGGGCGGTATCTTCTGTCGGGTCGAGGCAGTCGATATGAACATGGTGAAGATAACCTGGGAGATCGACGTTTTCGAGCAGATCATCTACCAGACGACTGCCCAGGGATCCGGGCACTGCCTGGCGATACGCTTCCGCGCGACCCACCGGTGAGGCCACAAAAAAACCCGCATACCCCTTTGCCGGCCGGTAAGAGAAAAGACCAGGCGGCGCACGAAGTCCGCCTGGTGAAAATAATGGAACTACTGGAGTAACTCCTTTTTCGGCAAATCAAACTCTCATCATGAGGCCACCGATACCAAGCATCAGCAGCTCTTTGCCGGAGAACTCAAACGATAAAAGACTGCGGGATTCTTCAATCGCTTACCATGCCTCTGGAAAAAACGGGCAGCACACTTCAGAAGACGCACAATAAAACGCGGCTAGATCGAACTCACAAAAATCTCTCAAATATCAATAGTATCAGATGGTTGATCTTGACAATGCCCGGTGCCCTCATATCATGAAATAGTGCATGGACATCTGCATGAGGGGGATTTATGACAAAATATGATGCCCCGCGTATCATGCGGGATCTCCTTCTCACCGCGGGCATCGGGATCAATGGAAACAATCCATGGGATATCACCGTGTATCGTCAGGATTTCTACGACAGGGTCATGCGCGGCGGCGTGCTTGCCCTGGGCGAGTCCTACATGGATGGGTGGTGGGATTGCGAGGCCCTGGATCAACTGTTCGACAGGGCGCTCAGGGCCCGGCTCGACAGAATGCTCAAGGGCAGCCTCCAAGTCGCCTGGCACGCTTTCACTGCCCGGATGTTCAATCTTCAGAGGAAGGCGCGAGCTCACGAGGTGGGCAGGAGACACTACGATATCGGCAACGATCTCTACCACGCCATGCTGGACTCGAGGATGGTCTACACCTGCGGCTACTGGAGAGATGCGGAAAACCTCGACCAAGCCCAGGTGGCCAAGATGGACCTGGTATGCCGGAAGACAGGGATAAAGCCCGGGATGCGGGTTCTGGACCTGGGGTGCGGATGGGGCTCGTTTGCCCGGTATGCCGCAGAAACCTATGGCGCGGAGGTCACCGGAGTCACCATATCGAAAGAGCAGGTGGCGCTGGGAAAAGAGCTCTGCAACGGTCTGCCGGTTGATATCAGGTACCAGGACTACCGGGAGGTGACCGGGACGTTCGACCGGGTCATCTCCATCGGAATCCTGGAACACGTGGGCTACAAGAACTACCGGACCTATATGAAGGTGGTGGACAAGACCCTCAAGCACGGCGGGATCGGATTTTTCCACACCATCGGGGGCAATGTGAGCCTCACCATCAGCAACCCCTGGACCACAAAGTACATCTTTCCCAACGGACAGGTGCCTTCGATCGCGCAGCTCGGCCAGGCCATGGAGGGGATCATGGTCATGGAAGACTGGCACAACTTCGGACCCGACTACGACCGGACCCTCATGGCCTGGTATGAGAAGTTCGAGCAGCACTGGCCCGAGCTGAAAGACCGCTATGACGAGCGGTTTCACCGGATGTGGCGGTTCTATCTCCTGAGCTCCGCCGGTGCGTTCCGGTCCCGTTCCATACAGCTCTGGCAGGTGGTGATAACCAAGCCCGGCTCTCCGCCACCCGACTGCAGGTTCGTGTAAGAGAGGGTGTATGCTCGAATCGGATGTGATCGTGATCGGAGGCGGCCCTGCGGGAGCGAGCTGTGCGTGGAAGCTCAGGCAGTACGGCCGGGAGGTCGCTGTCCTCGACAAGGAGACCTTTCCCCGGGCAAAACCCTGCGCAGGCTGGATCACCCCGGCCACGTGCAGGAATCTCGACATTCAGCCCGGGGCCTATCCCTTCGGCATACTCGCCATCAGGCGCATTACTGTGCACGCCTATGGCAGGTGTTTCGCCCTGCCCACCAGGCAGTACTCCATCCGGCGCAGCGAGTTCGACTCGTGGCTCCTGGAGCGGGCCGGGGTGCCCGTGCACACCCACCGGGCGCGCACGATCCGCGAGGAAGGCCGGACATTTGTGATCGACGACGCCTTCCGGTGCCGGTTCCTGGTCGGCGCCGGGGGCACTGCCTGCCCCGTATACGCGACCTTTTTCCGCGACAGGAGGCCCCGGCCCAGGGAGTCCCTCATTGTGACCATGGAAGAGGAGTTCGCCTGCCCCGGCGCCGATCCCGTAAGCCGGCTATGGTTTTTCGAAGAGGGTCTTCCCGGCTATGCCTGGTATGTCCCCAAGAGCGGGGGCTTTGTCAACGTCGGCCTGGGCGGCAAGCACCGCGGGCTCGTGGGCAGCGGCAAGGGTATCCGCGAGCACTGGGATTCGTTCGAGAAAAAACTGAGGAGGCTCTCTCTGGTCAGGGACCACGAGTTCTCGCCCCGGCGGCACGCCTATTTCATCAGGCAGGACACCGGGCCCATGCAGCTGGGCAACATCTATATCACCGGAGACGCAGCCGGTCTTGCCACCATCGACATGGGGGAGGGCATCGGTCCGGCGGTCAGGAGCGGGATCCTTGCAGCAGAGGCCATTATCTCCGGCAAGCCCTATTCACCGGCCCGGATGAGCAGGCTCAGCCTGTGGAGCTTCCTGTTTCCCATCGTATAAACCAGGAGGCAAAGGATACCTTTTACCGGCACCTCCCCGTATTGCCCCTGAGGCATATGCGATTATTCTTATCTGCGGCAGCCAGTCTCTCCCTTCCGACTGTGCCGCGATCCCGGGTTTCTTCACAGGCGTACCCTTCGCCCTCATTTGAGGGCGTCTCCGGGAGGTGTATCTTCCTGCGCGAGAATGCTGTCGATCACGTGCTGCTTTGAGAAATGGGCTGCGCTCAGGTAATGCATGGCCCCTTCGAGCCCCAGGATCCTCGTCCTGATTTCCCGGGGAGGATATCCTTTGCGGTGGAGATCCATGACCCGTGCTTGAAGATTCTCCATGAACCCGATCTTTGCCCCCAGGGCCTCCCTGCCGTTCTCGACCCTGCCCTTGAGCGCGCAGAAGATCGTGGAGAAATCGAGCGGGAAAAGTCGCTTCAGTGACGAGAGGATGAGTGGAAAGTCCTCGTCACGCCTCAGATAACGGATGGTCTTCCCGCAGAAGAGATCCCCGGTGAAGAGCCAACCCTCGTTCGGCTCCAGCATGCACGCATGATCGGGCGAATGTCCGGGGGTGTGGATGACCCGGAAAACGTGGTCGGAAAGCTCGATGGAATCGCCCAGAGGTGCGGCCCGTGAAGGGTCGGGGCATCCCCAGACCACTCGCTGGTAGAGCCTGAGCCCGATTCTGACCGGGTCGGCGATAAAAGGCAGGGTCTCTTCCGGGGCGTATGCAACCGCGCCGAATACCCGCCTGATCATCGCGTTGTTCCCGATATGGTCCTCGTGATGGTGTGTGTTGACGATCGTGGTGATGCATCTGCCCGCCAGCGCGTCCATGAACTCGCGGCGTGCATGGACGGCCCCGGTGTCGAAGAGCGTGTCCCCCACCAGAAAGGCATGGACCGTATACGGCACATACGGCCCCATGCTTCGGCCCATGAGAAAACCCGTGACCTCTCCCCACTTCCTGACCCGTATCATGGCCTGCCTCTCCCGGACATGGACCTTTGCCCTTCCATGAGCACTTCGGCGGACTTGAGGTTTGCCAGGATCCTCTCGAGCATGGCTTCAAACGCATCCACCTCGGCCTTTGAGAAACCGGCATAACCGAGCGAGGTCATCTCTTGAGACACGCGGGCATAAACGTCCTGAAGCTCCCGGTTCTTTGCCGTGAGCCGGATGTGTATCCTCCGGCGGTCTTCCCCGGATGGGACGCGGGTGACATGACCGGAACGCTCCAGGACATCGAGCATGGCCGTGAGGGTGGATTTTTTCAGTGAGGTCATGGCTGCGAGATCCCGGATCGGCACATCGTCTCTTCTCCACAGGGCAAAGAGGATCCTCCCCTGCGAGGGGGTGATGTCGTGAATGCCGTGGTCCCTGAGCAGCCTGGAGAAGATGCGGCCCGATATCTGGTGCATCTGCGCGATGAGAAACGCCCCTTTCCTCGCGTGCTTCATCCCTTGTCCTCCCTGGAAACAGACGGATAAACAGTTCTAATTAAAACTATACGATATCGTACAATACATCAAGCAGGATTATTCCAACAGGACACAGAGCTCTTTCAGAAGGAGCCATTGTCCAGGAGAAGCCGGGATGATATCCATTGACCGGCCGAGGGATATGGAGTAGTTTTTGGGAAATACTGTAAGTGTCAGCCCATGAAAGGAGGGAGCCATGGACTCCGAAATGGAACTTGAAGCCAAAAAGGTGCTGATAAAGCGCAAACATGAGCTCCATGAAGAGACGCTGAGAAAGCTCATCGAGGAGCTGCAGTACAATCTGGCGCACTACGACAAGTTTGACGGCCTGGAGAGTATCTTCGCTCACGTGAAGACCAATACCGAAGCCCTTCTTTTCCTGTGTCAGGAGCGCAAGCGGGACAGGGACAAGCGCAAGGACCCCACCCAACCGGTCACGCCGATTCCCCCGCAGGGATCGGATCTCGAATAGCCGTTCCGGCTGGATGTCCGCCTCTGTGTGCGCTCCTGGCGAATGCGGAGGGCATGACCTTGATGATCTGCCGGTCATTCGGGCGATCCCCTTTTTTCATGCAGGCGAAAAAGGGGGCCTTCTCCCCGTTCGCCCAGGAGAGATACCCGATCTCACGGAGCGTGGGAGAGGATGCCCCACGTCTTCTCCTCCGGCGACCGTCACGCTCGGGGAGATGGCCCAGGCCCCTGATCCGCGTCCGGGGCCTTTGCGGATGCCTGCTCCGGAACCCCCGCGGGTTACTTCCCCGGAACAGCTTCAGGTGATGCGCGCCGGATGACACCGGCCTTTGGGTCATTACGCAACTGAAGGATGACAGAGGGTTCTTTTCAAGTACGCGCAAGCACAGTATTATGTAATACAGGGGAAAGGCCCTTAAAAAAGGAGGTGAGACCATGAAGATCGCCCGCGACATGGTCGAGCTGGTGGGGAACACCCCGCTGGTAAGAATGAACAGGGTGGCAGGGGCCTGCACGGCAGAGGTGGCGGGCAAGCTCGAATTCTACAACCCCTGCTCGTCGGTCAAGGATCGCATCGGGATGAGCATGATCCTGGAGGCGGAGAAGCAGGGCCGCATCGATAAAGACACCGTGATCATCGAGCCCACGAGCGGCAATACGGGCATCGGCCTGGCATTCATGTGCGCCATCAGGGGCTACCGGCTCATTATTACCATGCCCGAGGGCATGAGCAGGGAGCGCAGAAAGCTCCTTGCCGGGATGGGAGCCGAGCTCGTGCTCACACCCGCCTCCGAGGGGATGCGGGGCGCCATTGCCAGGGCCGAGGAACTGGCTTCTGAGCATCGCAGATCGTTCATACCCCAGCAGTTTTCCAACCCTGCGAACCCGCGGATCCACGAGACCACCACGGCCCGCGAGATCTGGAACGACACGGACGGCCGTATCGACATCTTCGTGGCCGGCGTGGGCACCGGAGGCACTGTCACGGGGGTGGGCAGGTTCCTGAAGGCGCGCAAGCCCGGCGTGCACATCGTGGCGGTCGAACCCCAGGATTCTCCCGTGCTCTCGGGCGGCAGGCCGGGCAGCCACAAGATCCAGGGGATCGGAGCCGGATTCGTCCCGGATGTCCTCGATCGGGGCGTCATCGACGAGGTATTCACGGTAGGCTCCGATCAGGCCTTCACCATGGCGCGGCGGCTCATCAGGGAGGAGGGTATCCTCTGCGGCATATCGTCGGGCGCAAATGCCCACGCCGCCATCGAGATCGGCAAGAGACCGGGGAATGCGGGAAAGCTCATCGTGTTCGTCGTGTGCGACACTGCAGAGCGCTATCTGAGCAATCCCGAGCTTTTTCCTTGAAGCCTCCTTCCACGGCCTGCTTTTTTCAGGGCCCAAAGGGAGGGAACACAGTCGGGTCCAGGCTTTTTTGGCTTCAAACGGTATGAAGGGCTTGCCCTTCATACCATTGATTGCCGGGCGCCCCAAGAGTCCGGGATGTTCAACCGAGGTTGAAGGTGGAACACGACAGGCAGACAGAGCTGATCAGGACAGAGAAGACCATACACAAGGTTGTGGACGAGCTGTGCAGACCCGAATCCTACGAAGGGGTCTACCAGAAGCCCACACAGGACAAGGTCATGCCCTCCATCGACGCGCTCACCGAGTTTGTGGAGCGGCTGCGCAGGGTGATTTTCCCGGGATATTTCAGTGATTCAGAGGTCTCCCTGGAGAGCATGCCCTATATCCTGGGAAACCACCTGGAGAAGGCGGAGAGGATTCTCTCCGAGCAGATCAAGAGGGGATACGGGTTCTCCTGCGAGATCACCTACGGGCAGGCGTTCATCGAATGCGAGGAGCGATCGCGCACCCTGTCACGGGAGTTCATTACCACGATCCCCCGGATCAGGAGCCTTCTGGCATCCGACGTAGTGGCCGCCTACGAGGGCGACCCGGCGGCCAGAAGCATAGGCGAGGCGATTTTCTCGTATCCCAGCATCAAGGCCATGACCAACTACCGGATCGCCCATGAGCTCTACCGCCTGGGCGTGGAGATCATTCCCCGGATCATCACCGAGATGGCCCACTCCCAGACCGGCATCGACATCCATCCTGGGGCGGCCATCGGCGAGCGATTCTTCATCGACCACGGCACGGGCACGGTGATTGGAGAGACCTGCGAGATCGGACGGAACGTCCGGCTCTACCAGGGCGTCACTCTGGGCGCGGTGAGCTTTCCCAGAGACGATTCCGGAAGGCTGGTCAAGGGCATTCCCCGGCATCCCATCGTGGAGGACAATGTCATCATCTATTCCGGCACCACCATCCTGGGCCGGGTGCGCATCGGCACGGGCTCGGTCATCGGCGGCAATGTCTGGCTCACCAGCGATGTGCCCCCCCACGCCCGGGTGGTGCAGGAAAAGCATGCCCAGTCGGTGATCATGACCACACAGGAAGAGATGGAATGAACATATCCGGGGAAGAGCGGAGCGGATTGCCGGAATGCATTGGCGGGGGCAGAAAGATTTTCCTGTGGTCTGTTGCGGGAGAAAAGGGCAGGCTCTACCTTTTGGGCTCCATCCATGTGCTCAGGCCTGACACCTATCCGCTGGACGAGCGGATCGACCGGGCATACGAGGCGAGCAGATTGGAAGAGCGGCGATGCGGATGCACTGGAGGCCATCGTGAACATCAGCCTCGGCGAGCACCCTCAGATCAGAAGAGCCCTCTTCACCGACAGGAACCTCCGCTGGTTGCCCTGTCTGGAAAAGCTCCTGGAAAGCGAGGGGGGACAGTCTGGTGATCGTGGGCGCGGGCCACCTCGTGGGGAAGGACGGCATCCTGAGCCTGCTGAGGCAGAAGGGGCACCGCCCGGTCCAGCACTGAAGGGGACTTGAAAAAGTGGCGACTGCTTTATCCGCCTGAAAAAATATTATATGAGAGGAGGGAGTTATGAAGATCAAGGCAATCGAGCTCTACCATGTATCTGTTCCTTTACCTCAGACCTTCTGGCCCACCTGGATCCCGGGTTATCCACAGACGCACAACCGGTTCACCCTCATCAAGATTGTCACGGACGAGGGCATCACAGGCTACTCGGCAGGCACGGCCCTGGGCATCGAGCGCCAGGGCCTGGGGGATCTCATCGGCGGCTACCTTATCGGAGCGGACCCGACCGACATCGAGCAGGTCCAGGGCCTGCTCAAGCAGGCGGGATATCTCGGCTGGAGGAATTTCTGGATCGAGCCCGCCTGCTGGGACATCATCGGCAAGAAGGAGGGCAAGCCCGTCTACGAGCTCCTGGGCGGCAGCGCCAGGCCCATAGACGTGTACCTCTCGACCGGCGAGATGCACGACCCGAACAGGCGCGTGGACGAGCTCCTTGCCATGAGGGAACGCGGGTTCAAGACCGCCAAGCTCAGGGTCAAGAACGCCTCGCTCGCGGACGACATCCGGCACATCGAGGTGGTGCGCAAGGGCATCGGCGATGCCATGGCCCTGGGTGTGGATGCGAACCAGGGCTGGCTGGTGACCATCGTGGACAAGGTGCCGGCGTGGGATCTGGCCCGAGCCCGGGACTTCGCGGCGGCCTGCTGGGACAACCGGATCGACTGGCTGGAAGAGCCGCTCGACTCGCGCGACTACGACGGCAACGCCGAACTCAAGAGGTACTCGAAGGTCAAGATCTCGGGCGCGGAGCTCAACTACGGCTGGGACGAGATCAAGATCATGTTCGAGAAGGACTGCTTCCATGTCTACCAGCCCGACGCCACCTTTGCGGGAGGCATTGCCCAGGTGAAGAAGGTGATCGACGCCTGCAGGGATAAGCAGCGGCTCTACAGCCCGCACACCTGGACCAACGGCATCGGCTTCTATGTCAACTGGAACATGGTGCTGGCCGACCGCGGCAATACCCTACCCCTTGAGTATCCCCTGGAGGAGCCGTCTTGGGTCCCGGAGTTCCGCGAAGGCATCATCGAGCCCATCATTCCCGACAGCGAGGGGAGGCTGGCCCCCTTCACCGGGCCCGGACTGGGTTTCGAGATTGACGAACGCAGGCTCAGGAAATACGGCACGCGCTTTTTCAGGCTCACGGAGACAGGCCTGAAGATCAAGGTGATCAGAGAAAAGGGCCTCCGGGCCGCGCTCGATCTCAAGAAGCGCAAAGAAAAGGGCTGAGCCGGCTCCGAGAAAGGATAGGCGGGCACGGTCCATCTCCCCGGTCCGCCGGCACTGTTCAAAAGAAAAAGGGAGCCGGCACCTGAAGCCCGCTCCCTTCCGGCCTGGATTTTTTATGGGGGATTTTTAAGAGATGTGTTCCAGCGCGATCCTGAACATCCGCCTGATGGGCTCTGCCGCCCCCCAGAGGAGTTGGTCGCCCACGGTGTAGCAGGTGAGGTATTCTCCGCCCATGTTGAGCTTGCGGATCCTTCCCACCGGAACATCGAGCCTGCCGGTCACCGCTGCCGGAGTCAGCCGCTTCAAGGTTTCTTCCTTGGTGTTGGGGATCACCTTCACCCAGTCGTTGTCATTGGCGATGATATCGGTGATCTCGCCCAAAGGCAGGTCTTTCGTGAGCTTGATGGTCAGGGCCTGGGAGTGGCAGCGCATGGAGCCCACCCGGGCACAGATGCCGTCGATGGGGATGGGTTTTTTCGTGCCGAGGATCTTGTTGGTCTCGACAAAGCCCTTCCACTCCTCCCTGCTCTGGCCGTTCTCAAGCGCGGAGTCGATCCAGGGCAGCACGCTTCCCGCCAGCGGGAATCCGAAGTTCTCCTTCGGGAACGAGCCGTCGTGCATGGAATCGAGCACCCTTTTGTCGAGATCCAGGGCCGCGGAGGCCGGGTCGTCCAGGAGCTCTTTGGACTGTCTGCCGATAAAGGCCATCTGCTCGATGAGCTCGCGCATGTTCTTGGCGCCCGCGCCGGATGCAGCCTGATAGGTCATGGAGGTCATCCACTCCACCAGGCCCTGATGGAACAGGCCGCCCAGCCCCATGAGCATGAGGCTCACAGTGCAGTTGCCCCCAATATAGTTCCTGATGCCTTTGTGCAGGGCATTGTCGATCACCGCGCGGTTCACCGGGTCGAGCACGATGATGCTGTCGTCCTGCATGCGCATGGCCGACGATGCATCGATCCAGTAGCCGTTCCACCCGGCCTTTTTCAGTTCGGGATAAACCTGTTTGGTATGGTCGCTGCCCTGGCACGTCACGATGATATCAGTGGTCTTCAGCTCCTCGATGTCATACGCATCTTTTAAAGGGGGGATATCGAGACCGATGGCAGGGCCTTTTTGCCCCACCTGGGAGGTAGTGAAGAAGATCGGTTCGAACCCGTTGAAATCCTTCTCCGCGGTCATCCGATCCATGAGGACCGAACCGACCATGCCGCGCCAGCCGATGAATCCTGCTCGTACCATGTGACCATCCTTTCCCTTGATGTATTTGTACCGGCCCTTTTCGGGCCGGGAAATAAAAAAGCCTGGGCCCCGCCGCTCTGTGAAGAGGGAAGGCGCTCTTTTTTATCAGATTCACATACCGGGAAAACGGGCATAAATCAATGGGCAGTCCGCAGCGATCTCGGGGGCGGGTTCAGATTACAGTTCAGGCGTCCACCTGCAAGGGAGGGCTTTCTTCCCGCCTTCGCCTGCGGAAAGAGATGGCCAGGAGAAATCCTGAGGCCAGGAATGCAGCCTCGATGTGCAGGGCTGCGGCAAAGCTCCCGGTCGTTTCTTTGATAAAGGCGAGCAGAAAGGGGCCTGCGATGCCGCCGAGACCGGACGCGCTGAATATCAGGCCATAGATCTTGCCGATGTGGGCAGGGCCGAATTCGTCGGCGGCAAAGGCGGGCATGCAGGCGAGCCCACCGCCGTAGCACGCCATGACGCAGAAGGCGGTCAGGGAAAAGACCGCGATATGGGTGCTCTGTGCCAGGAGAAGATATCCTGCCGCCTGGGTGATGAAGAGAATCGCGAATACCCGGTAGCGGCCCACGGCATCCGAGAGCCACGCCCACAACAGCCTCCCGGCCCCGTTGAACAAGGCCGCAACCGCCACGATATTGCCCGATGCTATGACGATGGCGTACATCCTTTGGGGCGTTGCCTCTCCGGAGATGTTTGCGATCATCACGTCCTGCGCCATGGGGGAGAGCTGCGATATCAGACCGAGCCCGGCGCTGACCGTAATAAAAAGCATGACCCAGAGGAGCCAGAACCTCCCGGTTCTGATGGCCTGGGGAAAGGTGAACGAAGGGGCAAGGGGTGTATCGGATGGCAGATCGGGGCCGGTTCCCGCAGGCCTCCATCCAGGAGGCGGGTTGCTGAGAAAGAGCATTGCCCCGCTCGCCAGCAGCAGGCTCACCCCACCCCAGAAAAAGAAGACCCGGGCCACGCCCAGTGAGAGGATGAGGGCGGGTCCCACGTTGCCCATGACGAATGAGCCCAGGCCGTAGCCCATGAGGGCAAGCCCGGTGATCAGTCCCCGCTTGTCAGAAAACCAGCGGATCAGGGCGGTCAGGGGCGCGACATAGCCGAACCCTCCGCCCAGACCCGCGATCAGCCCATAGGCGACATAGAGGAGTGGGACGCTCTGCGCTGCATTGGCAAGCCCTGCCAGGACCAGCCCCGATCCGAACAGCACCGCCCCGGCGAGGCCCACGAACCGGGGCCCCTTCTTGTCCACCAGGGCGCCGCCTGCAGCCACAGAAACGGCGAACATGACCGAGTAGATCATGAAGGCGCCCTGGGTCGTGGTCTCAGACCAGCCGTGGGAGGTCATCATGGGCTTCTTGAAGATGGACCAGGCATACACCGTGCCCAGGCAGAGCTGTATGATCACTGCGGCTATGACGATCCGCCAGCGCCTCTTTCCCGGGCTGTTCATTTTATCTCTCCCCCATACTATGGATTTTCAAGCGATCCGTGTAAGCATAGTTTCCAAAGAATATCCTGTAAAGGTGAATGTTGTCGTATCTCCTGTATCTGGTTTCGATTTTTCCGTGAACACAAAGTCCGCCTTCATTGGTTCCGGTTAGATGAGTCCGGTGGAAGCTAGAAGAAGGGAACCCTCTCCGGACAGGAA
>JALNWY010000058.1 GCA_023230665.1 Deltaproteobacteria bacterium
ACGAGTAGATTCCCGTTCTTAAGAAAGGATGGAACATGGATCGCCATGATGCCTCAAGCGGGCGCAAAGGTTGATTCGTGCCCGCGGGCGGATGGAACCGGGGTCCATGGATTCACCCGCAGGTTTTTTGTTTTTCAGGACTCCAGCTCGATGGCAGGACACTCGGGCCGCTCGGGGCAGATCACGGTCACCGGGGCCTGCTCTTCGATAACGCGCATGGTCTTCCATTTGCCCCCCAGGAACCTGAACAGAAACACGAACCCGAGGACCACCACATAGAGAGATGCCGCCGTCCACCCGGCCATGATCCCGTAGTCGAGGATAACGATGGCTGCATAGCTCGGCACGACCAGCACCAAGACGGACACGAGCACGATCGTGTACATCACGAAACGGGTGTCGCCGGCGCCCTTGATGGCGGACGCGAATATGATATTGAGGGTGTCGAACACCGAATACACCGCCACGAACCGGAGCAGGACAAGGGCGAGCTCGCGGATCCGGCCGAAATACTCGGGGTCGGAGCGGGCTGCAAAGGGCGCGATAAAGAGCTCGGGCACCACGACATACATGAGCGCTATGCTTGACATATAGGTGAAGGTCATGAAGAAGCCCGAGTATACGCTCTTCTGGGCGATGTCGGGCCTCCCCCTTCCCAGATACTGCCCCACAAGGACCGAGATCGCGATTCCAAACCCGATCATGGGCATGAAGGCGATGGTGTTGATGTTGAAGGCGATGTTCGTGGCTGCCAGAGGGATGGTGCCGAGCCTGCCCATGATCATGATAAAAACGGTGAACCCCAGCATGTCCAAAAAGAACTGGACCCCTGAGGGAACCCCGAAGCGCATCAGCCTCGCGAGCAGGGCCCTGTCGGGTTTCCAGCCTGCCAAGGTGTGGAACACTGCGCTGTAGGACGGGCGCACGATGATCACGAAGTAGGCTGCGAAGTTAAAGACCTCTGCGATCACCGTGGCGATGGCCGCGCCCTTGATCCCCATCTCGGGGAAGCCGAGGTGCCCGAAGATGAGGAGATAGTCGAAGATGATATTGATGGCCGTCATGGCGACATTGACCCACATGACGACCCAGGTCCTGCCCAGACCGGAGAAAAAAGCGGACAGGGCTGCTGCGGCGATGAGCGGCGCGGCCCCGATGTTCAGATACTGGAAATAAACGACCTCGTTGTTCCTGATCCCCTCCGGGTGCCCGATTACGTCGAATATGGGACCTGCAAAGGGAATGGTGAGCGCAACGACCAGCCCGCCGATCAGGGCCACGTAGATGCCCTGCCACAGGGCCGGTCCGACCTGCTCTTTGCGCTCCGCGCCGAAATACTGGGCCACGAAGGTGCTGACATAGCTCGCGGTGCCGATGAATATGCTGATGAGGGTGAAGCTCAGCATACCGGCAGGCATGGCTGCGGCAATAGACTCAGGAGAGTACCAGGTGAGGAACATGCGGTCCACAAAGTGCTGGACCGACCATGACCCCGAGCTCACCACCAGGGGGAGGGCGATTCCCAGCACCTCACGAAAGCCGCCCGGGCCGCTCCATCTCTCTCGGACCATATGGCCTGCCTCTCTTATATTCCTGGGGAAGAACCGGCTCTCCTTGCCGGTCAATGTGCGCCTGTGCCGCCGCTTTCATATTTTTGGGAAAAACCTGTTCGTGCTCCTTAAAAAAGAGATCTCCTCTTGAATTCATATGCCCGATCACTCCCGGGAATCAACAAAGCGGGCACCCGGAGGGCTGACCGCAGGCGCGGGTGATCGAACCCTTTGTACACGATTTTTCATCAAAGAAATAGACATGACAAACGGATAAGGAAGTGATAGGTGCCATAGCCAGCATCCATGTAGGAGGAAAACATGGCCATTGAACGTGAAAAGGTAGAGCAGGTACTGAACAAGACCAGGCCCATGCTCCAGAGAGACGGCGGAGATGTGGAACTCGTAGACGTGACAGACGACGGAAGGGTTTTCGTGCGCCTCAAGGGCGCATGCGGCGGATGTCCCATGGCGACCATGACCCTGAAGTCCTTTATCGAGCGCGCGATCAAGAAGGACATTCCCGAGGTCGCCTCGGTCCAGCAGGTACGATAAACGAAAAAAAGCGCATGTCGGATGCACGAAAAAAGGCCAGGCTTCCGGCCTTTTTTCGTGCATCCGACATGCGTTGTGCAGGCGGTCCTTTCCCATGATCAGTGCATTTCCCCCCTTTGGCGCCATCCATGCCATTGTCCTTCCGGTTCCGGGGTTCGGCAATCTCCTGACCTCAAACATCTATGTCCTGGGCACGGGCCCGGTGACTTTGATCGATACCGGGCCAAAGTTTCCCGGCGCCTTCGAAAACATTGAAAAGCAGCTCCTTGAGATCGGTTTTTGCTTCCAGGACATTGAGCGCATCATCCTGACCCATGGTCACATTGACCATTTCGGCCTGACAGGGAAGATCATCGAGGCCGCAGGCCGCCCCATCCCCTGCCACCTCCACCGGGACGATATCTGGCGCACCTCGGGCCAGTATATCCGGCACGGGTTCTGGGGCGAGGAAGTCCTGGAGTTCACCCGGATGGCCGGCATGCCGCGGGACGCGGTCGAGCGCATGAAGCGGAGGTCCGCGTTCTTCAAGAACTTCTGTGACCCGCTGGAGGAGGCCATCCCCATGGACAGGGGGGACACCTTTTCCGGCCCCGGCTTTGAGCTCAGGGTCGTTCACACCCCCGGGCACTCCCCAGGAAGCTGCTGTCTGTACGAATCCAGGTCGCGCGTACTCTTTTGTGGGGACCACATCATCAAGCACATCACCCCAAACCCGATCATGGAGATCCACCGCTCACTGCTGAGCGACCCCGGCTACCAGAGCCTGATCTCCTACGAGGATTCCCTGAAAAAGGTCGAAGAACTCGACATCTGCTATGCGTTTTCCGGCCACGGGGAATACATCGACGACGTGCCCGGGCTTCTGTTGCGCTACCGGGAGCATCACGAGAGCCGGAAACGCCAGATTCTCCATCATATCCAGGACATTGACCGGCCCATTTCTCACCTGGTCCAGGAGCTGTTTCCGGACATACCTGAAAGCGAGATCTTCCTGGCGGTCTCGGAGGTCTACGCCCATCTTGAAGTGCTCATCGGCGAAGGCAGGGCCAGGATGAGCACCGCCGGTCCCCCTGCCCTGTTCCGGGCCTCCGGGGTCCAGCCGGCACCTGCCGGGTGAGGATATCCCTTTCGGACCCTTCTGCCCCCAAAGTGCGGTCCCGTATCCATTGAAAAAAGCACGGAAAGACCGGGCAAGGCTGCCTGCGCGAAAAAATTTTCCCGCAGGAAAGGTCAGCCCTTTACCTCCCGGGAAAGAAACGCTATCTATGGTGGCATATACCCCGGCAAAGAACCCGGGGTAAATAATGCTGAACAAACGAGGTGTTGCGTATGCCCTTCAGATTCGATACGATCCAGATCCACGGCGGCCACGAGCCTGATGAATCCAGCCGGGCAAGGGCGGTGCCCATCTATCAGAGTACGTCGTTCACCTTCCGGGACGCCGACCATGCAGGCGCGCTTTTTGCCGGGGAGGAAAGCGGGGACATCTATTCCCGGATCAGCAACCCCACGACCGGGATCCTGGAGAAGCGGGTGTCGCTGCTGGAAGGGGGAGCCGGCTCGGTGGCGTTCGCCTCAGGGAGCGCCGCCATCCTTTCCTCGGTCCTGACCATCGCGCAGTGCGGCGAGGAGATCGTGTCGTCCCGTGCACTCTACGGAGGCACCACCCACCTGTTCCAGAGCACGCTCAAAGGGCTTGGCATCGGGGTGCGTTTCGTGGACATCAACGACCGGAAGCAGCTCCAGGCCGCACTGGGCCAGAAGACCAGGGCCGTGTTCACCGAGACCATCGGCAACCCCATGAACACGGTGGCCGACCTCGAAACGATCGCGGAGATGGCCCACTGGCATGGGGTGCCCCTGATCGTGGACAATACCGCCACCACCCCCTACCTGCTGAGACCCTTTGAGTACGGTGCCGACATCGTGGCGCACTCGCTGACCAAGTTCATGGGGGGCCACGGGGTCTCCATCGGCGGGATCGTCACTGATTCGGGCCGGTTTTCCTGGGAAAGGTTCGACAAACTTTCGCAGCCCGACCCCGACCTGCACGGCCTGAATTTTACCGAGGAGTTCGGAAACCAGGCCTACATAGGACGGCTCCGCTCGGTGCTCCTGCGTGACGGCGGGGCGTGCATGTCGCCCTTCAACGCCTTCACCTTCCTGCTGGGCATCGAGACCTTGAGCCTGCGCATGCAGCGCCACTGCGACAACGCCATGAAGGTGGCCTCGTTCCTGGACAGCCATGCGGGCGTGGACTGGGTCAACTATCCGGGTCTCATGCACCACCCGGAGCATGAGACCGCCCAAAAGTACCTGAAGAACGGCTTCGGCGCCATCATCTCCTTTGCCCCAAAGGGCGGCTACCCTGCGGCCAAGCGGGTGGTGGACTCGGTGAGGCTTATCTCGCACCTGGCCAATATCGGCGACGCCAAGACGCTCATCATCCACCCCGCATCCACCACCCACCAGCAGCTCAGCCCGGAGCAGCAGGCGGCCTCGGGGATCACGCCGGACATGATCCGGCTCTCGGTGGGCATCGAGGATGCGGACGACATCCTGGAAGACCTGGACCGGGCGCTCATGAGAGGCAGGAGTGTATAAGATCCCGGCCCAGAACTACCCCATCATCCAGGAGTGGATCGCGCACGGCAGCAGGGTGCTGGACCTCGGGTGCGGCGACGGGTCGCTGCTCAAGACCCTGGCAAGTACCAGGCAGGTGGAAGGCATCGGCGTGGAGATCTCCCACGAGATGATCCTCAAGTGCATCAGCAAGGGGCTCTGCGTGTATCAGGCCGACATTGACAAGGACCTCTCCGAGTGGGATGACGGCAGCTTCGACTATGTAGTGCTCAATGCCACCCTGCAGGTCATCACCCGGCCCTGCCGAGTCATCGAGGAGATGCTCAGGGTGGGGAGATTCGCCATCATCTCTATCTCGAACTTCGGCTATGCGCGCAACCGCCTGCGCGTCCTGGCCCAGGGGAGGATGAGCTCGAGCACCAGGCTCTCCGGGGAATGGCATGACACCCCGGTGCTGCGCTACGTCTCTCTCAGGGAGTTCATGTCATCGATACGGGAGATCGGGGTCGAGATCATGGATGCCCGGTACTTCTTCCCCTTCGACATTATGAGCGACACCCGGTGGCCGCTCTACAACCTCCTGGCAAAGGAGGGAATCTTCAGACTGAGGCGCACATGAACCACACCCCTGTCCTTGTCGAGACACAGCTCCTTTCCCTTGATCGGCCCTTCAGGTTCGAGTCCGGAGACATCCTCCCCCGGGTCGACATCGCCTACGAGACCTATGGCCGGCTCAACGAACGGCGGGACAATGCCGTGCTCATCGAGCACGCGCTCTCAGGCGACGCCCATGCGGCATTCTACCACAAGGGGGACCGGAAGCCCGGCTGGTGGGACTGCATGATCGGGCCGGGAAAGGCCTTTGATACCGACCGCTACTTCGTGATCTGCTCCAATGTGATCGGCGGGTGCAGGGGAACTTCGGGTCCGGCCTCCATCGACCCCGCCACAGACAGGCCCTACGGGCTCACCTTCCCGCCCCTGTCCGTGCGCGACATGGTGGAGGTGCAGCGGGTCCTGCTCAGGCATCTGGGCATAGACAGGCTCACGTGTATCGCTGGAGGCTCCATGGGCGGGATGCAGGCCCTGCAGTTCTTCTGCGACTATCCGTTTCAGTTCGAATCCTTTATCTGCATCGCCTCGTCCATGAAACACTCGGCCCAGCAGATCGCCTTCAACGAAGTCGGCAGGCGCGCGATCATGGCCGACCCCCGGTGGAACAACGGCAATTACTACGACAGCGCACCCCCTGAAGGGGGGCTCTCGGTGGCCCGGATGATCGGCCATATCACCTATCTCTCGGAAAAGATGATGCAGGAGAAGTTCGGGAGGCTCAAAAAAGACAAGGAGTCCAGGGTCGTCTTCCGGCCGTCCTTCGAGGTGGAGCACTATCTCGACTACCAGGGGGTCTCGTTTGTCAAGCGCTTTGACGCCAACAGCTATCTCTATATCACCAACGCCATCGACAACTTCGACCTGAAAACGTCGCTGAGTTCGCGGGACCGTTTCCGGGGGGAGGGAAGACAGCGGGGTGCTCATCTGGACAGCATGCGCGGGAAACGGGGCCTCGTGATCTCCTTCAGCTCGGACTGGCTCTACCCGCCTTTCCAGTCAAAAGAAATCGTGCAGCTCTTTTCCGCGTTCAATGTACAAGTCTCCTACACTGAGATCGCTACCGAGCACGGCCACGACGCATTCCTGACCGACTATGCCAGGCCCTCGGAGATCATTCGGGGCTTTCTTTCTCCGCTTTCCTAGGCGTTTTCGCGGAACTCAAGCACCAGGCCTCCAGCCTCATGTTCTTGACGAACAGGCTCGTCCCTGCGGTCTTTTGCGCCGCTATTCAGGGCGTCTCCAGGGTCATGTTATCGATGAGCCGGGTGGCCCCCACCCTGACCGCGAGCGCCATGACCGCGCAGCCCTCGATCCGCTCGACGGGCTTGAGCAGCACCGGGTCCACGATCTGAACGTAGTCGACCGCGCTCTCGGAGGTCTGCTCGATCATCCGCACCGCCTCTGCCTTGAGAACCTCTGCGCTGCGCTCGCCCTGTTCCACGCGCCTTCGTGCATGCACAAGGGCCCGGGAGAGCACCAGCGCGCTTTTCCGCTGCTCCGCGCTCAGATATTTGTTCCGGGAACTCATGGCCAGGCCGTCATCTTCCCGCACCGTGGGATGGGCGAGAACCCGGACATTCATATTGAGGTCCTCAACCATCTTTCTCAAGACTGCGAGCTGCTGGCAGTCTTTCTCGCCAAAGATCGCGATATCGGGCTCAATGATGTTGAACAGCTTGGCGACCACTGTGGCGACCCCCCGGAAATGCCCGGGACGGGAGGCCCCGCACAGGCCCTCGGTGATATCCTCCATGTCCACATAGGTGCAGTAACCCTGAGGATACATGGCCTCGGCGCCCGGACAAAAGATGCACTCCACCCCAACAGACCCGGCCAGCTCGGTATCCCGCGGCAGATCCCTGGGGTACGTGGCCAGGTCTTCGCCCGCGCCGAACTGGGCAGGGTTGACAAAGATGCTGATGACCAGGTGGTCGGCTAAGGGCCTGCCCATCCGCATGAGATCCAGATGTCCCTTGTGGAGATAGCCCATGGTGGGCACAAGGCAGATGGTTTCGCCCTTTTTTCTTACCGTCCTGACCCAGTCCTTCATGGCCGGTATCTCTCTGATGATCTCCATGGCGGCTAGTCCTTGAAGCAGTGCTCCTGGGCCGGGAACGTGCCCTCCCTGACCTCGGAGGCGTATGCCTGGATAGCGCCCAGCATGGTATCGTAGAGATTCGCGTAGTGCTTGACGAATTTGGGCTTAAAGGTCTTGTCCATGCCCAGCATGTCCTGGATCACCAGGACCTGGCCGTCACAGAGGGGCCCGGCGCCGATGCCGATGGTGGGAATGTCCAGGGCCTCGGTCACCTCTCCTGCCACAGAGGCAGGCACGCATTCCAGCACCAGGGAAAAAATCCCGGCATCCTGGAGCGCCAGGGCGTTTTCCTTCAGGAGATCAGCAGCCTGCCTGCCCCGGGCCTGGACCTTGTAACCTCCAAAGGCATGCACCGACTGTGGCGTCAGCCCGAGATGGCCCATGACCGGGATATCGGCGTTTACGATGGCCCTGATCTGCTCGATCACCCGCTTGCCGCCTTCGACCTTCACACCCTGGGCCCCGGCCTCCTGGAGGAGCCTGCCCGCGTTTCTCACCGCATCGGAAACGCTCGCCTGATACGACAGAAAAGGCATGTCGCTGATGACCAGAGCACCCGGCCTGGTGCGGGTGACGCAAAGGGTATGGTAGACCATCTGGTCCATGGTGACGCCCAGCGTGCTGTCGCCTCCGGCCATAACGTTTCCAGCGGAATCTCCTATGAGGATGACATCCATGTTCGCGGCATTGACAATGCGGGCCATGGTGGCATCATAGGCAGTGATCATGACAATGCGCTCCCTGCCTTTCTTGTCCATGATATCCCTGACCGTGATCCTTTGCTTCATGTCGGCCTCCTTTCCCTGGTATAGGTACTCTCTTTTCATGAAAAGGTTCAAGGGGAAAAGGCAGGAAAACCAGAAGGGGAAAGCCCTCTTGAGATGGCTGCTTCCCGCGAGGATGCAATGCTCGCTTAAAAAAGTCAGATAGTCTTGAGCCAGGTGAGCGTCTTGCCCAGAACCCTGGCGCAGACCTCCCGGTCGGACGCACCAGAGGAAGCGGGAAGCTTGAGCGAGTGGTCGCCCCCTTCGATGACATCGAGCGTGCTTACTGCGTCGGTCTTGGCCAGCACCTCGCTGAGTTTGTCGAGGTTGCAGAAAGGATCGCGGGACCCGGCAAAAAAGAGCATGGGTACCCGGATGTGATAGAGATGAGTGTCGCGCAGCATGTCTGTCTTGCCCGGGGGATGCAGCGGATAGCCCAGGAAGATGAGCCCCCTGACCTGAATGAGGTTGTCGGCCGCCACCTGGGAGGCGATCCTCCCTCCCATGGACTTGCCCGCCGCCACGATGAACGACGGCTTGTACAGTGGGTGATTCTTCAGATACTCATACACCTTGACCCAGGTCGCCTCCAGAACCCCCTCGCTGTCCGGCTTTTTCTTTTCCTCGTCCCGGTAGAGAAAATTGAAACGCAGGCAGAGATAGCCCGCCTCCGCAAGCACATTCGCCATGTGGACGAGCAGGGGATGGAACATCCCGTTGCCCGCGCCGTGTGCGAGGATAACAGCGGGTTTCTTCTCCCGGACAAACTGATCCGGGATGGAGATGATCCCCGAGATCTTCTTGTCTCCCTTGAGCGGGATGAATACATATTCCTCACACGCCATCGGGTCTCTCCTTCTGTTCCATCACCGGGTTCACGCTCCTCTTTACCCATCTCTTTCGGGCAGCGGATCGGCTGACTTGAGAGCAATTTCAACCTCCCGAATTCTATGCATGAAAATACAATGATTGTCACGCTTTGGTCCTGCCGGGCAAACAGGCCTGTCCTGGGCTCCCTTTCTACCGCAACCGCAGACAGGCCAGGCACGCTGTCCCGCGACCGGGTGGTCAGCCGGTAGAGACAAAGGCCGGCATCCTCCTTGGGCCGCAGGATGCAGGTGCAGGGTATTCCGCAGGAAGGGCGCGCCACAGTCGATGTAGTATTTTTCTTACACCATTTTCAGATCTTATCCTAGACATGAGATCGCTTAGTAAATCGAGTGTATAAATAACCCTGTATGAGCTCAAATCGGCTATTATGCTGTTAATTGCATAATTTAATCAGTATTATTGTAGTCTTACATGCCCCTGTTCGCTTGACAGCATTTCCCATTGGCTTAGAATGATCCCATGCGAGGCCCACTCCGGCTTGTTCCATACGAGATGCCGCTTCAGTCTGCAAGAAACTCCCGGTACCTTCCTCTTGCATTGCCCGCGCCTCAGACCATCGATACCTGCCAGACTGAAAGTCATGTGGATACCACTGATTATATCCGCGGCCGCCTTCATTGGGGCAACTCTTCCCTACTGAATGGATTCCCCTTCGGACCTGCTCCCAACGCCAAAAAGGAGGGCGCGGGCTCATGTGAGAGGGGCGGTAATACCAAGCTGCTTCAGGAAATCTGGCCAATATCACACATCTTGGGACAATCGAGTCAAGGCTCGATGAAAGGAGCTATTTTCCATGGGAAAAGACAACGGAGAAACCAAGCACAACGGCATGACAAGGAGAGACTTTGTCAAGATCTCGACCACGGTCGCTGCGGCACTGGGGGGAGCTGCGGCTCTGACTCTGCCTTCCCGGGCACAGGCTGCGGATACCCAGACAGCACCGGCCTCGAAAAAGTTCCTTATAGTGGATCAGAAAAAGTGCGCCGGCTGCATGAGCTGCATGCTTGCCTGCTCGATGGTGCATGAGGGGTCCTCGAACCTTTCCAGCGCCAGGATTCAGATCATCGACGATTCCTTTGCCGAGTTCCCCAACGACGTAGAGATCGCGGTGTGCAGACAGTGCGCTGATCCGGCCTGCTATTATGCATGCCCGCTGCAGGACAAGGCCCTGTGCATCGATCCCAAGACCGGGGTGCGATACATCAATAAAAAGGAGTGCATCGGCTGCAGAAAATGCATCGAGGCCTGCCACTTCACCCCTTCGAGAATCAGCTTCAATCTCAAACACAAGGTCGCCCTCAAGTGCGACATGTGTCAGGACACGCCCTTCTGGAAGCAGACAGGGAAACAGGCCTGTGTCGAGGTATGTCCCCAGAACGCCATCAAATTCACTTCGGAGCAACCCTGCGGGCACAAGGAATACAACGTGAACATGCGCGGCCAAGGCTGGGCCAAACTCGGGCTCCCGACCGACTAATTCCCCCTGGAGGTGAACACCATGTATTTATGCACAGGAAAAATTCTGAGAGTAAATCTCACGACCAGAAAGATCTCCACCCTCAGCACCAGTGATTACAAAGAATGGCTGGGCGGCCACGGGCTGGCTGTGGCCCTGTTCTTCGATCTGGTAAAGGCCAAGAGCGTAGGCGCATTCGACCCGGGCAACACCCTGGTCATCGCCCCGAGCTACTTCTCCGGCTCCCTGGTTCCCGCTGCCTGCAGAACCGAGATGGTGGGCATCCAGGCGCAGTCCTACCCTTATGAGTGGTTCACGAGGACCAACGTGGGCGGGCGCTTTGCCAACATGTGCAAGTATGCTGGCTTCGACGCCATCGTGCTCGAGGGCGCTGCGGAGAAGCCGACCTGGATCAACATCGTAGACAGCGATGTGGAGCTCGTCGATGCGACCAACCTCTGGGGCTTGGACACCGTGGACACGCAGAAGGTCATCTTCAAGAACGTGATCGGCAGCGCGGGCTACGGCAAGTGGCGCGCAACCAAGAAGGGCGAGACGATCCAGCGTCCCGCGGTGCTCACCATAGGCCCTGCGGGAGAAAACAGGAGCAGGCTGGGCACAGTCATGACCGACATGGGAAATGCCTTTGGCCAGGGCGGCTTCGGGGGTGTCTGGGGATCGAAGAACCTCAAGGCGATCAGCGTGCTGGGCACGGGAAGCGTGGAGGTTGCCAACCCCGACGAGCTCATGCAGGCCCGGATCTGGGCAGAGAAGAACTATGGCGCCGATGTGGACAACCCCAGGATCAATGCATGGCAGGAGTTCATCACCTCCCACTTTGGCGGACACCCCAACCGGGGATGGGCTCCGTACGACCAGCAGCGCAGGGCGAGCGGCTGTACGGGCTGCCACCTGAACTGCAGGCCGAGAACGTCTTCGGGTTACGGCAACGAGTCCATCTGTGTCGATGCCCTCTACTACCAGAACTGGGACCTCTCGAAGCACGGGAAAATCACCGAGATCACCGGCTATGCAGCAGACCTTGCACAGCGGCTGGGAATCAACTCGTTCGAGCTCCACACCGAACTGGCATATCTCAAGGCCCTCTATGACAAGGGCGTGCTCGGAAGAGGCATGAAGATCGACACGGACCTCCCCTTCGAGAAGATCGGAGAGGCGGAGTTCATCCAGCAGCTCCTGACCCAGATAGCATACAGAAAGGGGATCGGCAACGATATCGCGGAAGGAATCCCGCGTGCTGCACAGAGATGGGGCAGGTACAGGGAAGACACCGAGTCCGGCATCATGGCCGCAATGTTCTGGGGATATCCCGTGCACTACGACACCAGGGCCGAGGTCTACTGGGGCTATGCATCCATCGTCGGGGCGAGGGACATCAACTGCCACGACTTCAACGTGCCCGCCTACTGGATGCCGAGTCTGGACATCCCGGCCAAGAAGACGCCCATCGTCACTGCGGAGCAGGTCGCCAAGTGGGTCGGCGAGATGCCGCCGTATCACGATCCGGAAATGATGAACTTCGCCACGAGCAACATCTATTCGGTGCACATGGCAAGGACCACGGCATGGCTGCTCCATTATTCAACCTTCTGGAAGCAGACGTGCGGACTGTGCGACAATGCCTTCGCGGACTTTGTGAATCCGTACGGTCCGAACAACAGGGGCATCACCCCCGAGGGCGAGCTGAAATTCTTCAAGGCCGCCACCGGCAGGAAAATCAGCTTCGAGGAATCGCTTGAGATGGGCAGGAAGATGCATAATCTGAGCAAGGCGATCTGGACCCTGCAGGGACGCCACAGGGATATGGAGGTATTCCCGGACTACGTGTTCTCCGTCGACACGGAGGGAACATCGTACGTGCCCGGCGAACCGCCGTCCTACTACATGCCGACCAAGGAAAACGGCAAGTGGGACTACCGTAACGTCGTGCCCAGGCACCTGGACAGGAAGAAGTTCGAGGAGTGGAAAACCCGCTACTATGAGCTGGAGGGCTGGGATCCCAAGACCGGCTGGCAGAAGGAAAAGGTGCTCAAGGACCTTGGCCTGGACAAGGCGGCAAGTGAACTCAAGGCAACGGGAAAGCTGAAATAACCGTATCAGCGGATAGAAGCCGCAGGCTTCTACTCTTTTGGGGGAAAGAGAGATCTTTCCCCCTTACGAGATCGCGCAACAGCTTGCTGATGACAGGCATGTCTGCTGCGAGGCCTCTCGAGAATGCTCCTCGCATCAAAGAAGATACATGCGCATACGAAGGAGAAACAAGCGTGAACAGAAGAACCTTTCTTAAGGCTATGGGCATGGGCTCCGGAATCCTTCTCGGTGCCCGGCCCCGTGTAGTATACGCAAACGAATCCTTGCCGGATGCCGCGACCGTGCTTGTGGACGCGACACGGTGCATCGGATGCAGGCTCTGCGAGGAGGCGTGCGCCAAGGAGAACAGCCTGCCCGAGCCCGACCTCTCCGACCGCGGGGTGTTCGACCGGAAGAGACCGGCCTCGGAGACCGCCCTCACCGTCGTGAACCGCTACACGATCGAGGGCGCTGAGATACACGTCAAGACCCAGTGCATGCACTGCAGCCATGCTGCCTGCGTGAGCTCGTGCCTGGTGAATGCCCTGAAGAAGGAAAAAGAGGGCCCCATAAGCTGGCACACCAACTGTATGGGGTGCAGATACTGCATGGTGGCCTGCCCGTTCGAGGTGCCGAAGTTCGAATATCACTCGGCCGCTCCCCGGATCCAGAAATGCACGTTCTGTTATGCGACACGACTGGTGAACGGTCAGAAACCCGCCTGTGTGGAGGCCTGCCCAATGGAAGCCCTCAGCTTCGGCACGAGGAGCGAGATGCTTCAGGAGGCCAAAAAGAGGATCGTACACGCTCCTGACATCTACGTGAGCCACATCTACGGGGAGCATGAGGTGGGAGGCACAAGCTGGATCTATCTCTCCCCGGTTCCCTTCGGCCAGATCGGCTTCAGGACCGACCTGGGAACGACCCCCTATCCGGTCCTCACAAAAGGATATCTCAAAACTGTTCATGGGATCGATCTGATCGTCCCTCCCCTTCTGTTCGGTCTGGCCTACCTCTCGCGGCGGAAACGCGACAAAGATTAGGAGCGCGGTATGGATATGCAGACAACCACGCAGACCTTTTCTCTGGCCCAGGAACTCAAACCGAAGAAGCCGTATCTCACGCCCTTCAACATCATCACCGTCCCCGTGATCCTCCTTGGCGCGGTGCTCATCGTCATGCGCTTCGCACTGGGGCTCGGCTCCGTGACCAACCTCTCGCAGGATTTCCCCTGGGGCTTGTGGATCGGGTTCGATGTGCTCGTGGGCATAGCCTTTGCGGGCGGATCGTACGTCATCAGTTTCATGTACTACATCCTCGGGAAAAAAGTATATCATCCTATCGTCAGGGTGACGGTGCTCAATGGATTCCTCTCGTACTCGTTTTACGCAGGCGCCCTGGTTCTGGATCTCGGGCGGCCGTGGAACGCGTTCAACTTCCTCATCGGAAACGGGTTCGGGGTCGCATCGGTCATGTTCATGGTGGCCTGGCACTTTTTCCTGTACACCCTGCTCCTGCTCGTGGAGTTTGTTCCCGCCCTCGCGGAATGGATCGGGGCCAAGAGACTCTGGAAGGCGGTGAACTGGGTGAATCTCGTTGCCGTCGTCCTGGGCATCACGATCGCGCTGGGCCATCAGTCAGGCGTGGGGGGGCTCTTCCTGCTCGCCAAGGCCAAGATCCATCCGCTGTGGTATTCCCCGATGATCCCCCTGCTCTTTCTCGTATCGAGCATGTTCGCCGGCCTGTGCATGGTCATCTTCGAAGGATCGATTACCAGCAGGGCCTTCCGCGCGCGGCTTTCCGACGAGATGAGCAGCACTCACGACATCATCGTCATCAACTTGGCGAAGGTGTGCACGGGGATCATGGCTGTCTACCTCGCCCTGAAGGTCTTCGACCTGTTCAGGGGCAACACCTGGGCCCTGCTGGCAACCCCCTTCGGGGCCTGGTACCTGCTGGAGGTCGCCGGATTCGTCATCATCCCGGGCGCGCTCTTCTTTTCCGGCTCCCGCAAAGAATCCCTGCCCGTGATCAAGGCCGCTGCAGTCATGGCCATGATCGGCATCTTCATCAACCGATTCAACTTCGTGTTCATCGCATACAACTGGACCGAGCCGGTGAGATATTACCCGTCGTGGATGGAGATCGTGGTCACCCTGACGGTCATCTTCACAGAACTGTGGGTGTACCGGTGGGTGATCAACCGGATGCCCGTTATCAGTGAGCGGCCCCGATGGGCACGAGAGCACGGGCAGAACAAGGACAGCGACGACAAACTATATCAAGCCGTTTAAAAGATAAGGAGTATGCGTCAATGGGCAACAAGAAGGAACAGAAAGAAGGGATAAGCAGAAGGCAGTTCATCAAGGTCGCGGGAATGGCCGTCCTTGCAGAGGAGCTCGCCGGAGGCTTCCTGAACCGGACCTTTGCGGAGACCGGCCAGGCAGCGATTCCCGGAAGCGCCACATCCCGGGCCATTGTCTGCGATGAGTCCAAATGTGTAGGCTGCGGCGTGTGCGAGAAGATCTGCAGCAAATTCCACCACCAGGAGGCAAACCGCGACCTGAGCTCGATCATCGTTGAAAAGGCGCCGGACGGTGCTGAAAAGAAGGTGGATGTCCGCACATGTCACCACTGCCCGGATCCCGCGTGCATGAAGGTCTGCCCGAGAAAGGCGATCAGCCGCGACCAGAAGACCGGCGCAGTGGTCATCGACGAGAAGCTCTGCGCCGGATGCGAACTGTGCGTAAAGGCCTGCCCGTACGGCATGGCCAGGTTCAGCCCCGCGAAGAAAAAGGCCTTCAAGTGCGATCTCTGCGGCGGGCAGACCCGGTGCGTGGCCGGCTGCCCGCGCAAGGCATTGTCTCTTGAACAGCTCACCTGGAAGGACGGGAAGATCGTCGGCCATATCCTCTTCACACGGGCATTGCTTCAACCCGGAGATCAAAGTGTGTTTCCGCCGGGATAAAACCCGGCAGGTGCACGGGATGGGCGCAAGGGATGCACAGCAGAAGGGTGTCTGAATCGGCACTGGCCGGCCAGGCCGTTTCCTGAAGCCGCATTACGGAACGGCTTTTGGGTAAACGGTCTTCCGATCTATTCAGGCTTCTTCTGTTCTTTCCGGTCTCTCTTCCAGTCCCCGGGGCTCCTCTTCACCCGTTCTTCCCGGCTCGTCTTCTGGTTGAGGCGGTAATGGGCATCTGAAGCCACCTTGAGCTTCCGCCACCGGGCTTTCCTCTTCCCCCGGCACTCCGGCCTGAAGCAATACGACTGGCCAGGGTGCCCGGGAGCTCCTTGCAAAAAAATTCCTCCCGCAGCCCGAACAGATGATCTCCATCCGGCAATCCTCCTGTTGGCCTTGCAGGAAGAAAACCATAATCACAATGAAATCGATAGGATATACATGGAGAACAATTCCTGTCCACAACGTTGCTGGCCTTAAATCTTCTGGCCTTCCTCGCGCATACCTTCCTGGATTTCATCGATACGAGCTATACGTTCCTACGAAAAGTGCTGGGAGCACGCAAAACCTTCTTCAATGATTTCTCCACCCTCACCAAATACTTCTTCTACCCCAGCTGGGATGCCCTCATGGACTTCATGATCAAAGACCTCGAACTCAAACACCCTGTTCCCGGCTAGCTTTTTAAACTGAGAATTGCTGCAATGGGAGCCCTGTGCATCCTTGACCACGGGCATGGTATGGCATATATCACCCGATGAGCACTGAACGCGGACACGCGCTAGGGAGAACAGGTCCATGAGCTTCACCTATCTAAAGCACATTCCCACTCCGGACGAGATCCGGGACGCCATTCCCCTGCCGGAGCGCCTCAGAAAAGTGAAAGATGCGCGCGACCGGGAGATCCGCGCGATCTTCGAGCGCGAGAGCGACCGGTTCTTTCTGGTGATCGGGCCCTGCTCGGCAGACAACGAGGATGCGGTGTGTGAGTATGTCTCGCGGCTGGCCAGGCTGCAGGACGAAGTGAAGGACTGCATCCTCATCATCCCGCGCATCTACACCAACAAACCCCGGACCACGGGCGAGGGCTACAAGGGCATGGTACACCAGCCCGACCCCCACAAGCAGCCCAATATCGTGGACGGCATCCGTGCAATCCGCACCATGCACGTGCGCGCCCTGCGGGAGTCAGGACTGCCGGCTGCAGACGAAATGCTCTACCCCGGCAACCTGCCCTACCTGGAAGATCTGCTGAGCTATGTGGCCGTGGGCGCCCGGTCGGTCGAGAACCAGCAGCACCGCCTCACGGTGAGCGGGATGGCGGTGCCCGCGGGCATGAAGAACCCCACGAGCGGCGACATATCCGTAATGCTCAATTCCATCCATGCGGGCCAGCACGCCCACGTGTTCATCTATAACGGCTGGGAGGTGAAGACCTCGGGCAACCCCTTCACCCACGCGATTCTTAGGGGGTCAGTGGATATCTCGGGCAGGAACATCCCGAACTATCACTATGAAAACCTGCTGGCTGTGACTCGTGAGTACATGGCGCGCCCGCTCGTCCACCCCGTGATCGTGGTGGACACCAACCACTCCAACTCGGGCAAGAACTTCCGCGAGCAGCCGAGGATCGGGATGGAGGTGATGCACAGCCGCAGGC
>JALNWY010000059.1 GCA_023230665.1 Deltaproteobacteria bacterium
CCCCATGGCCAGGCGGCTGATCACGTTTTCAATGGCTCCGTTCCTCAGGCCCGGGTATTTATTCAGGAGGATTTCCGTCTCCTGCAAAAGGCCCCATCGTCTTTTAGGGAAAGGGATTGCCGCCCGGGCAGCGAGCCCTTGAGCTGATTGCCCTTGTGGCGCCGCAGGTGGGAAAAAGGGGGGAAGAGTATTTTGTGCAAGCGGGGGCATCCACGGGGCCCCGGGCCGGGTCCTACCTCAGGTTGCCCAGCTCATTGAGAAGGGCTGCCACCGATTCGTTCCACCCGGCAGGGCCGATCCCCCCGGGCTTGATCACCAGCTGGAGCGGCTCCGGGTCATACTCCATCCAGGTGCCGTCCGGTCTTCGCATGACCACAGCGATATCCGCACACCTGAGCATATCCATGTCATTCGGGCCGTCACCGAGCGCCACGGTTTTCCACTGGCTTCCACCCGGGGCTGACCGGAAAAGGTTGATCACCATCTCGGTGGCCAGTCCCTTGCCGGCGCGGCCCATGGCATGAAAGAGCCTCCCTCCCTCCAGGCAGGTCATGCCCATCTCCTGGAGCTCGGCCTTGAGGCAGTGGAGCTTGTCTTCACTGCCCTGAAAGGTAAAGGGCTCGGAGTATTCCCGTTTTCTGGCCAGCCGGGCAGAGACGATATCCAGGCCGGTCAAACGGGCCACCCCCCTGTCGGTCATATCGCGGAATCCCTTCACCCGCGCCTTGCAGATTTTTTTGGTGCGGTCGAGGGCATCGAGGACCTCCTCATACCGGCGGCCGAGCACGATGGTGCGATACCCGGATTTCAGCTCGGCTTGAACACCAGGGGGCACTGCACTTTTTCTGTCCAGGTAGATGGCGCTCCCGTTTTCCGCAATAAAGAGCCTCGATGTGAGCGGGAGCTCGTCGAGCAGGGGCTCGATCTCTGCCCTGGTCTTGCTGGAGACGATCACCAGGGGCATGCCGCATTCCTTGAGCGCATTGAGCGCCGGCAGCGCCGGGGCAAAGGAGTAGGTATGAAAATCCAGGAGCGTGCCGTCGAGATCCGTGAAAACGAGGAGCCTGTTCTTCATGTTCATGCAGCGCCTGCCCTCCTTCTGTTATTCCAAGGGGCAAAACCATATCCTTTCATATTATACAGAAATCCATGATACATTTCATTCGTATACTCGATTCTGTCCAGATCAGGTCCGATTTTGTTTCCATGGGGTGTCGAGCAGGGTTTTTAACTACATGCCCCCGATATCAGGGAGGTTCGTTCGAAGAGGCCTTCCCCAAGTGGACAAATGCTATTGATGGCCGGGCCAAAGTGTAATATTTTTAGAGCCGGTCATGCAGGCGAATCGATGTGAAGATCTGATTGCGTGGTAACCTTGGGGTTCTTTAGACATGAAGAAAAAATATATAATCGCTGCCATTGTTGTTGCCGCAACAGCTTTTGTGATGATCCGGCATCCGTTTCAGCGGATACCCGGTGGGATGGAGGGCTCGCCCGGTCGAGCCGGGGTCCCTGTGGCCGTTGAGGTGGCGCCGGTCGGGAAAGAAACCATCCGGGATATCGGCGTCTATACCGGGACACTCCTGCCCGAGTCTCAGTTCACCGTGGCACCCAAGGTTGCAGGCCGCCTGGAGAAGATTCTCGTGGACATCGGGGACGAGGTGCAGCGCGGGCAGCTCATCGCCATGCTCGACGACGAGGAATTTGTCCAGCAGATGGACCAGGCCCGGGCCGAGCTGGACGTGGCCAGGGCGAACATCGAGGAAAACAGCAGCGAGCTCGGCCTGAAGCAGCGAGAGCTCGAGCGGGTCAGGATCCTGCGCGAGAAAAAGATCATCTCCCAGTCGGAACTGGATGCCGCCGAGGCCCAGTACGCTGCGGCCCTTGCCGGGCAGAAGGTAGCCCAGGCCCAGGCCGCTCAGAAGGAGGCGGTGCTCAAGGCTGCCCAGGTACGCCTCGGCTACACGCGAATCAGGGCCTCGTGGGAAGACGGCAGCCGGTCCAGGATGGTGGGCGAGCGGTTCGTTGACGAAGGGGCCATGCTCGCCGCCAATGCCCCCATTGCCTCGGTCGTGGGCATCGACACCTTGAAGGCCGTGATCCACGTGATCGAGCGGGACTACCCCCGGATCAGGGCCGGGCAGAAGGCCTTCATCACCACCGACGCCTATCCTGGGAGGACATTCACCGGCACGATCGCGCGCATCGCCCCTGTCCTGAAGGAGGCCGCGCGTCAGGCCCGGGTGGAGATCGGCGTGGACAACCCCGGCAAGGTGCTCACTCCGGGCATGTTCGTCCGGGTGCAGATCCGGTTCGAGCAGCGCGAGAATGTCGTGGTGGTCCCCATAAAGGCCCTGGCCAGAAACAACGGCTTAAGGAGCGTGTTCCTGGTGGATAGAGAGCTCCTGAAGGTCAGACTGGTCCCGGTCGAGATCGGCATCATCGAAGGCGATATGGCCGAGGTGATATCCCCTGACATCGAAGGGTTTGTCGTGACCGTGGGGCAGCACCTCCTGCAGGACGGCTCGGAGATCATTCTCTCGGGTGAGGGGCCGGGGCCGGAGGCAGGGGACGAACAGGACGGAGAAGCCCGCGAAGAAACCAGCAGGTCCTGACAAGGAAGGCATGAGGTGAATCTTTCCCGCTTTGCTGTGCACCGCCCGGTTTTCACCGTCATGGTGATTCTCATCGTCATCATCCTGGGGGTCGTGTCCCTGCTCAGGCTTCCCATCGACCTGATGCCCGACGTCACCTATCCCACACTGACCATCCGCACTGATTACGAGAATGCGAGCCCCCAAGAGATCGAGGAGCTCGTCACGCGGCCCATCGAAGAGGCCATGAGCGCGGTGCCGGGGGTGGAGAGCATCTTTTCCACCTCACCGGAAGGTTCCAGCAGCGTCCGGGTCTCCTTTTCCTGGGGCACGGACCTCGACACCGCATCCAACGACCTGCGAGACCGGCTCGACCGGGTGGTTTCACGGCTTCCCGACGACGCCGAGAGGCCGGTTCTGCACAAGTTCGACGTCGCCAACTTTCCCATCATCGTCTTCGGGGCCTCGGGAAGCATGAACCCCCTGGAGCTGCGGACCGTGATCGACGATCAGATCAAGTACCGTGTCGAGCGCATCCCGGGCGTGGCCTCGCTGGACGTATGGGGGGGATACGAGCGGGAGATCCAGGTGAACCTCGACGCCTCGAAGCTCAAGGCCATAGGCCTGCCGCTCGACCAGGTGCTCTCCCGGATACGCGAGGGCAACGTGACACTTCCTGCGGGGTCGATCGACCGGGGCGACTTCGAGGTCACGGTGCGCACCCTGGGGGAGTACGCCGGCCTCGAGCAGCTTGCCGGGACCGTGATCGCGGTGCGCGAGGGGGTTCCCGTCCGGCTCGGTGATATCGCCCGGGTTGACGACACCTGGAAGAAGATCACCCGGGTCATCCGCGTGAACGGAGAGCCCGGCGTGCGCGTCGGGGTGCGCAAGCAGTCGGGCACCAATACCGTGGAGGTGGCACGCCAGGTCCTGCGCGAGGTGGAAAAGATCAACCGCGACGTACCGCAGGTAAGACTCACGCCCATCATCGACACCTCCGACTATATCCGCAACTCTATTACCAATGTGGGCTCCATGGCACTGTATGGGGGCCTGCTCGCCGTGCTGGTGCTGTTCTTCTTTCTCCGGAGCATGGTGAGCACACTCATCATCGCTGCGTCCATCCCCATATCCATCATCGCGACCTTTGCCCTCATGTACTTCGGGGGCTTTACCCTCAATCTCATGACCTTGGGCGGCCTGGCCCTGGGCATCGGCATGCTGGTGGACAACGCCATCGTGGTTCTGGAAAACATCTACCGGCACCGGGAGACCGGAGAGAATCCGGAGAATGCCACACTGAAAGGGGCCGGCGAGGTGACCGCCGCCATCGTGGCCAGCACCATGACCACGCTTGCGGTCTTCCTTCCCCTTGTTTTTATCCGCGGCATGTCCGGAGTGATGTTCAAACAGCTTGCCGCAGTGGTCAGCTTTTCGCTTCTGTGCGCGCTGGCCATGGCTGTGACCCTGGTGCCTCTGATGTCTTCCCGGCTGCTCCGCGTGGGCCCTCCCGGCTCTCCATGGCTCGCCCGGGTTTATGATACCAGCACTGCCTTTTTCACGAGGCTGGAGAACGGATACAGACGCCTGCTCCGCCATGCCCTGGCGCATGCGGGCAGGGTGATTGCCGGGACAGCCGCAGTGCTGGCGCTGAGCCTGTGCCTGATCCCGCTGGTGGGGGTAGAGCTCATGCCGTCCACCGACGAGGGAGAGGTGAGGGTGAGCGCCGAGATGGAGGTGGGCACCCGGGTCGATGTTCTGGCAGAGAAGTTCGAGTTCATCGAGGATGTGGTGCGCAATGAAGTGCCTGAGATGAAAAGCTACGTGGTCTCCCTTGGAGGCTCGGGCGGCAGGTCTCGGGGTTCCCACGCAGGAGAGCTGCAGATCGCCCTGAAGTCCAGATCCGAGCGCACCCGCTCCAGCGAGGAGATCGCCGACGACCTGCGCAGAAAGCTCGGCGCTGTTCCCGGGGTTACGATCCGGACCCGCGCAGGGCAGGGCCTGTTTCTCATGCGCATGTTCAGCAGCGGCGGCACGGAGAAGGTGCAGCTCGAGATCAGGGGATATGACCTTCAGACCGCTGATATCCTTTCGCAGCGGGTGAAAAAGGTGGTGGAGGAGGTTGAAGGGGTCACCGACGTGCAGATCAGCAGGGAATCAGGCAGCCCCGAGGAGCTGATCTTCGTTGACCGGATCAAGGCCGCGGATATGCACCTGACCGTGTCCCGGATCGCCGACACGCTCCAGACCATCCTGTCCGGGACCAGGGCGGGCAGCTACCGGGAGCGGGGCGATGAATACGACATCCGCGTCAAGGTGGACAATGCCGAGAAGCTGGACATTCGCGATATCCTCGATCTCACTGTAACAGGTTCGGAAGGAACACCCGTGGTATTGAGGAATGTGGTGGACATCGAGTCCAGAACTGCGCCGGTCCGCATCGAACGCAAGGACCAGGAGCGGATCGTGACTGTCTCGGCGAATATCAGCGGCCGGGATATGGGCTCGATTCTTGGTGATATCCGCGAAGGCCTCAGGCAAGTGGCTGTTCCGGACGATTTCAGCATCATGTTCGGAGGGGACTACGAAGAGCAGGAAAAGGCTTTCCGCGAGCTCATGCTGAGTCTCGTCCTGGCGATCCTTCTCGTCTACATGGTCATGGCCTCGCTCTACGAGTCCGTGCGATATCCCTTTGTCGTCATGTTCTCCGTGCCCTTTGCCGTCATCGGGGTCGTCCTCATGCTCTTGATCACCGGCACCACCTTCAACATCCAGTCGTTCATCGGCTGCATCATGCTGGCCGGCATCGTGGTGAACAACGCGATCCTGCTGGTGGACCACATCAACCTGTTGCGCAGGCGTGACGGCATGGCGCTCCGGGACGCCATCGAGGAGGCCGGCCGCAGAAGGCTCCGCCCGATTCTCATGACCGCCATGACCACCATCCTGGCCATGGTGCCGCTGGCCGTAGGCATGGGCGAGGGAGGAGAGGTGCAGGCGCCCCTGGCGCGCACCGTCATCGGCGGGCTCATAAGCTCAACACTCATCACCCTGATAATCATCCCGGTGGTCTACCTGCTCTTCGACACCTATCTGCTCAGGCGGAAGGACCGGGAGAAACCCGTTGCAGAGGCAATGGAGGCAAGCAATTGAGATACGTGCATCTTTTCAGAGGAGCGGGAGCCTTTCCTGCTCTTTCGAGGTTTCTGGCGGCTGCGGCGGTTCTCTTTCTCGCCTCCTGTGCATCCACCGGCCCCACGCAGACGGAAAGCCCTCTGACGCCTGCGGGCCCGGCCCTGTCCGCTCCCGCGAAGCAGGGAACGCCCCCGGAACCGGCAGGCAAGGACGAGACAGCAGATCCCTCCCGCAGCGGACCGCTCGAAATCACGGTGGAGAAGTCGATCGTTCTTGCCCTGCAGAACAACCCGGCCCTTCGGGTGGAGTCGTTCAACCCCGCCATCGTTCAGACGGCTGAAGACGAGGCGCGAGCGGCATTCGACCCCACTTTGAGCGCAATTTATGCGCGTTCACGGGAGAAGATCGATTCCCCATTCATCGAAAACGAGAAGATCGGGGAGACTGCAGGCAGCCTGGGAATCTCCGGCCGCCTGCCCACAGGCACGGATGTGGACATCGGCGTGAGCACTGAGCGGACCTGGTCCGATCTCTACAGCGACGATCTGCATGAGTCGCGCGTGGGCATTACTGTCACGCAGGCGCTGCTTCAGGGCGCGGGCCTGGGATACAATCTCGCCCAGCTGCGCAGGGCGCGCCTGGACACGGCTGCCTCGCGCTACGAGCTGCGGGGATTCACCGAGGCCCTGGTGGCCCGGGTCGAGGAGACCTATTGGGATTATGCCCTCATGCAGCGGCAGATCGAGATCTACCTCGAGTCGCTCAAGCTGGCCCAGCAGCAGAAGAGCGAAACCGAAGAGATGGTCCGCGTGGGCTCCCTGGCCGAGTCCGAGCTGATCGCGGCCGAGGCGGAGATAGCGCTTCGGCGTGAAGGATTGATCAATGCCCGCAGCAACATGGAGAAGACCAGGCTCGTGCTCCTGAGCCTGCTGAATCCCTCTGGCGAAGAACTGTGGCGCCGGCCTGTGGTGCTGCTCAGGCAGCCTGCCATGCCGGAGGTGACCTTGGATGACGCGGACGCGCACGTGAATGTCGCCATGAGGATGAGACCGGACCTGAGCCAGGCAAGGCTTCAGGTGCAAAGCGGCGATATCGAGCTCGTCAGGACCGGAAACGGCCTGCTTCCCCGGCTGGATTTCTTCATTACCCTGGGAAAGACCGGGTATGCGGATTCATTCCGAGGCTCATGGAAGAATCTTGACCATGATTCCTACGACGCGGGCGCCGGGCTGTCGCTGGCGCTGCCCCTCGTGAACAGGCAGGCAGGGGCGGAGCACCGCCGTGCCCAGCTTGCGCGGGACCAGGCCGAAGAGGCCCTGAAGAACGTGGCCCATCTCGTACAGGTGGATGTCAGGTCCGCCCACATCGAGGTGCTGCGCGCAAAGGAGCAGGTGGCGGCTACTGCGGCGACCAGGGCACTCCAGGAAGAGAAGGCCAGGATCGAGAAGGAGAAGTTCCGCGTGGGCAAATCGACCGGCATTCTGGTGGCGCAGGCGCAGCGGGACCTCCTTTCCAGCAGGATCTCCGAGATCCAGGCAGTCACGAACTACCTCAAATCCCTTATCAGCCTCTACCGGCTCGAAGGCTCCCTGTTGGAGCGTCGCGGCATCCGGCTGGAAGAGACGGGCAAAGGTCCGGCCCTGCCCCCGTCATGAGGGGGCACCCCCTTTAAATCGGCTTTTGTTGCGAGTTGCAGCCATGAAACAAGTATGGTAAGAAACACCCACAGAAGGAGAAACACATATGATCGGCGGAATCGGCATGACGGAACTGATCGTAATTCTGGTCATCGTGCTCGTGATCTTCGGTGCGGGCAAGTTGCCGGAAGTGGGAAGTGCGTTGGGAAAAGGCATCAAGAACTTCAAGTCGTCCGTGAGCGGTGAGGATGCGGATGAAAAGACCGTAAAGAGAGACATCGAAGACAAGAGCAACAAAGAGGCTTAAATCCGCACGCCTGCCCGATGCTCGATAAACAGGATTCCGCCCTTTTTACTTGGGGCGGTTTTCCCGCAGCTTTACCAACCCCCTGCCCCTCTGCCTCCGGAGGGAAAATCACTGCTCAAGCACAACCGGAAACTCGCCACCTGTGCGGTGCGGACTTTTGTGGCTCCCGGTATGTCATGATCTCCTGTCGCTGCTGCCTTGCTGAGGATGAACGCAATGTTCATGTGAACCTGTCCTTGAAATCATTCGTCGAGTCTGTTGTCATACTCGGTGATCACCCGGTAGATCTCGCTTGGGGTGTCGGCCTTGAGCAGGTTCTCACGCAGCGAGGGGTTTTTCAGCAGCATGGAGGCGCGGGCCAGGGCCTTGAGGTGGCCGCTCACCGAGTTGCTCGGCGCCGCCAGGAGAAAGAAGATGTGGCAGGGCTTGCCGTCCAGGGCGTCGAACTTCAGGCCCTCCCTGCTCTTGCCGATGGACGCCACGATGGATTTCAGCCCGCCCATCTTGCCGTGGGGAATGGCGACGCCTTCTCCGATTCCGGTGGAGCCCAGCTTCTCCCGGTTCAGGAGAACGCCCACCATCTCATCGAGGTCCACATCGTAGTTCTCGGCGATCGGACGAGAGAGCTCCGTGAGGATGTCCTTTTTGGTCATGGCCTGAATATCGGCCAGGACATACTCGGGTTTGAGGATGTCGCTGATTTTCATAAGAGCGGCTCGACGAGTCCGAGATCCCCATCCTGTCTTTTATAGATAAGATTGATCTGCTGGGTGTCGGTGTTCTGAAAAATGACGAAATCTCTCTGCGCCACGTCGATCTGCAGGATCGCCTCATCAACGCTCATGGGTTTGACAAAGTAATCCCTCTCATAGACAACCCTGGGTCCGGAGGCTTCCTCTCCCGGACCCGTCTTGGCCGGCAGCGCCGTCTTGGCCGGCCCCTTCTTGTCCTGGAGCTTTTCCTTGTGCTTCTTCAACTGGCGCTCGAGCTTGTCCATCACCATGTCGATGGCGGAATACATGTCCTCCGTGATCTCAACCGCATTGATCACAACACCGTCGGCGCTCAGGGTCACGTCGGCCTTGTGGCGCCTCTTTTCCACTGAGAGCACGATATGGACCTCTGTGGGCCGATCGATATATCTGTCCAGCTTCGATAATCTTTTTGAAGCATAATCTTTAAGCGCATCCGTGGAATCCATGTTCTTGAAGGTGATGTCGATCTGCATACAGTATCCTCCTTACTCGTATTAAAATTAATAGTGCTTCTTCCTCCGGTTTGAAGGGACAATTCCGAGCAGCTCGCGATATTTCGCCACGGTTCTCCTGGCGATCCTCACGCCCTTTGCCTTGAGCTCCAGGGCGATCGCCTGGTCGCTCAGGGGGTGCTTGGGATCTTCTGCCTTGATGATGTTCTCGATCTCGTTCTTGACGCTCTGAGAGGCGACAAAGCTTCCGTCGCTGCGGGAGATCCCGCTGTTGAAGAAATATTTGAGCTCGAAGGTGCCCTGAGGGGTGTGCACATATTTGTTGGAGGTGACCCTGCTGATGGTGGATTCGTGCATGCCCACGTCGTCAGCCACGTCCCTGAGCACCAGGGGCCTCAGGCGGCTGATGCCGCCCACCAGGAACTCCCGCTGGAACTTCACGATGCTCTCGGTCACCTTGCACAGGGTGTTCTGCCGCTGGTGGATGCTCTTCAGCAGCCACTGCGCCGACTTGAGACAGTCGGAGAGATAATCGCGGGCGATCTTGCCCGTGCAGTCAGAGGACATCATGCCCTGGTATTCCTTGTTGAGCTTGAGCACCGGGATATCCTCCTCGTTGAGCACCACCACGAACTCGCCGTCCAGATTCACCACATACACGTCGGGGATCATATACTGGGGCGGCTCGTCGGAGTAGTCGCGGGCCGGCCTGGGCTCCATGTTCACGATGATCTGCGCGGCATGGGAGACCTCTTCCACGCTCACGCCGAGCTCGTGGGAGATCTTGTCGTAGTTCTTGGTCTGCAGGTCTTCCAGGTGGGATTCGATGATCCGCCACACCACGGAGTTATCGAGGCCGAGATGCCGGGCCTGGATGCGCAGACAGTCCTTGAGGTCGCGGGCCGCGATCCCGGTGGGATCAAAGAGCTGGATTTTCTCCAGGGCGGACTCCACGACTTCCAGAGGGCGCCCGGTGGCCTCTGCGATCGCGCCGGCATCCATGTTTACATAGCCGTTGTGGTCCAGGTTGCCGATGATGAAAATGCCGACCTCGCGCTCTCCATCACCGAAATCGTTCATCCGGAGCTGCCACAGGAGGTGCTCATAGAGCCCGTCTGGCCGGGTGGCTGTGGACTCCAGGGTCGGCCGCTCCTCGTCTTCGTAATAAGGGACATTGTCCCTGCCGTAGGTCTCCAGGTAGGCGTCCCACTTCGACTTCAGGAGTTCCTCGTTCTCTCTCTGCAGGCGCTGGGTTTCGGCGTCTTTGAACGACGCGGTGTCGGATTCGAGCAGGGGGTTTGACTGAAGCTCTTCCGTGATATAGTCCTGGAGCTCGATCCGCGAGAGCTGAAGCAGCTTGATGGCCTGCTGCAGCTGCGGGGTCATGATGAGCTGCTGGGAAAGCTTGAGATGCTGTTTTAACTCCAATGCCATGAGCCGCTCCCCTCACACGAGTGAAAAGTCTCTTCCCACATAGATCTGTTTGACCCGATCGTTCTCCACCACGCTCTCAGGTGTCCCTTCCTCGATAACCAGCCCCTGATGGATGATATATGCCCTGTCGCATATTTTCAGGGTTTCTTTCACGTTATGGTCAGTAATAATGACACCGATTCCCTTTTTTTTCAAGTTCACGATCATATCCTGAATATCCTTGACCGTGATGGGGTCGATGCCGGCAAACGGCTCGTCCAGCAGCAGGTAACGGGGCTTCAAGGCCATGGCCCGGGCGATCTCCACCCTGCGGCGCTCTCCGCCCGAGAGCGAGACCGCCTTGTGCGTGCGGACGTGCTCCAGCCCGAACCCGGAGATGATCTCGTCGCGCTCCTGCCGTAAGCGCCGCCCTTTGAGCCCCTTTGCCTGCAGCGGCACTGCGATGTTGTCCTCAACGCTCAGTCCCCGGAACACCGAGGGCTCCTGGGGCAGATAGCCGATGCCCTGCCGTGCCCTGCCCGAGAGGTCCATGGCGGTGATGTCGGTCTGGCCCAGCGATATGCTGCCCTTGTCCGGGCGAATGAGCCCCACGATCATGTAGAAGGTCGTGGTCTTGCCCGCGCCATTGGGGCCCAGAAGGCCGATGATCTCACCCTGGACGCACTCCAGGTCGAGCCCCTTGATGATGTGGGCCTTGCCAAAGCTCTTTTCGAGCCGCCGCGCCTTGAGCCTCATTTCTGCCATTGCAGGATCCCCGATTCCTGATCGTTTTTCACCCGGATCTGCACCCGGCCCCCTTGGCCTTCAACAGTCTGGCTGTTGGTCTTCATGTCCACCTTCACCCTCTGGCCTGAGAGCCGCTCTTCGCCCCGGGTGATGAGCACGTCGCCCGAGAGGTCGAGCGTTTCCCTGTCCAGACGGTACACGGCCTTGTCGCAGGTGGCCTGCCGGTCCTGCCAGAGGATGAACACGTCGTTTTCCGCCACGAGCGTGTTCACGGTCTTGGTGGTCTCATCGAACTGAAGGATGAGCCTCGCTCCCTGAACAGTGATGTCGCCCTGGGTAGCCTTCACATTTCCCGTGAAAACCGCATCTCCTTTCTCAGTGTTCACATCAAGATGGTCAGATTCAATAGTGATCATATCGGAAACGCCTTCTCCGCCCTTGAGCCCCTCGGCCCGGGCCGGGGCAAAGGTGAGCGCGCCCATGGCCAGGCTAGTGATGAAGAAGATGGGGAGAAAGGTTCGCATGTACGTCACCTGCAAGGAGGATACGGTTGAAATCGTCGAAAAACTCGCCCCTGTCCGCGGTAATGGTCCCCTGGGCACCCTTGACCACCAGCGGCCTGTCCGTGGATGCTTTCTTCGTCTTGCGGTCCCAGGTCAGTCCGTTAAGGTCGGCCTGCCAGCCGTCCGCTGTATTGACCCTGACCGGGCCGATGATATCGAGCAGGGCCCGGTCGGAATCGTAGCGGGCCCGGTCGCCCGTGAGCTTGAGCCCGTTCGACTGCTCGAGCCTGAATTCCTCCAGGACCACCACACGGTCTCTGCCCTCGGTGGCCGAGGCTGCGTGGATGACCAGCGAGGAGCCGGAATCGGGCTTGGTCTCGTACATGACGATTCCGCCTGCGGTCCGGGCAGGCTGTTCAGCGGAACCGGTGCCCGGCCCGGCGGCATCCGTCCGCTCCCGGTCGTTGTCCTGTACGATAAAACCGATTCCCAGGACCAAGCCGAGAAGGACGAACGCGGAAAGCAGCTTAACCCACATAGCGTTCCATCGCCTTCTCGAACAGTCCCAGGCGCCTCAGGATCATCTCCGCGGCCTCGCGCACTGCGCCGTGCCCGCCCCGCATCGAGGTCACGATATCGGCCCGCTCGCGCACCATGTCCGCCGCGTCGTTCGGTGCGATGCTCATGCCGCACAGGGCCATGGCAGGCAGGTCGACCACATCGTCGCCCATGTAGGCCATCTCCTCGGGCCCCACGCCCACCTGCTGCGAGAAGTCCAGCAGGGCTGCCTTCTTGTCCTTTGCCCCCTGGACCAGATATTCGATCTGAAGGTCTTTCGCCCGGTGCTCCACTGCCTTGGAGTACCGGCCCGTAATGATGGCAACCCCGATCCCGGCCCGCATGAGGAGCTTGATGCCGTGGCCGTCGCGCACGTTGAACGATTTGATCTCCCGGCCGTCGTCAGTGTAGTAGAGCCGGCAGTCGGTGAGCACCCCGTCCGCGTCCAGAACCAGATATCTGATGGTCTCCCCTCTCACCGCACCGCCTCCTGAATCTTGCAGAGCTGCCTCAGCAGAGGTTCGAGCGCATCCAGGGGAAGCGAGTTGGGGCCGTCGCTCAGCGCATGCTCGGGATCGTCGTGCACCTCCATGAAAAGGGCGTCCACCCCAAAGGCCACCCCGGCCCGCGCCAGGGGCGGAACAAACTCCCGCATGCCGCCGGAAGAATTCCCTTTGCCTCCGGGCAGCTGGAGGCTGTGCGTCACGTCCAGCACCACCGGCACCCCCAGGGACTTAAGCAGCCCCAGATTCCTCAGGTCGCACACCAAGTTGTTGTATCCGAACGAGGTCCCGCGCTCGGTGAGCATCACCTTTGTGTTGCCCGTGCTCTCGACCTTTTTTACCGCATGGATCATGTCCCAGGGCGCCATGAACTGCCCCTTTTTGATGTTGACGGGAAGCCCGGTTTCTCCTGCGGCAACAAGGATGTCGGTCTGCCGGCAGAGAAAGGCCGGGATCTGGATGACATCCACCACCGAGGCCGCCGCCGCTGCCTGGCAAGACTCGTGGATATCCGTGATCACGGGCAGGCCCAGCCCTTCCTTGACTTCCGCCAGGATCTCCAGGCCTTTTTCCAGGCCGGGCCCCCGGTAGGAATCGATGGATGAGCGGTTGGCCTTGTCAAAGGATGCCTTGAATATCAGGGGCACTCCGGTGCGGGATGCGATCTCCGCGAGCGACTCGGCCATGAGCCGTGTGTGGTCCCGCGACTCGATGACGCAGGGACCCGCGATGAGCACGAGCTCGCCCGATCCGATGGACATGTCTCTGACAGGGACCTGTTTCATCATTCCCCCGCGACCACCGCGTGCAAGGGAAAACCATGGCTGCGCGTCCCGGGGCGTCTTCCCCGGTCTCCGCTCCTGCCAGGGCGGTGTGCCGATGCCCGGAAACGCCGGGAGAACAGAATTCTGTGCAGGAGAATATCCATGGATAGAAGACTATCTCATGGCATGAAGGGGTGTCAAGACGTATCAGACAAAAACCGTGCCAGAATAGGGTCCTCCGGCCCTGTCCGACTGAATGATCATCCGCATTCCTGTCCCGGCATGCCCTCCTCGAGTTGTGCCGCCGCGCCACAGATACAGAAAGTGGATGATTTTTTATCCCTGACAAAGTCCTGAAATTCTCGTCATGAATCAAGCGGGCACCAGGTGGCCCGGCATCACCAAGCTGCCCCCAGCCAGGCCGGCCATGCCTGGAAATCCCCCAGCACCTGCTCGGCCATCCCCCACCCCGGCAGGCTGGAGCACCCGGACATGGGGAAGCCGGGGCTTCAGGCACATCATGACCTCCTCGAAAACCCCCTCTTTATTTCATGAGATGACTTTAGAGAAAATCATGGGCATCCTGCCCGGAGACGTGCAGCAACACCGGAATGTGACAGCGTTTCCGCTCTTTTACGGATTTAAGCCGCCGGTAAGGCATCTTGTGCTGAAAGAAGCAATGGAATAGACTGCAAGAGAAAGTGTTTTAAAGCAGCAACAACAAATTATCGTGGGGGTTATGCAATGAAAAGAGTATTCGGATTGTTGGTTTTTGGTATCCTGGTCGTTTCTTCGGTATGTTACGCCGCTGATGCGGAATTGCGGCTTCGCCCGTATTATCTGATCCCTGGGCAGGATGATTATTGGGACTATGCGTTGGGCATAGATGCTCGATATGTTTTCTGGACAAATCCCAACATGGGCATTGCCCTTTCTGGAGGGTTGGCCACATGGGAGGCCAACGACGGTATATTTTTTCAAGATGACTTGGCAGCACAGCTGGACGGCTCTGCCCTTGTGATCCCCCTTGGCGTATCAGTGCTTCTCAGGCCTATGCCGGCCGGCGCCCCCTTCGATCTGATCCTGGAAGGCGGCTTGCGGTATGTGGTGGTCGATTCAAAGGTGGATCTTGCCGCAACAGATTTTTATTACTACTTCAAAGACGAGCTGGATATCGAAAACAGCGTGGTGGGAATCCTCGGTGCAGAAGTCGGCTTTCCCCTCTCTGATGGAATGGGGCTGTCCTTTGGGTTGGGGTATCAGTTTGACATATCAAAAGGCGATGTCGAATGGTTTGGCGTAAATATCGAAGAGTTTGAGATGAAAGGCTTTTATTTCAACTTCGGGGTGAACATTAGTTTATAATTCTTTCATCACCTACATGGCCGAGGACTTATTGCATTGGCAATTGTTTATCTGAAACTTGAGCTGGTTCCGATCCAGATTCATATTCGTTGCTTTCATTGCCGCTTACAATAATCTGTTCATGAATACAAGAGAAGTGTTGAGAAAAGATATAATATCAGATAGGATCGAATCAGTTTTGGACAAAGGTTTTTGAAAGGTATTCTCAAGCGGTAAATGAACATACACGATTGACAGATGACAAGCTCGATTGTCATGTGACAAACTCAATTGGAAAGTAACACTGGAGGAAAAAGCATATGTCAGGATCGCTCAATAAGGTTATGCTGATCGGCCATCTCGGAAGGGACCCGGAGATGAGATTTACCCCCAGCGGCAAGGCGGTAACGAATTTCACCATGGCGACCAACGAGGTATGGCTGGATCAGAGCGGCGAGAAACAGGAGCGCACCGAATGGCACCGGGTCGTCACCTGGGGCAAGCTGGCCGAAAACTGCGCCAAGCTGCTCGCCAAGGGCAAGCAGGTCTATATCGAAGGCCGTCTGCAGACCCGCCAGTGGGACGATAAGGACGGGAACAAGCGCTACACCACCGAGGTCGTGGCAAACCAGATGCAGCTCCTCTCTTCCATGGATTCCCAGGGCTCGCGCACGAATGCTGCATCCGAAGATCCCGGCTACGGGGCGTCCGACAACGCTCCGAGCTCGCCCGAGTTCGACGACATACCCTTTTAAGAGGGTGAAAGACCCGCAGGGTTATCCCTCTGGCGCACGAACTGTCAGCCTGATGCTGTCACTCTTGCACACGAAAGGGGTGACAGCATTCTCTTTTTCGCACCCCGGATCTGGAAAGATCGGCCTCAGACGGCCGGCTTGCTTGCGTTTGAGGGTCTGCTGTTACGACTATGGCCGGTTCTCCCTGACGGCCGCGACCACCCTCTTCAGCCCCGGCGCGCATCCCTCAATGGTCTCCATGCTCACGCAATAGGCGAACCGCACATAGCCCGGATAGCCGAATCCCTTTCCCGGAACAGCCAGGATCTTTTCCTTGACCAGCTCCGCGCAGAAGGCCACGTCGTCTTCCATGGGCGACTTCACGAAAAGATAGAACGTTCCCTCAGGGGGAGCATAGGCGAGCCCTGCCTCGTCCATGATCCGCGAGAGCAGGTCACGGCGCTTGCGGTAGGGTTCGATGGAAACGCACTCGCCTCCGCACAGGCAGGAGGCATAGACCTTCTGCATGAGGGACGGGGCGTTGACAAACCCCAGAATCCGGGTGGCCAGGCCCAGGGCCCCCATAAACCGCTGCTTGTCCGGCACGCCGCTTCCTGCGGCTATGTAGCCGATCCGCTGGCCCGGAAGCGAGAGCTCCTTGGATGCGGAGGTCACGGCCACCGAGTTGGGGATGAGCCTGAGCACGGAGGGCACTTCCCTGTCGTGGTACACGATCTTCCGGTAGGGCTCATCCGAGATCACGAGGACCTCGGGACGGTCCTTGAGGACCTCGGCCAGGTCGGTGAAGACCTTTTCCGGGTAGACCCTGCCGGTGGGATTGTTGGGCGAGTTGACGATGATTGCACGGGTCTTTGGGCTCAGGGCCTTGCGGATATTCTCCATGGCGGGCAGAAAGTCGGGCCCGCACAGGGCCTCGACCAGGACGCCGCCGTGGTTTTCCGCATAGAAGCCGTATTCCACGAAGTAGGGCGCAATGGCCATGATCTCGTCGCCGGGGTTGGTGATCGCCTTGAGCACCACGTTGAGCCCGCCCCCTGCGCCGCAGGTCATGACGATATCGTCGCTCTTGAGCGGGATCTGGTAGAGACCTGATGCATA
>JALNWY010000060.1 GCA_023230665.1 Deltaproteobacteria bacterium
CATTGATCGTTCGGACGTCTTTCTGAAACAGCTCTGCCATGAGCTTCTGACTCAGCCAGACAGTTTCGTCCTGGAGACGGACATCTATTCTGGTTTTGCCGTCTTCGGTCTGGTACAGGATCAATTCACTATATACTGGTACTATCTCATTCTTTTTTTTCATAGACATGTCTTTTAAACAATGGCCCCGCCTGCGGCAATGAAATCTTCAAGCTTCAGCACACCTTTCATGTACCCTAGGAAATCTGGATCATATTCATAGTTCCAAAAATATAGGCATGGACCAAGTCCTTGTTTGTCACTAAGTACAGGTTCCAAAGATAATCTATCAATCTTGTCAGCCCATATCTGAACGCTGTATCTCATTATTTCTGTTTTAGAAATCTTTTTACCTTTCCGGATTGCATCAGTTATGGACTCATCAATAATAACAGTCCGGGTATCAGTGTCTATTACCCGACACTCTTTTGATACGGCTGGATATTCCATCTGTTCTTCGTACTCCGTGAGTTTCCTTGCTTTTTCTTCTGCACCGGATGTCCATTCGCGTCGCATAGCAATAGTTGCCAGCTCAAATGAAGCCTTCTTGTTTAAATCATCCAATGTGAAGTGGTCCAGTGCTTTTCGCGAGATAGATACAGCTGGATTATTACGAAACAGATTATCACGGAGAAGAATATCCCATACTTCAGCATCGGAGAATTCGTTACCTCGACTAACTCTACCTCCGATCTGAATAAGACTAGCTGTTGATGCACGCTCTCGGAATCCAGTTCTAAAAGAAAAGTCCATCCCAGCCTCGACGCAACTGGTTGCGACAAGTGTCCAATTCTCTATTTTATCTCTTAGCCTCAACTTAACTCTTTCCACGATCAAGTCCCTGTGAGCTGGAGCGAGTGCTGTTGAAAGGTGTAAAACATTATGGCCTGATTTGCGCATTGCTAGGGCAACTGCTGCGGCTGTCTGTACGGTATTTACAATGAGAAGTCGCGGTCCTGGATCTTTCTGAATAATAAAATCTACAACACCCTGACAATCCAGTGCAGGGGCATCTTCAGCCCGTCGACAATAATTGACCCGTCTCTGTTCCACCTTCTTCAACTCATGGCGCAGTGAATTGTCAGTAATCAAATCAGGCACTTTGATCAAAGATTCTTTTTGCTTGCCTCGAATAAGAGTTTTATACTCCACCAGTTCCCAAAATCTCGGAAGGGAACCGCTCGCCAGTATCAAATAACCTCCCCAATCCTGTGTGAGGTTTTCAAGCCAACGCCACATCTGTGGCCATAGATAAGAGGGAATTGCTGCATGCATTTCATCTACGAAAACGGCCGAGCCAGGTAGTTCATGTAATTTCCGTAATCTGGCCGGATGATGGCTGCCTAGGGTCTCGAAAAACTGTACGGCGGTGGTAACGATAATCGGTGCCTCCCACAATGTGGCAAGTTGTCGCAGGTCCAAATCAGAAAAATCTGCTCTATGGTGATGCTCAGCCACAACCTCATCTGGACGCTCTCCTTCCAGCACTAGTGCTTTACGATAGATCTCAACCGATTGGGTAATGATATTGGTATAAGGGAGAACCACTATAATATGCCGTAACTGAGGTTTTCTTTCTGCCGCCACTCGCAAAAGGTTCGCCATAACTGCAGTCGTTTTACCACTGCCTACAGGGGCATCACAGGTTCTAATCGAGGGCTCGGTTGATGCACCAAGGCAGGTTCCGAACATACGTTTCCGCAAGTTGTTTCGTTCCTGCTCACGTTGTGTTTTTCCTTCCGGCAAACCATCCACGTAGCGTTCTAAAGCTGTTAGACGCTCCTTCCATCTCGGTTCAACTTTTAGTGTTTCAACCTCATTGCCATAGTAGCGAGCAGTGTCTCCATGATCTGCATCAACAAGACAGGAAAGAGCAATACGGCGAGTGAAGCCACAACGGTGAAGTTGTTCATCTTTTTTTGCACGGTCTACCTTATTAAGCCCAGCATCGTCGTGAATATTAAGGTAATCACGAAGATGGGCATCAACATATTCGTCGACGGAGCATCCTTTGAGAAATGCAGATCTTCGTTCATCTCGAAATGGTCTCTTTTTATTCGGCATTTTTTCTTCGCTTTTGCTGAATAAGCCTGCATGATGAGCAGCAATCAACACTGATGATTCTTTATGATGGGTTTCTAAAAGAGCGGCCACTCCTGCATCTTCATGGGCAATTGGAAGAGGCTTTCTTGAATTTTGTTTTAGTATGTCCTGGTTAGCCTTATCGAGTTTCCCTAAATCGTGATAGAGCGCAGCAGACTCAACCCAGCGAATAAACTTCTCGCCATTGCCTTGATAATATGCTGTGGCGCAATATGCATTCTGAACCGCAGATTTGTGAACGTTTGTTATATGCACCCGATATGTTTGCGCTGTAGCTTCTCCTCGTTGGCTGTGGGCCAAAGGCACATGATTAGACATCCTTGCCCTCTTTGCCAATTTTATCACACCATTCCGGCAACTCAATACAGAGATCGTACAGCTTGTTGCTTTTTAATTTGCCTCGAAACACTCGCTCGCCATGATTCGGCAGCTCTATGGGAACATTATATTGTTCGTCAATCGGTATACCACTTATCGATTCCTTGTCTCGATTCTCACCTAGTCGTCGGGGGGTTAGTTTCTCGATAAACTCAAATTCCGAGAACGAACCAAGATCATCATCATGTTCAGCATACCATGCATGGCGTATCTCTATGATCCCGTGACCACGAGCTACTGACCTTGTCTCTTGATAAGCGCACTTAATTAACCCAAGAAGTAGCGCTATATCCTTATTGGTACAACCGCTTTTTATTGCTGCCGTTGGATTTACAAAGAAAGGCATGCAATATAATCCATGCTCCACATATCGACAAGCAAGTGGAGCCATTCCGCGGTCCTTTGATTCTTGAGCGGATGCTTTTTTCGTGTTTGTGTCACGATGAATCCGGACGGGAGCAACAGAGAGCGCAATCCCAAAATGTGCAACACCTGTACGTATATATTTTCTATCACTTGTAGCCGTTCCTGCTTCTGACGACCCATCTTCTCCTTTTTCTAGAAATGTTGCACCAAATGTGCGAGCATCCCAATACTTATTAGCAACATGACTGCCACTATCACCTTTATCGATCAACTCAAGAACCTTGCGCCACGCTTCACCGGCATCTTTTACCTCAGAGAATCCACGCTCGCGGGATTCAAGGATACAGAATTCATCATCTTTAAGACTGAATTTATTTTTCATGCGTTGCCATACCGGCCCCTCTTTTAATTCAACGAGGTCGCGGAGCTTTCTTTTAAATGAGACACCCGAAATATAACCACGCCTGTCATGACTTCGCTGGCGTGGGTCGCTCTCACGATCAGGATCACCGTTGGGATTAACATTCTCAACTGCAATAACAATCAGCCCTGTTGCACGGGGAGGAATAGATTGCCTCTGTCCATTTGACATGGGTTTATCTCCTTTCTTTGAATATTCTCACTATGGCCTGGCTAAATACCCCAGGAATAATTCTGCACGAAATGTTTGGTCTGTGACTGAGGGTAATGGACGTTTTATTTCCTTACATATTTCGCCCATTTGACCTAAGGCCCAATTGGCTTTTCGGTACTCCTCTCCAACAGCAGTATTTGCCCATGCTTGATATATATTCATCCGTTCTCTCAGTCGATCTATTGCATCTTCTGGATTATCGGCCGCTGCCGGCATGAGGGCGTTACCTATCAATTGAGGCGGAATACTACCTTTTCTCACATGCACACAATATTCTCGGTGCAATGTATCTGCGAGAGACAGCAGGCGACCTAACTGGAATGCAATATCATTCATATAAACCTCCTTTATTCTGCCAAACGCGTGGAGCAGGATTCCGAGTAATGAGACTGCCCGAAGTGCTGCTTCTCGCATAGGCTGTTTGAATTTATCAATTCGTTTCTCTTCCTCTGCATGAAATGTAGCAGCAATATCAACCAGCAGCGAACCAACCCGTTGTATAGTGAGGTTTAGTAAATTTTCACCTGCCGTTTCCCATTTGCCAGGGCTGCGTATCATAAAATCTAATACCTGTCGCAACGCCGGCCCTTCAAGTTTAAGATCATCCATGCCACCACGTCTCCATTGTGATGAAAGCAGGCGTACAACACGGTCTGGATATGGCGTGTAAGGTTTGCCATCCACCGTTTCTTGACCTTTCTCTTCGGGTAGAAGCGGTAATGTAATCTGTGGTAGGTTTTCTCGAACCCCACATTGCCATTTCTCGGCTGCGTTCAGTACTTCTTGAGGTGTTGGGGTGATATGCATAAGTATCTGTGATTTCCCTTTATCCGCCTTGCCGATGAGTAGCAGGTGAAGCCGAGATTGTGGGTGGTGCTTAATGATACCATCTAATGCTTGGCACAATGACTTAGCATCGTTCTCAAACTGGCTTCGTTTTTCTTTCTCATCACATCCAAATAAATCCGCTGCTTCATCGCTGATGATAGGTTGACCTTCACAGTAAATGAGCAAAAGGTTTTTCTTCTCCTTCTTGTTCTTACCGTTTCCTTCCCATTTGCCATTGGCGACCATGCGCCAGGTTTTTCCCTTATATTTTGGAGTTGTGATTTCCTTGAAAGCCGCCGCTATATCGGTCGCAATCTGTTTGCCTACCGGGAATGACCTTGAAACATCTTCCCAATACTCTACCTTTTTGAGGTATCGAAATTCACAAGGTGTATCCTTGTTTTTTGAAAAAAGTTTTGTCTCACCAAGGGCACCAAGTTTTGGCCCTGGAGGTCTTTTTTTAAACAGAACTCGGGATTCACGTTGTAGTGCACAGATTCCGTCTGGTTCCTTGTCTTCACTGACAAGAAGATTTTTTTCCACATATCTACGCATGCGTGGGTCAAGCACTGAAATTGGATTGGTTAATTCAGCAGCATCGAAGACGATTGGCACCTCTGCCTTCGCTGGTTTGCGGGGGTACCTCTTGTCGATAGTCCCTACAAGAATTTTTTGAGCAAGATTGACATCCTGAAGGTGGCCTTGCTCAAGTCGTTGGACGATTAATAAACTAAGATGGTGTAACAAATCCACGGGTGACACACAGGAAGATACAAACCGGCGCAACATGAGTGGCAGGGCAAGATAAATTTCGTCTGAACCTTTAAATATATCCAACCAATTACGCGCCTTGTCTTTCAAACGGCCCCACATATGCAAATCACGTTCAGGAAGTTGAATTTCACGAGTATCAATAGCTTCCCTAAGGATTTTAATCCTCTGGATCTGCTCTGCTTTCTTTAATGCGTCTATTCTTTTCCGTAATGGATCATCGATTAGGATTCTCAGAATAGCATGCTGTATCTTCACGACCGGAAAAGCATTATGATTGCCTTCCCTATGGTACCATAGACTTCCCATTGATTCTTGGTCGATCTCCTCTACAATTTGAGGAAGACCATTTTCGCCTAGGCCTAAACGGTATCCTGGTTTCTTTCCCGGTTCTTTAACATCTGAATCTCCCTTTGGGATATCGAAACCGCAATCGTAAAGACTAAGTAACAAGTCATAGCCTTCACTCAACATTTAGCACCTCCTTGGGAGGCCGCTCATGTGTGTAGGACATTATTCCATCAACGATCCACCTCTCTTCAAAACAGGGTCTATAATCGTGATGGTCCCACATTGAGGTTAACATAGCTGGAATATGTATCTCGCCCGTCGCTACCGGATCGATTTTTTGGCCATGCTCATCTTGGGTTCTGATTGGGCCAAAGTAGCTTGGAATGAACTCTTTCCATCCTAAACACGGAGTATAGAAGAATTGCCCATGCTCGAGCCTGTCAGCAAAAAGTTTCTTAAATTGCGGTCGCCAATCTCGTCCTCGTCGTCGACGCAACTGTTGTACTTCTTTGCTACGAGTACTCATCATTTTCATATGAACTTCAGCATAGATGCGAAAGTGTACATCAACAATGATAGTAGCTAAAAACTGATAAGTGTTTTTCTCCTTAATATCTTTTCCTTTACGAAGGGGACCGCCATAATTAGTTATGTACCGCTCAAATCGGATGGGTTTGCAGATTTCCACTAAAGTCGGTTGGATATAAATGTGGGGTTTTCGTAATACGGCCTCGAACATTCCTTTGACAGCTGATGCAGTAGGAACAGGATATGACACAGGCGTTGCACCTGTATCAGGACGTGAGAACATTGCTGCCGGACCTGCTACTTCAATATTCACAAAGTGCTTACTCATATTAGCATCTCCTTTCACCGGATATCTATTATGAACCGGCACAATCAATTGTTATTTCTGTCCATTTTGCAGGTTTTTCTCAACCCAATACCTAGGTTCAGCTAAACCCTACTTATTTTCCATTCCTATTAATCCATTTTCCATCTTAATAACCCGACAATCTGTTGTCTCCCCTGGCTGTCTTATGATCAGTACGCCATGCCCGCTCATCAATCTAAGGCGCGACACCGGGCGAAAATCGTGTGCAGACCTCAAAAACTCGTCGCTGCTCAAGATGGATAATTTATTACATAAATAAATAACTTTGACCGAGACCGTTCTCATGGGCATGGAGATCTCTAAATGCCTTGCCCTGGTGGTTGCATTCGGATATCGTCCCCGTCTCATCTGGCTGTGAAACCAGAGAAATCTTTCATAGATTATCTTTGACGACATCCGGCCTCCTGCGAAATCCTTGGCCATCCGGGTCTGAGCAGGGCCTGCGCATTATCCGGCCCACCCTTTGCCGCGGCCGACAAGCTGACTCTCTCCCGCACATTGATTCTTGGCATATGGGAAAAACAGTCCGATCAAGCCGTTTTCCCGCATCCTGCACGGGGCTTGAAAACCGGATTTCACACCTTCTCCTGCAAAAAACTCGCATCCCTCTCTGAGGGTGGTTTTTAAGCCCTGCGTGTGATTGTACTCCTCATCTCATCTTACAAAAAACAATCAGGGGATGACCCCCGGTAATGCAGATGCATTCATGGTGAGAGGCAATGATGGTAAAAAAGATACCACGATCAGGCTGATCTGTCAAAAAGGTTTATCTATTTCAAGCCTCCATGTACTTTGACTTGCAAACAGCCTGCGCCTTGTATATATTTTCTTTTTAGTTTTTGTGTTCTCTGCCAAAGACAGGGAGGTTTAGGTATGAACATTTCAGGGATAGGGGTCATTCAGGCGCAACTGTATCAACAGCAGCAGTCCTCGCCGAAGATGCTCGAAGAAATCCTGCTGAACAAATACCTGAGGTCTTCCGCCTTTTCTCCGTATGGAAAGGAGTCGCTGCGCGTGGAGATCAAGTTCACAGACGGCACCCGGATGACCATGGACTATGCATGGGAGGGCATGGCCCGCAAGACAGGATATGAGCTGAGCCGGTTCGGCGGCTTTACCTATGGCGCCGATCTCTTCAGCCCTGAAAACACGGCCCAGCGGATCCTCGACTTTGCCCGCTCTCTATGGGACGGCTCGGAGGAAAAGCTCGATATCCTGGCCCGCGCCATGGAAGAGGGCATGGGCCAGGCACTTGACACCCTGGGAAACATCCCTGCCTGGCTCGAGGCGATCATCGGGAAAACCCGGGGACTGGTGCGCCAGGGCATCGAAAGCATGCGGGCAGAGATCCGGGGGACCGCATAGGACAGAAAAAGTACGGCAGGACATTGCCGGGCTCGGGGTCCTGCATGGCACGAGCAGCCCGGCTCCGGCCCCGGGCTACCCCCGGTGTCCGGCCACTGCCGATTCCATCCGCTCCAAGGCCCTGATCAGGGTGCTGCGCTGACACCCGAAGTTCAGGCGCACAAAGCCGGGCGCTCCGAAATCCTTTCCATTCGACAGGCCTACCCCGTGGCGTTCGAAGAATGCTGCAGGGTCCTGCGTGCCGAGCTGCCGACAGTCGATCCAGGCCAGATAGGTGGCCTCCACGTGGCGCATGCTCAGGCACGGCGTCTGGGCCACGAAGGTCTCCACCAGCTTTTTGTTGGTTCTCAGATAGTCGATCAGGGCCCGGTGCCAGGCTGCGCTGTCGCGGTAGGTCGCCAGGGCCGCGGTGTAGCCAAAGATGTTCATGTGGGGCACAATGCCTTCCATCACCTGCCGAAAACGCTCGCGCAGGCTGCTGTCCGGGATCACAGCAAGGGAAAAGCCCAGGCCCGGGATGTTGAAGGTCTTGCTGGGAGAAAGCAGGGTGATGCTCCTGCAGGCGATCTCCTCGTCGAGGGCCGCGATCGAGAGATGGGGCGCATCCGGTTCCAGGATCAGGCCGCAGTGGATCTCGTCCGAGCAGATGATCGCGCCCCGGCTCAGACAGATCCGGGCCAGGCGGAGCAGCTCTTCGCGGCCGAAGACCCGACCCGTGGGGTTCTGAGGGTTGCACAGCAGAAAGAGTCTGGTGCGCCCTGTCATGGCCTCCTCCATGCCGGCAAAGTCGAAGACATAGCGGCTGTGGTCGTCGATATGGGGCACCGTGATCAGTGACCGGCCGGAAAGCCCCGGTGCTTGCAGAAAAGGCGGGTATACAGGCGTGGCGGTCATCACCGAGTCGCCTGTCTCGCCCACGGCCCGGCAGGATGCGTTGAGGCCGGTCACCAGACCGGGCATCCATACCAGCCACTTCGGATCGATCCTCCAGTCGTGCTCGCGCTCCAGCATGTGCGCAACCACTTCCGGCAGCTCTTTTGGAGGCAGGCTATAGCCGAACACGCCGTGTCTCACGCGTTTCTTCAGGGCCGCGATCACAGCGGGCGGGGAGGTGAAGTCCATGTCTGCGACCCACATGGGGATGATGTCCCGGCCCTGATACAGATCCCATTTGAGGCTTCCAGTGCCCTGACGATCGACCGGGGTGTCGAAATCGAATCGTGGTTGCCGTTTACTGGCCATGACACAAACAGGTATATTCCGGCAGGCTGCAAAGTCAAGGATGAAAAGTCAAGCCGGCATGAGTGATTCTGCTTGACTTCATTTGCGCCGACATATTCTGTCTCTGTTGAGAAAAGTTGTACACGTGGAGTCGTTCATCCAGTTCGGCGGTTTTGGCGGCAGCGGTGCATACGAGGGAACCACAATCACGCGGCTACAGGGCGACAAACAGATCGAGACGTCATCCATCAAGTTTACGGGCCCCGTTCTTTCCTGGGTTGCAGGCACGAGCGAGACAACTATCATCACCCGCATAGACAAAGGCGTGATCTGGACCCTCGATACCAAAAAGAAGGCTTATGTCGAGGAGCCGCTCGCCGGTTTCGACATCAAGGATCTGGATGGCGGACAGGATATGGGTGCGGACGATGAGGCCGATGAGGAGGATAAACCCCAGGCCAAGGTGACCAGGAGCGAATTTCAGGTGAAGAAGACCGGAGCAAAGCAGAGCATTAACGGGTTTGCCTGCGAGGAATATCTCATGACCTGGCTCGTCGAGCTCCAAGACCTGGAAACAAAGGAAAAAACCTCCAACACCATGAAGACCAATCTCTGGACCACGCCCGAGACCCCTGCCATCAAAAAGCTCCAGTCCGAGCAGAAGGCCTTTTCGCAGGCCTACATGAAAAAGCTGGGCATCAAGGTCTCCCCTCATGAGATGCAGCAGTTCGGCATGGGAGCGTTCGCCATGGCCAGCCGTGCATCCGACGAGGAGCTGGCAAAGGGATTTGAGAAGTTCAAGAAAGAGATGACCAAGGTCAAGGGCTTTCCCATCCGCACAGTGGTGAACTGGAGCGTGGCCGGCGACAGGCCGGCGGCCCCTGAGCCGCAAGAAAAACCGGGCGGAATCTCCATCCCCACCGGGAAAGACGACCTGCTCGGCGGGCTGGGAGGCATGGTCTCCAAGGCCGTGTCCCAAAAGGCGTCCGACAGCGCCAGGCCCAATACGGATGCACCGTTCTTCTCGAGCACGACCGAGGTGAAGACCATATCCATCGACGCCCTTCCCGCAGGGACCTTTGATATCCCCTCAGGATACAAGAGGCAGTAGTAAGCGCATCCGGCGATTTCGTACCACCCGGGGCAGCCGGTGGAACAGGGCGCTGTGCAGCCGTGGCATCCCCGGGGGTCAGGAGATCATAGAGTCAAGCCGTGGGGCCAGGGTGCAGCGCCCCTTTCCCCACGATCGGCTAGAGCAGGGAGAACACGTTGCTTTTCAGGAGTGACTCGGCAAAGGATATCCGCTCTGAGAGCTCCCTGCCGATCTGCCCGAGCGATCCGGCCTGCTGTTCGACCGAGCTGATCGGCCCGCTTATGCGCTGCTCGAGCGCTGTCCTCACCTGTGTCTGAAACTGCGCGGCAAGGTCTTTTGCAAGGGTATTGATGACGCCCCGGAAGCTGTCGTCCAGGTTTGAGGACACGTTCACGGCATAGTTTTCCGGCTCGCCCGAAACCTCGACATTCAGGGAAAACCCGCTGATCCCGGAAAATACCTTTTCGGCCGCAGCGCTTAAGCCTGCGGCCTTCTCGGCCCGGCGGACCAGAAAACGGGCCGATCTCACGGTCGCCGCCAGATCCGCATTCACTGACCGGCCCGAGACCGCGGCAGTGAGGCCCGTGTCCAGGATGCCCTGCTGCAGCTCCACGGGCAGGATCTCTTGGCCGAGATTCCTGGTGCCCAGGTCATAGCCTTCCAGACCGAGGCGCACCATGTCTTGCGGGCTTGATGGATCGACATGATCGAAGGTGCCCTCGAGACGGATGCCCTGGATTCCTTCGAGGTTTTCTCCCGAGAAGAGACAGGTCATGGGCAGGCCCAGGACATCCTGATCAGGGGTAAGATTCTGAATCGTTCCCATGAGCGTTCTCCCGCGAGTGAGCACAGAGACCGCGGCCTTCCTGATCAGAAAATCGGGCGCCGGGGCATACTCCCTGAAACGCATGTCTATCCCCTCGGAGCGGGGCGGCCGGAGTTCTTTCTGCTCCTCAGCCGTCAGGGTGCCGCGATCGAGCATGGGCCGTATCCTCTCGCGCCATCTGAGCGAGCGCTCCACCCACACCCCGGCCTGCTCGCCAAAGAGCATGGAGCTGATGTTGCCGATGCCTTCGGCGCTCGGGCCGTATTTTTGGGCGATCTGCCGGGCGTCCTGCACGGGCAGCTCAGAGAGCCGGTTCACCTGCGCGGTGATGGTTCTGTAGTCTTCCGAAAACCGCCGGTAGCTGTCCCTGAGCAGGTTCAGGTCGGCATTGATGTCGGAATACAGGTCCTTCACCTCGGTCCCTTTCCGCAGCAGGGCGCTGAAATCGCCCTTGCGCGCCTTGCTCAGCGCCTCGATGCGAGCCTGGTATTCCTGCAGGCGGTCCTTGTCGGGAAGCTGCTCTATCCGCTGGTTCCAGAACTCGTTTTTGTTCTCGATCTCATTGCTCAGTGCGCGTGCGGAATTCACGGTTTTAAGGTTGGCCTCTTCAAGTGCCTGTCTGACGCTCTGGCTCGAGATGTCGGGCACCTCGAACCAGGAAGCCCTCTCTCCAGGGACAGGAGTCACCTCTTGAGCGGTCTTCCGGTAGACGCGCCCGGGGTGCTCTCGCATGGTTCCCAGCGCAATGTCCTCGACACTCATGTCCTCGATGACGATCTTGCGCATGAAGAGCTGCGCAGTGTTAAGCGTGAACGCCATCCTCTGGATGTCCAGGGCGTTTGTCTCGGGGTTGTCCGGGTTGGTCACCTGTATCCGCGAGACCACGAAGCCCAGAGGAGAGAAGGTGAGATCTGCATTGTCCACATTCACCTCGGCTCCTACCAGAAAGGCCGTTCCACGCTCGATTCCCCTTCGAACAAGGTCGTCCACAAGCACGAGCCAGAAAAACACCAACAGGACCGTGATCACGACAAAGGCCAGGAGCCCTTTCCACCGTACCCACTTTCTCATACCACCCTCCCTAGTGCCTGCCGGGAAGAGATGCATAGATCTTATAGAAGGTGCTCGCCCAGATAGCCTGCGCAAGTCTCGTCCTCTTCATCCATGCGAGAAAACGCGCGCGATACCGCACAATGCCCGCCCTGGCGAGGAAGAACACAGGCAAAAACAGAACGAGCGAGACAACGAGGCTGCCCATGACGATCGTGTTGTTGAACCTCGCGATCCTGAAGATGGGCATGTTGTACATGGCTGTCCAGAGCCCTTCCAGAGGCTTGGCCGAGAGCAGGGAGAGCCCTGCTCCATGAAAAAGCGGGTCGAACAGATACGCCAGGCCCGAGAAGATCGCCAGCCCCAGCAGAAACGCGCTGAGATTGACGCGCAGGACGAGCACCAGAAGGAGCACGACAAGATTGTGCAGGCTCATGAGCGGGGTCAGGCCCGCGATCAGGGCAAGGGCGACTGCGAGGCTTATCTGTGAAGGGTCTGCCTCGGAGTTCAGGACATTGAGCACCTTTGCCAGGGTATAGAGCATGTTTCACCTCCTGTTTGAATCATCAACCCGTCGGACCGGACCGCCGGAAGATTCATGGTGTCGCACCCGTGGTTCGACCCCTTATCCGTTACCAGAATACCGGGGATATTTCACTATGGATTTTCCTGCACGGCCTGGCTGATTATGCAGGCGTGTCCGCAAGATCCTACTCCGGGGATGAGATGTTTTCCGGGGCCGGTGCGCCTTCCCGGTGTGCGTACCCACTGCGCTGCACCTGATCCTGGAACACCCCTGTGCGAAAGAGCTGGACTTCACTCCGTGCAAGCTCGTCGTCACCGGAGCCCGCTTATCGGAGAAGCCGGTCAAGACCGCGATTTCCCGCTGCCTGAAGATCACCACTGCCTCCGGCCTGTCCGAGGCCTGCCGGCGGATTGCTCTGCCTACCCCATTACCCATCGCAGCAGCGCCATCACGGCCACACCCCCTGCCACGGTCATGATCAGGCTTTTCGTACGCACAGCGATCAGCAGCACAGGGATAATGGCGACCATGGCAAGGTTCTCAGGGGGCAACGAGAGCCTGCCTTCGGGCATGGCGACCGCCTGCGCCAGCAGGGAGGACAGCACGGCGACAGGAACGAGCCCCAGCCAGCGCACGACCCTCCCGGGCAGGGCCATGCGGCTGAGCAGAACCAGGGGCGCGATGCGCGGGATGAGCGTGACGATCGCAGCACCGAGAATGATCAGGAATACCTGGGTCCGCATCATATCTTAAGCCACGCTTTCTTCCAGAACCATGCCCACGGTTGCAGCCATGAGCGTGGCTGCGATGATGGCCCAGCTCGGCGGAACGACCAGCGAGGCGCACAGGACAACCCCGCCTCCGACAGCTGCCGCAGTGACCGCGGGCATCCACGTGGGCCGGCTCTCGATCTGCAGGATCAGGAGCGCGGCAAACATGGCTGCAAGCGCAAAGTCAAACCCCAGGGTCCGGATGTCGGTGATTGCACTGCCCAGAACAGCGCCCATGGTGGTGCTCACGATCCAGGTGGCGTGAGACACGTTGTTGATGCCCAGAAACCATCCTGCTCCGGCGCGACCTCCCTGCCCGAGCCGGCTCGATGCAACAGCGAAGGTCTCGTCGGTGAGCTCGGATCCGATCAGGACGTTCTGCCACGGCCTCAAGTGGCGCACGTGGGGCGAGATGGCAGCGCTGTACAGGAGATGGCGCACATTGACCAGAAAGATCGTCACGATAATGGCCGAGGCCGGCACGCCCGCGGCGATGAGCCCGACCATGACAAACTGGGCTGAACCCGCATACAGGATCAGCGACATAAAGGCGACCTCAATCACCGTGACGCCGGCTGTCTTGGCGACCACCCCGAAGGCAAGCCCAATGGCAAGGTATCCCATGACCACGGGAACCGCATCTCTGACACCGTGGGCATATCCTCTGCCCGGCGGCTTGCTGCCAGCCTCGAAAAGCACCGGATTCATGATGTCCATATTGTGATCAGCCTGCCTGTGGTCTCTCATGTGCCCAGCTTTTTTTAAGAAGCACACTTATAGCACAAAACAGGTTTGGGGCCAGCGGGTTTTTGTGCCGGCGGAACGCGCGGCACCCCCGGCCGGCGGCAGGGGCATGATGTTACCGGGCCGCAGCCTTGTTTGCCGACAGGTATGGCCTGCCGGCGAAAAACGGGCTCTTCTGCTCGGCCATCCGGTTCATTGCCCTGTTGAGAAAGGGGATGAACCTCTGCGCGGCCTGTGCGTTGCCCTCGGCATTGGGATGGTCTCTCCTGCCGACACGCGAAGGATACCGGAGCCAGTTGGAGACACCGTCGGCAGTGAGGATGTCGTAATAGTCGAAGACCACCACGTTCATCAGCGGGTAGCCGCGGAGCCACCCTGAATGGAAATGCTTCAGCCAGTTGTTGAAGGAGCGGATCCGCTTGCCCGCCTCCTCGGTGGCAGCCTGGTCCGGCTTTCCCAGGATGCGGCCGATGATCCCCTTGGGAGAATCAGGCCTTACCAGAGGCGGCGCAGTGACGGCAATGAACAGGGTGTCCGGCTCTTTCAGGAAATGATCCAGCAGGGCCGTATATGCAGCCTTATAGTTGGCAATGGTTTTTTTCCAGGAATCCGGGTTGCCGGGTCCGGCCCCCTCTTCTTCGATCCAGCTCGCAGAAGACGCCGGCTGAAACACGATTACCCGGTTTATGGTCTCATCGCTGAAGAGCTTGTCCTGGTGCCGCGTGGTAAGGATCTTTTTCATCTGGTCGCGGAATCTCCGGTTCCACTGGCAGACATTGGTGCCTGTCGCAATCTTCGAGCTGTTCGCTGCCTCGTGGGCCACATAGTTGTTCTGCGAGAGCAGGGTCCTGAGCCCCCCCCCGTTCGGGTGGCTTCTCAGGATATCAGACTCCCCGATGGTTCTGCCCGGGCTTGCCATGAGCTCGCCCCCCACCGAGTCATGGATAAAGAGCAGGTCCACAGGGCTGGCGGGTTTGGCTTCAGAATAGGCCGTGAGGTCGAGTTCTCTGATGTCCATGCCCTTTGCTCCTGTGCAAAAACGCTGCCGCGCGTGATGGCGAACGCGATTCTGCGGCCCCTGGTTGCCGGACCAATGCTCTGGAGCCCTGGGCTCAGCTTCAAGCCGGAATATCAAAGGGAATGCGGCCTGCCATCAAAGTGCTCCTGGAAGCAGCCTTGAAAAGAAAGACTCAAGAACACCTGTCAATAAAGCCCCCCACAATCAGCGGAGTATTCATGACCACCCGGACCGGTGACAAAATCCGCACTTTTCATTACCAGAAGGTAGCCGGTCTTTCCTTTTCGTTATCGTGGTGGAAAATTCCACCATAGTGGAGGGCCATCCCTTCCTGCACAGCATGGGCAGATCTTACCCGCACTTTTTTATCAGTCCCTTGAACCGGGCGTACTCCACCATCCGGCTGAACGCATAGAGCGCGCGCTCCGGGGTCGGATAGGCCGGAACCCCGAGCCGGAGAAAGCCTTCGTGGATGTGGAGCATCTCTTTTCTCGTGCCGCCATAGTAACTTACGAACACCGGTTTGTGGGGATGAGCCTTGATGATATCGGCAAAGGCCTCGCTGATGTCGAAGATCGACTCGGGCATGAGCACGAAGATCATTAAAAGCGCATCAATGTCCTGCTGTTCGAGCAGGCTGGCTGCGATGTGGCTCATGGTCTTTTTCGAGCCGTGCTGCTCCACGGCGGACCAGACATCCACCGGATTGCGCACCGGCGCCCAGGCTGGTATGACCTGCCTGAGCTTGCTCAGGGTGGCGGGTTTGAGCGGGGGAATCTCGATGCCCAGATCCTCGGCTGCATCCGTAGACACCACGCATCCCATGCCCGTGATGGAGAGCACGCCCATGCGGTTGCCGCGCGGCAGAGGCAGCGACTCGAACGCAGAGAGCGTGTCGAAAAAGGCCTCGGAGTCACGTACCCGCACCAGTCCGGTCCTGCGGCAGACTGCTTCGAACACGACATCGGAGCAGGCCAGCGAACCGGTATGCGAGGCGACTGCCGCAGCTCCTGCCTCGCTCCGCCCGGATTTCGCCACCACGACAGGCTTTTTGGAGCATGCCGATGCTGCGGCCCTGATAAACCGCCCGCCGTCAACAACGCCCTCGAGGTACATGCCGATCGTGGCGGTTTGATCGTCGCCGGCGAGATATTCCAGGAGATCACTCTCGTTGATGTCGGCCTTGTTGCCGATACAGGCGACCTTGGCGATCCCAAAGGGCCCATAGTCGGCGATCCAGCGACCCCAGCCCGAAGAAAAGACCCCGGACTGTCCGATGAGCGACACCCCGCCCGGCCGAATCCGTTCGAGCCCTACGATGGAGGTGGCGAGGCCTGCCCCGGGATTGATGATGCCGATGCTATTGGGACCCATGAGCCTCAGGCCTGTTGCGCGG
>JALNWY010000061.1 GCA_023230665.1 Deltaproteobacteria bacterium
GCTCCCTTTGGTGCACAAAAACCGATCAGGGATCGTCCGCATCCGGCACCTGACCGGCTCATGAAGCGATTCAGCGGGCTGTCTCTGCCGCCGGCTTCGACTTTCTTGGCCCTTCTTTCGAAACCGGGATGACCAGGGTAACGGCGCCGACCGGGCACTCGACCTCGCAGAAGCCGCAACCGATGCACGCCCTCTCATCCTTGAGCCAGGGATACCCGTGAAGATTCCTCGGCCCTTTTGCCTCTGACAGAGCAAGGCAGTGCACAGGGCAGGCATCAATGCACAGGGAGCACGACATGCACGTATCATCGGTAAAGGCCGGCCTTTTCCACTGGGAGCGCTTTACCATGACACAGATGCGGCCGAACCGGTCCTTCACCGCAGCGCTCGGGCATATCCTGCCGCATGCACCGCACTCGATGCAGAGATCCCCGTCGACCCGGTGAACGTCCTTCTTCTTTCCCGTGATGGCCCGGGTGGGACATATCCTTACACATGCCCCGCAGCCCGTGCAGGTATCGGTTATGGTATACGGCATCGCTTTTTCCCCTCTTATTCCGCTGAGAGTCCCAGTCCGGCCAGTGTCTCGCCCGTAGGCTTGCCAGTGGCCGGATCCCACCCGAACTGCCCCCAGTAGTCCTCCATCATCTTTTCGATAGGGACTGTCCGGCCCTTGTTGGCGCCCTGGGCCTGGGGAGGTATGCCCAGCGCACGGTCGCTCAGCCTGTTGGCCCTGGGGTCGATGCCCTGCCTGATGTTGAACGCCTGTTTGAGGGTCTGGATCCTCTTCCCGATCTCCATGTACTCTTCAGGGGTCTTGTTCCAGCCCGTGGCTGCATTGAGCCAGTCAAAGGTGGGTGTCCTCGTGACGCCGAGAAAGGCGCCGAACATGCACAGGCCCGCGCCGTTTATCACGTTCATGTACTTGCTGCAGGCCGCAGTCTCCAGGGCGTGTTTTTCCGTGGCCCGATACTTGGAGTTCTTGTGATAGATCTGGAAGGGCAGTTTCTTCGGCAGGCCCCTGACCTTTTTCCAGAGCTGAAACATCTCGTAATAGAGCTGGGATCCGATGGTGTGCCTGCCCGGTGTGGGCTCCACGCAGTAGTGAACCGCGAACCCCGGGTCCTGCCTGCCGTCGTGCATGGCAGGTTCCTGGCCTCCTGCGTGCACGGTGTACTTCCCGGACCCGCGGCCGATCTTCTCTGCAGCGGCCCGTGAGCCGTCCGCCAGGATATCGCCGATTCCTTCCCGGTTGATCATCTTATGGATCAGGGCGACTATGGCCCTGGTATTGCCCCAGGTCAAATCGAGCCCATCGGTGTCATCAAGGGTGAGAATGCCCTGTTCGAAGCACTCCATGGCCCAGGCCACGGTGGCTCCCGCAGAGATGGTGTCCATGCCGGCCCGATTGAGGAGCTCGTTGAGATAGAACAGGCTGTCCGTATCCTCGTTCATGCACAGGCCGCCCAATGCCAGCACGGACTCGTACTCGGGCTTGTGCGTCTCGGAATATTTTCCGGTCATGGAACACTTGCCGCCGCATCCGAGCGGGCACGAGTAGCAGTGATACTTGATGAACTCCGACTTATTCACGAGGTCCGGGTCTGCGGACTTCGATTTCTTCAGGGGCCAGTCGACATTGCTGCCCTTCCAGTTTTTGACCGGCGAATCTCCCCATTCGGGAGACATCTGGTTGAGGCCTCCGGTCCCCCACTGACGGAGAATTATTTTGTAGACTACGCCATCCATGGCCATGGCCGTTGGAAGCACCCTCAGGAGCGCCCCTATCAAGGCCGGGACGATGCTCGGGCCGAGCAGGGGCTGGAACCGCACCCACCTGTTGCACTTTCTGCTGAGCTTGTGGACGGTTTCACGGTCATAGGGGGTAATCCGTTTTTTCCCGTCGAGGACGAGGGCCTTGAGCCTCTTCGAGCCCATGACCGCGCCAAGGCCGGACCGCGCAGCGATGCGCCCCTTGTCGTTGCAGATGCCTGAGATGAGGGAGAGTCTTTCTCCCGCAGGACCGATCACCGCGACCCTGGCGCCAGGCCCGTGCTCTTCCTGAAGCATTTCCTCGGTCTCGATGGCGTCCCTGCCCCAGAGGTGCGAGGCATCCATGAGCTTGAGCTTCTGATCCTTGATGTACAGGTAGACCGGCTTTTCGCTCATGCCGGTAAAGAAGATGCCGTCGTATCCGCAGCGCTTGATGGCCGGAGAGAACGAGCCCCCGCAGTTGGCATCGCCCCAGGTGCCGGTAAGCGGCGACTTGCCGGCGACCATCCACCTCCCGGAAAACAGGCTTCCCGTTCCGGTGAGCAGGCCGGAGACAAAACCGAGCACGTTCTCGGGCCCCAGCGGGTCGGCGCCGACGGGGATCCTGTCGTACAGAAGATATGCCGCAAGGCCTGTCCCGGAGAGAAATTTCTCAAAGACCTCGTCAGGGATCGTCTCTTCTCGGAATTCTCCCTTTGAAAGGTCCACCATCAAGATCCTGCCCATATAACCTCTGTTATTCATGCCTCCTCCTTCTCTTTGTTAAGAACAATAGAGTCAGAGTTCTCCTTTGATGCGGATGCTGTTTCTCTTCAACCATGGCAGAAGTGCTTCTTCAAATCTTTCGCTGGTCCGTCACCGGGCTTACAAAAGTTATCCTCAAAATTGCCGCAATAGATGATAAACACAGCGGCTGCACTCTCCATTCCAAGACCGGCCCAGGCATCCGATACGAATATGATCGAATGCCGACCCTCAAAATCCTCCTGCGGCGTTCCCCGAATTTCATACACCTCTTGACTTCGGGGTTTGTCAGATTTAATATAACGCTGTTAAGTTAACAGTGTTATTGTTTATAAAAGGTATTTATATGCCAAAGGTCCCGCGGAGTCAAGAAGGCAGAGAGCTCATCAGGGAAAAAATTCTGGATGAGGCCCTGGCCATTATCTCCGAGCACGGCTTTGCCGCCTTCAGCATGAGAAAGCTCGCCTCCCGCCTGGGGATGAGCGCCACCACGATCTATCATTACTACGCGAGCAAGGACGAACTCTACCTCATGATCCTCACCAAGGGGTTCGACATGCTCTACCAGCGCCTCGCAGAGATTTACGAGTCAAAGGGCGACCCGGCGGGCAGAATCCGGGACATGGTCGGCGCCTATATCGATTTCGGCATCAGCAAGGCAAATTACTATAACATCATGTTCACCTCTGACGCCCCCAAGTATCGAGACTACATCGGTACCGAGATCGAGCCTGTTGCATTTTTTGAGAAGCAGACCGCCTTGAAGCTTGCGGATATCACTTCTCAGGCCCTTGAGGACCTGGACCGGGGTGAGGGCCGTTTCACGCCGGAGGAAATCCGATATTTCGTTATCCGGCTCTGGAGCACCCTTCACGGAATCATTGCGCTGTACAACAGCAGGGTCCTCCAGGAGGTGGATGAAAGCGCCGCAGCGGTTATCGAACAGGTCGGGCAGGATCTGGTGGATGAGATCCTCTCCCGGATAAGCGCCTTCCCTCCCGAGGCCCGAATTCCGGCCAGGCAGGGCTGGGCCGGGAGATGACCGGGAGAATCATCCATCTGGAATCCGCTTCCCGGAGGGCCTTGAAGGCAGAGTCACATTCCCGGTAATGTGCGGCTTGGGCAGGATCTCCAGGGCTTGCGTTTAAGAGGTTCGTGCCGGAAGAGTAATCAGGCTCTTTTCGCCTGAGGAACATAGGGGGGACGATATGGTTCAGCGGAACATGGCAGACATTGCCACACACATGGCCTTACAGACCATGGCGTTTCATTTCAACCACCTTCCGAAATTCAGAAAATACCTGAAATCCGACCACGGATGGATCAACTTCTCGCTCGGTATGCGCACCGAGCAGGGGAACGTGCGGCAGTGCATTGCCTTTCGTGACGGCAGGGTCAGGGTGAGCTCGGACATCCCCGGTGATGTTGACACCGAGATGGTGTTCTCCGATAACGGCACCCTGAAAGACATGGCATCTCTGCCTCCGAACGAGGTGCTCAACCTCGTGCTCAAGAACCGACTGATCCTCAGGGGCAACCTCGTGTTCGCCCAGCTCTTCAGCTTCTTCATCACCCTGTTCGTCAAGGGAAAGATCATCAACATGATGAAAAAACAGGCCCGGAAATGCCCGAATGGCTCCTGCTCCGATAACGCGCAGCCCGCAGCAGTCCGCGCCCACAAGATCAGACCGCAGCTCACGGCTCCCTCGCGGGATCCGGGCGTAATCCATCTTGACGACCCCTATCTCTCCTCCTATTCCCTTGCTGATTTCCCCCGGCTGAGGAAATTCCTCGACATCCATTTCACTCAAAAGCCCGTCATCTGCCACGAGCGGCCCCTGCTCCTCACCCAGTGGTTCAGGGCCAACGGCTTTGAAAAACGCCCGGACGGGAGCCCCTGGGTGCCCGAGCTCAGGCAGGGCTACGCGTTCAAATATCTCATGGAGAACCGGAAACCCATCATCAGGAAAGACGACCTCATCGCTGGCACAACCACTGCCCAGGAGATCGGGGTCGTGCTCTATCCGGACTCCCACGGGACCATGATCTGGGGCGAGCTCTTCACCACCCCCTTCCGGCAGCTCTTCCCCTACGATATCAGCGACGAGACCAGAAAAATCCTGCACCACTCGGTCTTTCCCTTCTGGATTCATCGGAACTTCAAGGAGTGGGTGAGGGAAAAATACGATAATCCCTTATGCCAGAGCCTCGATGACAGGTTCGCGGTGTACTTTCTCTGGAAGACCGCGGCCCTGTCTCACACCGTGATCGACTATCCCAGGCTGCTCAGGCTCGGCGCACAGGGGATTATCGAGGAGGTCCGGCAGGAGCTGCTCAGGGATGCAGGCGCGGATCAGGCCAAGAAGGATACGCTCGAGGCCATGAACCTCTGCTACGAGGGCATTATCGCCTATGCCCGCAACCTCTCGGCTCAGGCCGCACGCGAGGCCGGTGTCGAGACGGATGAGCGGCGCAAGGCCGAGCTAAAGCACCTCGCCCAGATCTGCGCCCGGGTGCCCGAACACTCCAGCGCCACCCTGGAAGAGGCCCTGAACGCCATCTGGATCCACTGGGTGGGCGTTCATATGGAAAACACCAACGCCGGGTTCTCCCTGGGCAGGATGGACCAGTGGCTGCAGCCCTATTTTATCGCTGATCTGAAAAAAATCCGGGGCAAAAAGAAACGCGAGGAATACATCAAACGTGCGATCGAGCTGGTAGGATGCTTTTACATGCGCTGCACCGACCACCTCCCGCTGATTCCGGACATCGGCAACTACCTGTTCGGCGGAAGCTCCTCAGACCAGGCGATCACCCTGGGTGGAGTCACCCCTGAGGGGAATGACGCGGTCAACGACATGACCTATATCTTCCTCAAGGTCACGGAGATGCTCGGGATCCGCGACCCCAACGTCAATGCCCGCTACCACAGGGAAATCAACAGCAAGGCCTACCTGCAGAGGCTCTGCGAGGTGAATGTCAACACCACGTCCACCCCATCTATCCACAACGACGGGATGGTCATGGCCTCACTTGAAGAGTTCGATTATCCTCCCGAGCACCTGAGAGACTGGGCCGCGACGGGCTGCGTGGAGCCGACCTTGTCAGGAAGGCACATCGGCCACACCAACTGCATGATGTTCAACATGGTGGCGGCCCTGGAGATGGCCATGTACAACGGCCGCCATCCCCTGATGCGATGGGACGTAGGTCCCAGGACCGGCCTTGTGGACAATGGCTCGTTCCCGGCCTTTGATGATTTCTTCCAGGCCTTCTGCACCCAGCTCGATTTTCTCATGGACAATTCCTGCGAGTATAACAAACTGCTGGGAGAAGCCCACAGTGTGCTGCGTCCGACACCCTTCATCTCCGGCCTTATCGAAGGGTGTGTCGCTCAGGGCAGAGACGCCACCAAGGCAGGGGCTCTCTACAACTCATCGGGCACGGCGTGCATCGGACTTGCAGACATCACGGATTCGCTCATGGCCATCAAGAAGCTCGTATATGACGAAAAAAAGACAACCTTGAGAGAGATGCGCGAGGCCATGGAGACCAATTTCGCCCAAAACAGCCGCCTCCGCGCCATGGTACTCAACAAGGTCCCCCTCTTCGGCTCCGGCAGCCCGGAGGCGGTGGACATGGCCAACCGGGTCGCCCGGTTCATCCATGATCGCTTCGGCGCACACACGAACTTCCGGGGCGGCCCGTATACCGCAGGGTTCTGGTCCATGTCCAACCACGTGGCCTTTGGAACACTCACCGGGGCCCTGCCCTCGGGCAGGCTCGCCGGCAAACCCTTTACCCCCGGCCTCACGCCCGAGGCGCATGCGTCGAAAAGTCTGCTGGACAATATCCGCGATGTCTCCCGGCTCGAGCCCGGAAACATGAACAACAACATCGCCTTCAACGTCAAGGTAGTGCCGTCAGCCAAGGAGAGCCACCAGGAGGCGGTGGACCACGTCTACTCATATGCCAAAACCTACTGCGACCTGGGCGGCATGCAGATGCAGTTCAATGTGGTATCGTCAAAAACCCTCAGAGATGCCATGGAGCATCCGGAGAACTACCGGGATCTCATGGTGCGCATCTCGGGGTATAACGCCTATTTCGTGACCCTGAACACAGACATGCAGATGGAGCTCATAGAGCGGGCGGAATACGGCCTCTGATCATTCAGAAAGGGATGATCGATGAACCACAACACGAGCCGGACAGAAAATGACAAGGCCCTCATCTTCGAGGTCAAGGGCAACTCGCTCGACGATGGGCCGGGAATCCGGACCGTGGTCTTTTTCAAGGGCTGCCCGCTGAACTGCCTGTGGTGCCACAACCCGGAGAGCAAAAAGGCGCTGCCCGAGATCTCCTTTGACCCGGAGAAGTGCGTGGGATGCGACTCGTGCCTTGCCGTGTGCCCCGAGGGCGCTCTGGACAGAGGCAATCCTTTGTTTGTGGACAGGACCCGGTGCACACTGTGCATGGAGTGTGCGCGGGTGTGCCCGGGCACGGCGCTTTCCCCGGTGGGCGGCTATATGAGCATGGCCGAGGTCATGGCAGAGATCGAGAAAGACCTGCCCTTTTTTCAGGCATCAGGCGGCGGGGTCACGCTCTCCGGAGGAGAGCCGACCTTGTTCATGGAATTTGCATCGCGGCTCCTGAAAAGGATAAAGCAAAAGAAGGTGCACACCCTGCTGGAGACCTGTGGGTTCTTCGACTGGAACAGATTCATGGAGCTTCTCTATCCTCATCTCGACGCGATCTACTACGATCTCAAGCTCTTCGATCCTGGTGAGCACAGACGTTTCTGCGGAGTATCCAACGAGACGATCCTGCAGAACTTTGCCAAGCTGAGCGCGGCGTGCGCCCGGGACAACCGGGAGATCCTCCCCAGGATACCGCTCGTTCCCGGGATCACCGCCACCCGGGAGAACCTCGGGGCCTTTGCCCGCTTCCTGAAGGACCTGAATGTCCTGAAGGTCGCGCTGCTCCCGTACAATCCACTGTGGATCTCCAAGCTCCCCGTGCTCGGTCAGACCCGGCGAATAGGGATCTCGGAAGAATGGATGACAAGCGCGGAGATCAAGGAATGCACAAGTATCTTCCCGGACTTCCGTATCGTCTGACAGCGGGAACTTTTTTAAGAAACATTCTCGGATCTCCAGTATTCCGGATCAATGGCATGTCCTTCAACGACAAGACTTGCGACTGAAAAAACCCGGTGGTCTTTCATGCCGCTTGGGTCTTGCGGCCCTCTGATCCGCCCGGCAGCAGGACCTCCTCCGGCAGGGAAACCTCCATGGTGATCGGGAGATGGTCGGAGAGTGAATAATTGAGCACCTCGACCGGGCCCGTGGCAATGGTGGGCGAGACCAGGATGTGATCGAGATGCTTTTTCGGATTCCAGCTCGGGTAGGTAAACAGTTCAGGATACGGCATGCAGAGACTCGTCTCGCAAAGGAACCGGGACAATTCCCTGCTGTCGGGGCTGCAGTTCAGATCGCCCATGAGTATCACATGGCGGCAGTCCCGGATCAGCTCGCTTAAGTATTCCATCTGGAAACACCGAGCGCTTCTGCTCAGAGACAGGTGCGCAAGCACAAGCACCAGGGGGTTCTCCGGGCTCCCGAACCTGGCGACCAGCGCGCCCCTGCCGGGCAGCCGGGCGGGAAGTTCGTGGCGGCTGATGCCGATGGGGGCATATTTGCTGAGCAGCCCCATGCTGTGCCGGGCCACCTTCCACAGCTTCCGGTTGGTCTTGTCGCACCAGTGGGGAAACTTTGCCTCCCGTGCCAGGTACTCGGCGTGATTGATAAAGCCGCTCCTGAGCGATCCGCTGTCGAGTTCCTGGAGACCCACGATATCAAAATCCCTGATCATCCGGGCGATGCGGTGGAGATTCCTGATCCTCTGGGTGCTGGGCAGCAGGTGCTCCCACCCGTGAAACACATAATCGCTGAAACCGGCGGCTGCTATGCCTACCTGGATATTGTAACTGAGCAGACGGAGTCTGATGCCTGTGGAATCATCATGGAATGGCACAACTGCATGCATGGCTTGCCCCTATTGCTGCTTTTTTAAGAAGGAACGCCCAAGGAATCCGAAGGATACTCATCTCCACTCCCGATACGGGAACAGAGGACCAAGACCCGCGCAAAGGACTCTCCTGTTTCTCCTCACCTGATAGAGCGAGAATGATCACCCGTGCATACTAGACACGTATGCAGGCAGTATGCAAGCAGGAAAATCTTCACCGTTGCACCCCTCCTGCCGATTCTACAGGCACGGACGATACAGGGGAGTATTTCTGAATCTTCAGGAACATGCCTGTACAGAACGTTTTCACCTCCCGGCTTGGCGAAAAAGCGCTCAGAGCACGGCCTGAACCTGTCTTTTGAGCTCTTCTTTCGGAAGGGCACCGGTTACGGTATTCACCAGGGTCCCGTTTTTGAAGAACAGCAGGCTCGGAATGGAGCGGATGCTGTAGCGTGACGAGGTGAGGGGATTATCATCCACATTGAGCTTGGCGACTCTTATCCTGCCGGAGAATTCCTGCGCCAGCTGATCGAGGAGCGGTGCAACCATCCTGCATGCCCCGCACCAGGGCGCCCAGAAGTCCACCAGCACGGTACCAGGCATCCCCAGCACCTCCTGCTGAAAGCTCGCATCAGTGACCTGTACGGGGTGCGCAGGCGCCCCAGCGGAAGGTCCGATGACCAGCGGTGCACGGCACCTGCCGCAGCGGGCACTCCTTCCCTTCTTCTCGGCAGGAATCCGATTTTTCGCCCCGCATCTCGGACACTGGACAATCATATAGTCCTGATTCATGTTTTCACCCCTTTTCTCTCCAGGGAGATCTCGTGTATCACCTTGTTCTGGTTCATTGATCCTTTCATAGGGTACCAACCATCTCTTTCCAAGAAGAACCAAAAATCAAAAGTACTTCCCACGTTCCCCGATACCCGCAACAGCTCGGGCTCACGGGATATATCATCATCATAGTTATCGTTAAATCCGAAGGTTATGAACCAAAAATCCCAAGGTTATGAACCAAGCCAGAGAGAAAATCCCTCGAAATTGAGCTGTTGCGCATGCTTACACATAAATATTGACATGTTGATCAAGATTATGTATCTGTATGTTGTTGATACATCTGTCAAGAGTGTGCACTTCTTAAGGTGCGGCACAAAGAGTATTGATATTTTATTGTATGCATGAACCGGACAAAAGGAGAGTTCTTGATGGACGAGTTTCGCGAGATAACAATGGGAGAACTCCTGAGAGAAACCGCCTCCCGGTATCCAGACCGTGAGGCCCTGGTTTTCCCTGCGGCATCGTTGAGGCTTACCTATTCGGAGTTCGAGCAGAAATGCAGGGAAACGGCCAAGGGTTTCATGGCCCTGGGGGTGAAGAAAGGAGATCATGTCTCGGTATGGACCACCAACATCCCCGAGTGGACGTATCTGCAGTTCAGCTTGGGCATGATCGGCGCTGTACTGGTGACTGTGAATACGAACTACAAGTCGAGCGAGCTGAACTATATCCTCAATCAGTCCGACTCCACGACCCTGGTTCTCATCGAGGAGTACCGCGATACGAACTATTACGAAACGATCCGCACAGTGGTTCCCGGGCTGGACTCCATGGAAGCGGGCAAGATGCGCTCAGAGGGCCTCCCACTCCTGAAAAACCTCGTTTATATCGGCAACAGGAAAGAGACGCCCGGCATGTTCTCCTTTGCCCAGGTCCTGGACCTGGGCAGGCAGATCACGGACGCCAATCTTGACGCAAGGGCAAAGTCGGTCCACTTTCATGACGTGGTAAACATGCAGTATACATCCGGCACCACCGGTTTTCCCAAAGGGGTCATGCTCACCCACTATAACGTGATCAACAATGCCCGGATGGTGGGAGACGTGATGGGAATGACCGAGCAGGACCGCCTCCTCATCCAGGTGCCTCTGTTCCACTGCTTCGGCTGCGTAATGAGCTCGCTCAACTGCGTCGTGCACGGGTCGACCATGATCATGATGGAATACTTCGACCCACTCAAAGCCCTCCACTATATCCAGGACGAGAAATGCACGGCGATCAACGGCGTGCCAACGATGTTCATCTCGATCCTGAGTCATGAGGATTTCTCGAAGTACGACATGTCTTCTCTCAGGACAGGCATCATGGCCGGCGCCCCCTGCCCTGAGGAAACCATGAGGCAGGTGATGGAAAAGATGCACTGCCCGGAAGTGGTCATCGCGTTTGGCCAGACCGAGAGCTCTCCGGTCATGAACATGACGCGCAGAGACGATCCTATAGATGTCCGGGTCACCACGGTGGGAAGATTGCTTCCCGGCATTCAGGGAAAGATCATAGACCCCACCACCGGCGAAGAGCTGCCTCCGAACGTCCAGGGCGAGATCGTGACCAAGAGCCCCTGCGTCATGAAAGGCTACTACAAGATGCCCGAGGATACGAAAAAGGCCATCGATGCGAACGGCTGGCTCCATACCGGCGACCTGGGAGCGGTTGACGAACAGGGGAACTTCAAGATCACCGGCAGGATCAAGGAGATGATCATCCGGGGCGGCGAGAATATCTATCCGCGTGAAATCGAAGAGTTTCTTCACAAGCACCCCAAGGTACGGGACGTCTATGTGGTGGGCGTGCCTGACAAGAAGTATGGAGAACAGCTCCTGGCCGTGGTCATCCCCGAACCCGGTGAAAAGATCACCGGGGATGAGCTCGTTGAATACTGTACCAACCGGATCGCCCGGCACAAGATACCCAGATACTGGGAGTTTACCGACGAGGTGCCCATGACGGCAAGCGGCAAGGTTCAGAAATACAAGATCGTGGAACAATATTCGGCGAGGTTTACCGGATAAGCACTGCCGACGCTACGGGGTGGATCCGCGCAACAAGGCCCTGTGCCTGACATGCCGGGGTAACCGGAACGATCCGGTTCACGGCATCAGCGATCAGAAAAAATCGATCAAAGTCCCTGCGACCCGGGTCCGCGCACCAGTGCAACAACGCCCCTGCCCTCAGGGAGCACCTGGCTGAAGGCCCGTGTCTGCTGCCTACTGATTCACAACGCTCCTGCCCTCAGGGAGCACCTCCACGGGGTTGATATCGAGCCCTTGGATCTACGGAAAGGCGGCCGCCAGATGAGAAACCCTTCACCGCCAGGTCAACGAAGGCCGACACGTCTCCGGCCGGCTTTCCCCGCATGCCCCTGAGCACGGGAAAGGACTTCAGACGATCCTCCAGCCTTCCGTATATGGTTGATGCAGCTGCCGGACGGAAGAGACGTCGCTCTCCCGTCCGATGATACGGATCAGTAGGAGACGAAGCTCTCTTCCGGGATCTCCAGAATAGACATGTCTTCGTTCTTGATTGCGGCTGCCGCGGCATCCACCTCGGGCAGCACATTCTTGGCAAAGAACCTGGCCGAATAAACCTTGCCTGCATAGAAGGCGGCATTCTTGTTACCCTTGACGAACTGCGTCCAAGCTGCAGCATCACCCTGGTCAACGCCGTTGGCCTTTGCCAGCTCACCCAGCTTCTGCTGGGCCACGCCCGCCTGCCAGAGGAGGAGCCAGCCCGACACCACCTTGCCCATCATCATGAGGAAGGGGTAGGAATTATTGATAGGGACCAGGAATTTGCCCTGCTTGCCGCAGGTGGCGAGGTACAGGCCCATCTCGGCGAGCGTGTTCACGGCCTTCTGCACATCGGGGGCAAAATCCTTGACGCCGTTCAAATCCTTGTACCTGGCGGTGGTGCTGTTCATCTCGCCCAGCAGGTTCATGAAATAGGCGCCCTTCTTCATGCCCAGCTTCCTGCCGATGAGATCGAGGGCCTGGATACCGTTTGCGCCTTCGTAGATGGACGCAATTTTCTCGTCGCGCATGAACTGCTCGACCGGATACTCACAGCAGAACCCATATCCCCCATAGCACTGCATGGCCGTCTCCGTGACCTTAAAGCCGATATCCGATAAATACGCCTTGACAATGGGGGTCAGGACCTCGGCAAATCCCAGCCACTTGTCCTTTTCCGCCTCTTCCGTGACCACGTGCTCCATATCAAAGCAGTAGGCCGTGAAATAGGCCAGGGCCCGCATGCTGTCCACTGCGGACTTCATGAACAAAAGCATTCTCCGGACATCAGGATGCTGGATAATGGGCACCCGCGGGGCCTCTGGATTTTTGAACTCCATGAGGGACGAGCCCTGGAGACGTTCTTTGGTATACTGCAGCGCATGCAGATAAGCAATCGACCCGCTTGCCAGTCCCTGCATGCCCACGGCGAGGCGGGCCTCGTTCATCATCTGGAACATGATCTTCATGCCCTGGCGTTCTTCTCCCAGCAACTCGGCATAGCATTCGTTGTTGTCTCCAAAGTTGATGAGACAGGTTGCGCTGCCCTTGATCCCCATTTTGTGCTCGATGTTGGCGATCTCATAGTCATTGCGCCTGCCCAGGGAGCCGTCTTCGTTGACCAGATACTTGGGCACGAGGAAGATGGATATGCCCTTGGTCCCGGCGGGGTCTCCCTCGATGCGAGCAAGCACGGGATGTACGATGTTTTCCACCAGGTCGTGGTCCCCGCCTGTGATGAATATCTTGGTACCCTGGATCTTGAAGGTGCCGTCGGGCTGGCGGATGGCCTTGGTGCTCATGTTGCCCAGATCGGACCCGGCATTGGGCTCGGTGAGCGCCATGGTGCCGCCCCAGATCCCCTGGACCATTTTGTCCATGTATTTTCTCTTCTGCTCCTCAGTGCCGTAGGTCATGATCAGGTGTGCTGCGCCCTCGGTGGCAAAGGGATACGCCACGAAGGCGAAGTTGTGGTAGAACCAGTCGATAGCGGCGATCTTCACGCTCTCGGGCAGGCCCTGCCCCCCCTCTTCCGGCGGGAACGACATGCCGATCCAGCCGCCCTCGCGGAAAAGCTTGAATGCCCGCTGATAGCACGCAGGAACCGTCACCACTCCATCTTTGAGCGTGCAGCCCTCTTTGTCACCCTCGGCCAGCGTGGGCAGTATCTCCTCCACCGCGATTTTCTGGGCCTCGGTGAGGATCATGTCGAACATGTCCCGGGAAAAGTCCGCATACTTCCCATATCCGCAGAGCTTCTCCACATCGAGCATCTCATAGAGGATAAACTGCTGGTCCCTTTCGTCTAAAATCAGGTTCGCCATACTCCCGCTCCTTTATAAAAGTTTATTGTTTACTCTCTGGAAATCTTCTCAGTTGCCAGGTCCCGTGCACAATGCTGCAGACCTCTCCATGGGTGTCCTTGAGTTCGAGGTCCATGGTCCAGTCTTTCTTGCCGTCTTGTTGGGCCGCCTGCTGGATGGTCTCTACCTCGCCCGGTTCAAGAGAGACCTCCAGGGTCACGTCGGTGGTAGCCGGCCTGCGATATCTGATGGAAACCTCTTTGACGATTGGATAGAACTTTGCGGAATCGAATGAGACGTAATAAATGACGCCACCCGAAAACTCGGCCAGGATGAAGAGCGACCCGCCGTACATGATCCCGATGTGGTTGACGTTTGGCTCGAAGGGCATGACGATCCGGGCGAACCTGTCGCGCAGATCAACGATTCTCACCCCGGTTTTCTCTATGAGAGGCACGGCCTTTTCGAGCACAGAGACAGCATCTCGATATTTTTCTTCTATCATCTTGCATATCCTCCCTTGACCACGCATGTGTGCCGGCATGCCTTATCTCACGCGGACTTACCCGCCTGCAGCCACGCTTCGGCCTGCCGCTCCATGAAACGATGACGAAAAAGCCATGGATCGTTTCGCTCTTCTGAACTTCACGATCAGGAGACACCGGGGACCCGCCTGCCTCCTCTTCTCCTTTCAACACGACAACTCGGGCATCATTCATTTATTTTTTTATAAAATATATTCTGAGAAAATATCTGTCAAGATGATTCAGACCGATTTGATGACCGATGACAGGTGACGAACGAGCACACCAGAAGCGCGGGTCACCACCGCGCAAACCTATCCAGGGCATGAAACACCCTGTACCGTATTCAAACAGGGTTGTTTCATATTGTTACACAAGTTTGGAACAGAATCATCCTTACCATGTATGCTATTGATTTATAAAACTAATTACTGTCATCTCTCTGGTATGATGATTGCTTAACTCCACCAAATATCATGGAACTACAATTTTTATGAGGAGCGCATTGAAAAGGTAAGCCTTCATTTAGATTTGTTTTTCAGTCGGATGATAAAAAAGATCCCATCTTTCATAAGGGTTTTAGTCCGGGATGAGGGGTGTGTTTTCCGGCGCAAAGAATTGGTGATCATCGGCACCAGAGGGAGGAGCGAGGCATGAGGTGATCGTGGTTTTATCAAGGTACCGGGAGGGTATTCCGGTATGTGCCCCAGGCGACGTGGCCGAAAGCGGGTAGGATGTGCAGGGGCGCTATCCGGGCTTGAAGCCAAGGGAGAATGGAGATGCCCGGTATCCGGCGAATCTCCCATCAACTTCAGATATCTCGGCGGGAAACATGTACCTGTCGAGAAGCACAAACAAATTAAAGGGGGAATTTAAGTATGCAGAAGTTTTGGGCTTTTCTTTTGGCAATTGGTTTGGTTTTCGTCCTTTCCGCTCCGGCACCGGCTGCGGACAAATCGATCGAGGACCGGGTAAAGGCGCTTGAGGACACGATCGGGAGCTGGACGATCTACGGCAGTGCGCGCTTCCAGACCTTTTACAACGACAATGATCTCAATACCGACACCAATGATAAGGAGCTGGTCTGGGATTCGGCGGCCAATGCGAGACTGGGCGGCAAGATGGTCAAGGACAAGATCTCGGGTGTCTACGAGCTCGGCGTGGACGATGATGCAGGTGTGCTCACTCGGCTGATCTACGGGGCGTATGACTTCGGCGCGGGCAAGGTGGTCATCGGTCAGGACTATACTCCGCTGGGAAGCATCTTCTACAGCAACCAGGTAGCCGCCAACGACGCCAACATGTTCGGCTGGGGTGCGATTTACGGGAACAGGGTTCCCCAGATCAAGCTGCAGATGAAGAATGGCCTTGAGTTCGCCTTGGTCGAGAACAAATCATCATCGAAGCTCAATGCCGAAGCTGGTGATGTTGATGTGCTCATGCCCAAGCTGGAGGTACGCTACAACCTCAAATCCGATCTGTTCTTCGCGGATGTGTTTGGCGGGTACAGCAGCTTCAAGGTCGAAGACGTGACCATCGGCGGGATCAACTTCGGCGACGAGACCGTGAACGCCTGGGCAGTAGGCGTGGGCGGCGGTCTGAATCTGGATCCTGCGTTTATCAGGGCCCAGGTCTACCTGGCGCAGAACGCGAAGAACTTCGGGCTTTCCCACACTGATGCAAACGGTGCGAAGTTCGATGCCCAAGGCGGCGTGGTGGATGAGGACAACTTAGGCGCCCTTCTTATCGTAGGGACAAAGCTCAGCAACAAGTACACGGTAGAGGCAGGCTTCGGCTATGTGTCCTCCGAACTCGATGAGAGCGGATCGGACAAGGACACGGCCATGGCATACTACCTCAATGCGACGATCCCGATCTATGGTTCCTTCTTTGTCGTGCCCGAGGTCGGCGTGCTCGACTATGCAGACGGCAAAGACGGCAAAAACGAACACAAGGATACCACCTACTTCGGCGCAAAATGGCAGATTAACTTCTAA
>JALNWY010000062.1 GCA_023230665.1 Deltaproteobacteria bacterium
GATGGAGTCCACCTCGTCCACGATTGCATAGTAGAAATCCCTCTGTACGTAGTCATCAAAGGTGAACTTCATATTGTCCCTGAGGTAATCGAAGCCGAACTCGTTGTTTGTGCCATAGGTAATATCGGCACCATAGCTCGCCTTCCTCTGCCGGTCATCGAGACCGTGCACGATGACGCCCACGTCGAGACCCAGGAAACGGTAGATCGTGCCCATCCATTCCGAGTCGCGTCTGGCAAGGTAGTCGTTGACCGTGACCACGTGCACGCCTTTGCCCAGCAGGGCATTGAGATAGACAGGCATGGTTGCGACCAGGGTCTTTCCTTCACCGGTCTTCATCTCGGCTATCTTACCTTCGTGCAGGATGATGCCGCCCAGGACCTGGACATCGAAGGGTCTCATCTCCAGTGTCCTCCGGGACGCCTCGCGCACTGTGGCGAACGCCTCGGGAAGCAGCTCGTCCAGCGATGCCCCGGAGTCGAGCCGTTGCCGGAACAGAGCCGTCATGGCCCTGAGCCCGCCGTCATCCTTTGCCTTGAACTCGGGTTCGAGCTCGTTGACCCGGTTCAAAAGGGGCTTGATTCTGCGTAGTTCCCTCTCATTCTTGCTGCCTATGAGTTTAATGAGCCATGTATACATACGGATATATCGATCCTCTTCTTACGATTGTGGGGTTGAAAGAGTACTAGAATAGTGATGAGAACATTTCAACCGATATTTTTTCATAGAACAAAAGCAGCTCTATTTCAACACGTATCTCTGCGGGTTCACATGGATGCCGTTGACGAGAACCTCGTAGTGCAGATGGGACCCGGTGGACCGCCCGGTGTTTCCGACAATCGCAATCCTGTCTCCTTTGCGAACGTGCTGGCCGGGCTTGGCCACGGAGCTGTCCAGATGCGCGTACCTGGTCACGATCCCGTAGCCGTGGTTGATGACCATGAAGTTACCATAGGCGCCGTTCCGGTAATATGAAGTTACGATTCCGTCAGCAGGAGCGTTTACCGGTGTTCCTTTTTTGCACGCAATGTCCATCCCCTTATGGTACTCTCTTTTGCCCGTAAAGGGAGAATTGCGCCATCCATATCGTGAGGTGACCCATCCCCGCGTGGGCCAGATACTCGGTGTATGGGCCAGAAGCGAACGCTGCCTCTCCATCTCAGCCAGAAGGTCCCTGGCCACGTCCCGCTCAATGACGATATCGTCGCCGAGCTGCTTGATGTGGGAGTGAAGCTCGCGAGTAAGGATCTTTTCAGTCAGGGCCTCAGTGGCGCCTGCCGCTCTGATGGGCTCTGAACCGCCTCCCACGCCGCTCAGATCGTCCGAGGTCTGGAGATCCACCTTGGCGATCCCCATGAGATGCCGGTTGAAGGTGCGCAGGGAATTCATCTCTTCATCGAGCAGGGACACCTTCTCGGACAGAGCAATGATCTGCCTGCTCTGCTCCAGATTCTTCAGTTTGATGGATGCGATCCGCGAGATGTCCGCGCGCAGATGATACAGCTTGTATCCCGCAAAGGCAGAAAACACGGCCAGGAAGAGAATGACGCACCCGGCAGACACTGCAATGAGAGGCGATAGCTTGAATCTCCGGATACCGGTATCTTCTTTGGAGAGAATGAGCACTGTCCAGTGGGTTTTCACTGATCCGTCCTCACTGTGCGCTCACATCTACAGCATCGATGAGAACCGATGGGCACAACACGTCGCCAAACTCTCGGATATCGGTGCCCACCGCCATAACCCTTGAAAACAATTCATAAATATTCCCAGAAATTGCCGCTTCCCGAACAGGATAGAGGGGAACCCCCTCTTCCATGAGCAGGCCGCTTACCCCCACGGAGAATTCCCCTGTTATAGGGTTCGCTGTATGCATGCCCATGATATCGGTTATTTTCAAAATCCTCTTTAATCCTTTGAGGTTCTGCACCATATCTTCCGTACCTCGCTCCAAGCACAGGTGCCGTACTCCTGATATCGGCATGGCCCGGTATCCCCCCCGTAAAGAACTCCCAGTCGATGATGTCCCCGCTACACGGCCCCAGTAACTATCGTAAACAAAAGCAAGTATGGTGCCATTGTCAACCAAGACGGTTTCTCTTGAACGCACGCCTTCCCCGTCAAAAGGAGAGGCGTCCGCGGCCCGTTTGTCCAGCGGGTTGTCGGTCAGCCTCACCACATCAGAAAAGTATGTGCGCCCTATTTTGTCCGCGATGAAAGACTTCTCCTTGATCACATTCTCCCCGACAAAGGCATCGGATATGAAGTCGAGCATCTGGGCCGTAGCGGTATTGTCGAAGAGTACCGGGATCTTGGTGGTACGCATCTTCCTCGCGTGCAGCATTTCCGTAGCCCTTAAGGCCGCCCGCCTCCCGATCTTTTCCACATCGATATCGCGCACGTGGTGACTGAAGTCGAACTCGTAGCCGGACTGGCTGTCGTCTTCGTGCTTGGCCACCACCATGACCGAGGCCGATGCGACTGACAGCCCGGCAGATGCATCTATTCCATGGGAGTTCATGATGCTCACCCTGGAGACGGTCCGTGAAAACGATGCCTTGCGAACCTGATGGACCCGGCTGTCTGCATCACGGGCAGAACGCTCCAGGCAGACCGCCCGCTCGATACAATCCTCTGCTGCAAGCCGGCCGATCGCGGAATCCAGGATATCGATCTCTTCGTACCCCTCCTGGCGGGGAGGCAGATGGTTGTTCTGATCCTTGAACTGATATCTCGCCGAGGTGACTGCTGCATCCACCAGCTCAGTGGTGGGCTCAGCGCCGTAGGCAAAGCCCATGGCGCCGTCGATGATCAGCCTGACTCCGATTCCGGACTCCTTCGATTTGCTCAGGGAGCCCATGGCGCCTTCTTTTGACTCAGCACGGATGGTATCGGAGTCCGTACCATATATCTCGAAATCGTGGATGGATCGTCTTTTCAGGAGGTCATAGATTTTTTCGATTTTGGTTTCCAGTTCCATTTTACCCCTCGATCCGGTAGATAAGTGCCGTTTCTCGACAATCCGGGAAATACTGGCAATGGATACAATCCGCCCAGATCTTGTTGGGCAAGGTGGCCTTGTCTATCTCGTGGAAACCCATTTTTTTGAAGAAGTCGGGAACGTATGTCAAAGTGAACACGGTCTTCAGACGAAGTTCCTCGGCCTCGCGAATGCATGCCTTGACCATCTCCCGCCCTATTCCTGCGCCCTGATACTCTTGTTTCACGGCCAGCGTTCTGATCTCGGCGAGATCCATCCAGGAAACCTGCAGGGCGCAACATCCGATGATGCTCTGCCGGTCAGGGCCGTCTTCGGTCGTCACCCAGAAATCTCTAATGCCGGTAAAGAGAGAATGCAGGGACTTCGGAAGCATCAACCCCTGCTTTACGTAAGGATCGATCAGGTTCTTGATTTCTGAAACTTCGTTCACCAGTAGTTTTCGTATCATATCAAAGTATCCACAAAAAAGTTCTCTACCTAGAACACCGGCAGGAGAAAAAGTCAAACCGGAATATAGTCGTCTAGGAGGTCAATTGTGCTTACAAGAGAAGAAATGCTTTCCAAAAGCGCTCCTTCTCTCCTATTTTCATTGCCGGGTGGCCCGGTCGCTTTCTTCCTACAATCCGATAAGCTCTTTTGCATGCCGGATGACCGCCTGAGAGGGGGTTTCTCCTCCCATCATACGGGCCAGCTCCATGGCCCTGTCCATATCCTTGACCTCCTGAATCGTGGAGATCGTGGTTCCGCCATCGGCCCTCTTCATGATCACGAAGTGCGAGTCCGCTACTGATGCAACCTGGTGAAGGTGGGTTACCACAATGGACTGCGCATGACCGGAGAGTTCCTTGAGCCTTTTCGCGATCACCTGGGCAGTCTGACCGCTGATGCCGGAGTCTATCTCGTCAAAGATCAGAGTACCCTCCTGCGAGGCCTTCTGATGAACCTTTATGGCGAGCATGATCCGGCTCAGCTCGCCTCCTGATGCGATCTTCGCAAGAGGGAGGGGTTTATGCCCCACATTGGTGGAAATCAGAAATTCTCCTTTCAGGATGGCCCCGGGGGCGGCCGGACAACCCTTGTCGTCGAGTACGCGCTCGCCGATCTCGGACAGATCTGCCTGGACAACGTGAAACTCGGCCCCGGGCATACCCAGGTCATGGAGGTCACGGTTGATCTCCTTGCAAAACGTCCGGGCAAAGGCGGTGCGTGCATCCAGAAAGCCTTTCAGGAGCTCCTCATACTCGGCCGTTGCCGAAGAGACGGCCTCTCTGGCCTGCTGGATCGCCTGATTTGAATCCTCGGCAAGGGCAAGACGGTTCTCGAGCTCGGTTTCCAGGTCGATCAGGCCCTGTTCGTCGGTACGGTGCTTTTTTTTGAGGTCCAGGATGAAATGGAGCTTTTCCTCCAGGGTCTCGATCGTCTCCGGATCGTACTCATATGCCGCTGTTTTTGCCCTGAGTGCCATGCTGATGTCCTCGACCCCGGCTGAGATCTCATCGAAAGACTGAAGCAGGGAAGCGAGCTCGCGATCCATGCAAGCGGCCCGGGAGATATAATCCCGCGCCAGACCGAGGAGTTCCACCACCGATGATGCCCCCGAGTAGAGCATCTCCTCTGCCTGATGCGTGCAGTGCTTCAGATCGGCAGCCTTCTTGACGAGGCTCAGCTCCGCCGCAATCTCCTCTTCGAGCCCCGGGGTGATCTTGACGGATTTGAGTTCCCCGAGGGCAAACAGGAGATCTTCGCGCTCTTCACGATACTGCTCAACCGAACGTTCGAGGTCCTTTCGGAAGGCCGCGGCATTACACAGCCTCTCGTAAGAGCCGTTCACCCGGTCTCTCGACAGACCGGCAAGGCCCTCGAGAATGCCCATCTGCTGCGCGGGATTGAGGAGGTCCTGATACTCGTGCTGACCATAGATGGTGATCAGGTTGGATGTGATATCGGCAAGACCGGCTGCAGTGGCCAGCTTCCCATCAATATAACACCGGCTGGAGCCGGTGGGATAGATTTCCCTCCGCACGACCATTTCCTTCCCCGAAATGGTGAAAAGCGCCTCTATGCTTGTCTTCGGAGCACCCGGGCGCACGAGGTCCTGGCTCGCCTTTGAACCCATGAGGAGCATGAGCGCACCGAGGACCAGGGACTTTCCCGCTCCGGTTTCGCCGGTGATGCAGTTCAGCCCTTGCCTGAAATCAATCTCGATCTCGTCGAAGACCGCCATGGAGGAGATTTTCAGGAAATCGATCATCTCTCCTGCCAGCCGAGCTTGGTCCTCAGTATTTCAAAATAATCCCTCTGGGGAAATCTCAAGATGTTTGCCTTGAAATTTCCTCTTTTCACAATGAGCCTGTCCTCTGCAACGAGCGGGAAGCCACGCTGCCCGTCAAGGGTAAGATAAATATTATCCGAGCGTTTCCCGGACTTGATCACGATGATCACCTCCTGGGAGTCCGGCAGGACGATACTTCTGTTCGAAAGGACATGAGGACAGATGGGGGTGAGGACGATGGCGTCGACCTGTGGATGGACAATAGGGCCGCCTGTTGCAAGGTTATAGGCGGTGGAGCCCGTGGGCGTGGATACGATGAGACCGTCCGCCCGATAGCAGGTGATGAAGGTGGAGTCGGTCCACACCTCGATGTCGATTATCCGTGCAAGGGCGCCCTTGTTGATCACTACATCGTTGAGCACGTGCTGGGATGTAATGGTCTGCCCTTCTCTGATCAGGGTCGATTCGAACATGGCGCGTTCTTCCTGCACGAACTTGCCGGCCAGGACCGCATCGAGCGCTGCATACACTTCATCTTCCGTCACTTCGGTGAGGAAGCCCAGATAGCCCATGTGCACCCCCAGGATAGGGGTCTGCCTGCCTGCCGACATCCAGATCGCCCTCAGGATGGTTCCGTCTCCGCCGATGACGATGAGCAGATCGGCCTTCTCCCAGGGAGGAGTGGCGTGATTGACGCCCATGTGGCTCCCCAGGTGATCCTCCACGAGACAGTCGTATCCCCTTGCCCTGATCCATTCACGAACGCGTCCCGCGAGATTGAGGGCTCCGATGTTGTCTTCTTTACAGATAATCCCGAAAATCATCAAGAAACCATATACTCTTGAGATGAATTTTTATCTAGAACAAAAAGCATTGGGGCACGGCTTTGCAACACGTGTCTCAGCGCTCGAGGTACGCGACCGACTCGATATGGTAGGTCTGCGGGAACATGTCGAACATCTTGACCTGCTTCAGGACGAAACCGGCCCTGCACAGCACGGCGAGATCCCTTGCCAGGGTGCTCGGGTTGCACGAGATGTAGATGATACGTGATGCATGGAGCCCCGGCAGAACCTTCACGACCTCTTTGGCGCCCTGACGCGGGGGGTCCAGGACAACGGTATCGAAACCCACGGATTCGTCCCGGATAGAGGTGACTGCCTTGAGGGCATCCAGGGCAAGGAATTTCACATTTCCGGCCTGATTCTTCTTTGCACCTGTCCTGCCCAAGGATGCGAGCTTCGAACTCCGTTCGATGGCAACCACCTCGGATGCCACCAAAGAGAGGGGGATGCTGAAATTTCCGCTCCCGCCGTAGAGGTCCAGTATTTTCTCCGACCCTTCGGCCAGGCTCATCACATGCTCCACGAGCACCGTATTCGCCTGCATGTTCGCCTGGATGAAATCCCCGAACGAACAGCTCAGATGAACCTCACGCCCGGTAAGCGGCAGGGAATACCGGCAGAAACGCTGCCCGAGGACATGGTCGCTCCTCCGGGAGCCGAAAACCACAAGGGAAAGCCCGGTGATGTCGAGCTCGCGGTACATGAGTTCCATGGATATGAGGGCACTCCGATGGACGTTCCCCCTGCACCTGAACTGCAGGATGCTTTCGTCCTGCGGTGAGTGCACCTCGATCGAATGGAGCCCGGGCATGGGATTCGTCCGGAGGATTTCCCGCACTCCGGCGATGACCTCGCACACCTGCGGCCTGAGCACCGGGCACTCGTCCAGATCGATGATCTTCTTCGTGCCCTTCTGGAAAAACCCCAGGCTAAACTCGGGATCATTGCCGCACTGGAGGGTTGCATGTCCCCGATAGCCATACTTGAGCGGCGAAGGCACGGCCTGGATATGCCCGGGGACCTGGAGGCGCAGATATTTCGCTATCTCGTCCCGGAGGATCACGGCCTTCCACTTGAGCTGCTCCGGATACGAAAGGTGCTGCCAGTCACAGCCTCCGCACAGGGCAAAATGCGGGCACTCGGGTTCGACCCGGTGCGGCGAGGTCTTGAGCAGCGCCGATGCATTGGCGACACAATAAGAGGCATGCTCCTTTTCAACGCGAACCTGCACGAGCTCGGAGGGCAGGACCATGGGCACGAACACAACCTTGCCGTCCTCTCTTCTTCCTACACCCCTGCCCCCATAGGACAGGGCATCAACGGTTATCGTAAATTCGTCTGTATCCATCTCGATAGATTGTCAAATCGATCCGCACGGGTTATGCATGCTTTTCTTGTTTTAAGTATGTAATCAGATAATATAAATATTGCAATGATAATTTTCTCCTTATATAGTGCGCCGTTATGGAACAAATCATAGCCTGGCTGGTAGAAACTATCGGGAAAATGGGATATCCCGGAATCATTGCACTGATGTTTCTCGAAAGTTCCTTCTTCCCCTTTCCCAGCGAGGTGGTCGTGCCGCCCGCGGGCTATCTCGCATCTCAAGGGCAGATGAACATCTACCTGGTGGTTCTCTGTGGAATCCTGGGAAGCCTTCTGGGCGCATACTTCAACTATCTGATCGCCATGTGGCTCGGCAGGCCCCTGCTCATGAAATACGGAAAATATTTTTTTCTGCCCCCCAAGCGGTTCGAGCAGGTCGAACGATTCTTCCTCGACCATGGCGAGATCAGTACGTTCGTCTGCCGTCTCATTCCCGGCATCCGCCAGTACATATCATTTCCTGCGGGTCTTGCCAGAATGAACCTTCTGAAGTTCTTTCTCTACACCGCCCTGGGCGCCGGCATCTGGGTTATGGTGCTGGCATGGATCGGATACCTGGTGGGCAACAACATGGTGCTGGTGAAGCAGTATTCCCACCATGCCACCTTTATGCTCATGGCCGGGATTGCGGTGCTTCTGATCATTTATATCCACCGATTCCTGGCCAGGAAAAAAACAGGTTCCACATACCGCAAAAACCGGGCCTGTGAATGACGCCTCAATTTTGAGAAAGTTATAACCAGGCTCCGGGGAGAGGCATGGCTCATAACCCGTCATGATTAATTGATTAATTCACTCCTATTTATATCGCCCTTGACTATTGTGTAATATATCATGTATCATTAAAAGGATCGTATCCTTTTTTGTTGAAAGGAGGGTCTATGGGGAGTATGTATTCGTATTCTGATTTAGAGATCTACGCAAGGAATATCAAGGATTACGAACTGCTCACCCCGGCAGAAGAGCGCGAGTTCGCCAGGCAGTATAAACAGGGGGACATCGAGGCCGGCCACACCATAATCACTGCAAATCTCCGTTTCGTTGTCAAGATCGCGCACCGGTATTTCCACCTCGGTTACAGCCCGCTCGAGATCATACAGGAAGGAAATATGGGCCTGGTCAAGGCGCTGACCAGGTTTGATCCCGACATGGGGGTCCGGTTCATCTGCTATGCCATCTGGTGGATCAAGGCCTATATAAAAAACTTTATCCACAAGAGCTATCAGGTGCACACCGGAAGACTTACCCATGCCAAAGATCTCGTCTCCCTGGACAGCACCATCTTTGTGGATGCCGAAAACAACGAAGAGGTCCTCATGGACCGCCTCCTCTATCAGGGGCCGGACCAGGACGATCACTATGCGCTGAAAGAGCGACACGCCTATCTTCTGAAGCTTCTGTCCTCAGACCCGCCGATTCTGACGCAACGGGAAGTATACATCATAGAAAAACGATTTTTTCATGATCCTCCGGCAACGCTCAAAGACATCGCCACTGAAATCGGGGTGACCAGAGAACGGGTCCGTCAGATCGAGGTGCGCTCGCTTCAGCGGATGAGAACCGCCATTGAAAGAGATCACGAGGTGCTGGCAGAGGATATCGACATTTGCCCTGCCTATTCCGCCCGCAGAAAAAGATTCTAAGACACAAAAGCCCGAGGGAGATGGCGAGCCGCGCTACAGCAGTCTTTCGCGCAGCGGACAATCGCTGGAACATATCATCAGCGGCAGGGGCAGGCCGAATACATAGATCAGGGGTAGTTGGAGTGGCAGAGACGGAAAAACAGGACCGTCTAACGGTTTGAGTACGACTCGAACTTGGTCAGCTCCGGTCGCCAGGACAGCTTGATCTCTCCGGTGGGGCCGTTGCGGTGCTTGGCGATGATGATCTCTGCGATGCCCTTGTCCGGGGTGTCGGGATTGTAGACTTCATCCCGATAGATGAAGCAGATGATGTCCGCATCCTGCTCGATTGCACCCGACTCTCTCAGGTCGGCCATTTGGGGCCGCTTGTTCTGCCTTTCCTCCACCCTGCGGTTGAGCTGGCTCAGCGCCACGACCGGTATGCCGAACTCTTTTGCAATGGCCTTGAGGCTCCGGGAAATCTCCGATATCTCCTGCTCCCTCGAATCAGAACGGGAGCGCGAAGCGGTCATGAGCTGCAGGTAGTCGATCACCACGAGCCGGATGTCTTCCTGCACGGCGAGCCGCCGCAGTTTGCCGCGTATCTCCATGGGAGATATCCCGGGCGTATCGTCGATATATAAGGGCGCTTCCGAGAGAACCCCCGATGCATTCAGGAGATTGCTCCAGTCTTCCTTTTTCAGGAGCGACAGCGAGGAGGCGGATCTCACCAGACTCTGGTTGATCTGGGCCTCTGCTGCGAGCATCCTGAGCACCAGTTGCTCCACTCCCATCTCAAGGGAGAACACCGCCACAGGCAGTTGTTCGATCACCGCGACATACTGCGCGATGTTCATGGCCAGGGAGGTTTTTCCCATAGAGGGCCTGGCCGCGATAATGACGATATCAGAGGAGTGCAGCCCACCGAGCAGAAAATTGTCGAGATCGATGAACCCGGTGGGGACCACCCCCTCGTCGATTTCGCCCTTGGCCATGCGGCTGAGGTTGTGGTACATGTCATGCAGTGGAATCCCCACCTTGATCAGCCCGCCCTTCTTGTTCTTGATCTGCTTGTTGATATCGAAGATGATCTGCTCGGCACGCTCGAGCACCAGCGGAACTTCCTCGCCAGGGTTCCGGGCGCTCTTAACGATTTCTCCCGCGCCCACGATGAGCGATCGCAGGATGGCCTTGTCGCGGACGAGCCGCGCATAGTACTCGATGTTTGCGGTCGTGGGGATGCGGTCGGCGAGCTGGGCCATGTAACTTGCGCCTCCCACCTTGTCCTGCCGGCCATTGCTCTCGACTGCTTCGGTCAGAGACACCAGGTCGATGGGCAGACCCTTGTCCATGAGCCTCAGCATCTCCTCATAGATGATGCGATGCCGCTCCGCATAAAAATCATCCGGCGATATGATCTCGGAGATCAGATCGAGGGAAGAGTTCTCCAGCAGCACTCCACCGAGAAGGTACTCTTCTGCTTCCTTGTTGTGAGGCAGAACCGGCGAAGCGTTTTCCATCCGGCTATTCCTCGTTCTCTGCAGAGACCTCGACCTTGAGCTGCGCGCTGACCCCGGGATAGAGCCTCACCGTCACTTCGTGCGTACCCACATGGCGGATGGGCTCGGGAAGCACGATCTTCTTCTTGTCCACCTCAAAACCCTTCTCCTTGAGCGAATCAAAGATCTGGGCCGGCGTGATGGAGCCGAAGAGCTTGCCCTCCTGCCCGGTCTTCATGGAATAGTTGAGCGAGACTGACTCCAGCTGTTCGGCGAACTTCTGAGCGTGTTCCTTGGACTTTGCCTCGGACTTTATCCTGGACTGTATTTTATCTCTGAAGGCCTTGATGTTCTTGTCGGATGCCATGAGCGCAAGGCCCTTGGGGATCAGAAAATTCCGGGCGTATCCGTCTTTCACCTTCAGCTCTTGTCCGACACTTCCAATACCTTCAATCGTTTCCAGCAGCACTACCTTCATATTATCTATCTCCTTCTGAGCTTCTTATCCTGTTCCTGAAATTGAACCAGGTGTCAAACAATCCAAGCGCGGTTACTGCAATCATGATATATATCTGGCTCAAAATCAATATGTAAATAACCCATCTTACGACCTTGGACCAGTTGTGCCCGGCCAGAAAGGCGGCCACGATCGCCAGCCCCTGGAAGAAGTAGATCTGCGACACCACGATCATGAGATTGAGCCCCAGGATCCGTATCGTGTCATAATTCACCAGGATGAAGATCCCGGCAATGATAAAAAAACCCACCAGCCAGTCCGGACCCTTCCAGCTGCGCAGTTTGACTGTCTTGAGCACCTGTGCCGCGATGAGTACATTGAGCCACATAACGCTCATGACCGATGATGCCATGATCCCCCAAAAGAGCTGGGCAAGCCTGGTCTCCATGGCGGTCCTGCTCACCCTGAACTCGGCAAGGTCTCCAGGAGACAGAATCTGGTTGTATACGAGGGCGACCTGATTCATGACCTCCCTGACCCATCGGGAAACAATGTCGTGAAACGAGGCCCCTTCCTGCACCGCCATGATCCATACGCCCAGCACGAAGAGGAAGAACATCAGACATGACGGCGCGAAAACCGCCATTCCCGCGTTCCGGCCGGTCAGAAACCTGCGTATCAGAAACCCGCATGCAATGAGAGACGCGTACAGGGCCACGCCTTCGATGAATCCCGGCGCCAGGACAAAGGTGACCGGGATGGCCGTGGCCAGAATGAACTTGAACCAGGGATGCACCCGGTCGGAAAAGATCGTATACAGGGCAGGAACAAACAGCGCAAACGGCAGGACCTGCGCGGTTGCGACGACGACCAGAATCCCGATAAAAAGAAAGACCCCGGTGGTGATAAGCAGGGTCTTTGGGCCTCTTTGCGACAGAGGCATGTTCTCAATCGTGCACGGAAAATGGCAGGAGGGCCATGATTCGCGCCCTCTTTATCTCCACCGCCAGCTGCCGCTGATGCCGCGAGCAGGTTCCGGTGATCCTTCTCGGCAGGATCTTGCCCCGCTCGGTGATGAAATCACGAAGCATGCCCGAGTTTTTGTAATCGATGCTGATATTTTTGTCTTCGCAGAATCTGCAGGTCTTTCTTTTGTAATAGCCTCTTCTCGGATTACCGTGTCGGCGCTGCATTATTCCCCCCCTTGCTCTTCTGTGGTCTCAACTGCCTCTTGGGCCTCAGCGGCCGGAGCTGCCTCGGGAGCAGCCTCTGTTTCGACGGCCGGGGCTGCCTCGGGAGCAGCCTTGGGCATCAGATCTTCGCGGGTGACATGGCTGTCGAGCTTGATGGTCACGAATCGCATGATGTTCTCATCAAGCCTCATGAGCCGCTCGAGCTCGGAGATCATGGACCCCGGACCCTCGAGGTGAACGAGGAAGTAACGGCCCCTTGAGCGCTTTTGAATCTTGAAGGCGAGACTCCTTATCCCCTGGTCTTGTGTGTTGATGATTTCGCCGCGGTTTTTTGAAACCGTGTTCCGGAAACGGGTGAAGAGCTTCTCGTGGTCTTCTTCCCCGAGATCCGGGTTCTGGATGAACATTATCTCGTAGAGATCCATTGTATCCTCCTTATGGTTTAGTAGCCCCTGTCCGGAGCAAGGAGCGTGGAACTCATATAATAAAGTTCGTGTTCGTGCAAGTAGAAAAAGTCCGGCCCCTTCTCGGCCTACAATACGGACTCGATGACGCGCAAGCTCGACGACGAACCTGTTTGTGGCCGTGATGCGGCGGCGCGTGGCGGCCCTTGATCACTGAGGGCCCGGTCTCGATAGCGGCTGTACCCTCAATAGAGAATACGAAACCCTTGTATATCTTCTTCAGGTCCCACTTCGATCGCTTTGATCTTATCCACCCGGGCTCCGGGGGGACCCTGGCGGCACCAGGCAAGGAGTGAATCCACGGCATCGTCATCTCCCTGCACATGGGCCTCCACTGCGCCGTCGGGCGTGTTTCTCACCCATCCGCTCACCCCGAGCCGCTGTGCCTGTTCCCTGGTGTTCGCCCGGAACCAGACGCCTTGGACTATCCCGCATATGGTTACATGAAGGGCCTTCACCTTTTATTCCTCCTTGATCAGCTTCATGAATCCGTCTTGGTCCAATATTCTTATGCCCAGTGATGCCGCCTTGTCGAGTTTTGAACCCGGCTCGGTACCCGCAACGAGAAAATCGAGCTGGGAGCTGACTGCGGAGACGACCTGCCCGCCCCTCTCTTCGACCACCTTTTTCGCTTCGGAGCGGGTCATGGACTCGAGCGTACCGGTAAAGCAGAATTTTTTCCCTGCAAGGGATGAATTTTCCGGCTCGAGCCGCTGTTGGTCGAGGATCTCGATCCCCTGTTGTTCAAGCTTCCGGATGATCGTCCGGTTCCGCTCATTGGAGAAAAATCCTCTGATGGCCTGCGCCATCTCTTTCCCGATGCCTCTGATGGCCTGAAGCTCTTCCTTGTCCGCCTCCATGACCTTCTCAAGAGAGCCGAAATGATCCGCCAGATCTCTGGCTGCCACCTGCCCTGCGTGCGGGATTCCGAGACCGTAGAGGAACCTTCTCAGCGTTGTCTGTTTGCTCTTCCGGATGGATTTGAGCAGGTTTGACGTGGAGAGCTCGGCAAACCCCTCCAGCTGCATGAGATCGTCCCGGGTGAGCGCGTAGAGGTCGGACACATCGCGTACCATGCCCTTGTCAACGAGCTGCCGGATGATCTTCCTGCCCAGGCCGTCGATATCCAGGGCATCCTTTGATGCGAAGTGATAGATCTGCTCCTTGAGAACGGCCGGGCACGCCATGTTGACGCACCGGTACATGACTCCCTCTGCCCCGTTATTCCCGGCGCTGTCTCTGACCACGAACGATCCGCAGACCGGACAGGTGTCGGGCATGACGAACTCCCGCTCGCTCCCGGTTCTCCGGGAAACGACCGGGGCCACGATCTCGGGAATCACATCACCCGCCCTCTGGACGATCACGGTATCGCCTTCGCGCACGTCCTTTCTCCTGATTTCGTCTGCATTGTGGAGCGTGGCCCGTGAAACCGTGACTCCTCCGACCTTGACCGGGTCGAGCATTGCCACCGGGGTGAGGACCCCGGTTCTTCCCACCTGCACCTCGATCCTCTTAAGCGTGGTGGTCTCCCGGGTCGGAGGGAATTTGTAGGCGACCGCCCACCGGGGGGACCGGGCCTTGATCCCGAGGGCCCGCTGGGTGTCGATCTCGTTGACCTTGATCGCGACCCCGTCGATCTCGTAGGGCAGAGACTCCCGTTTTTCCTGCATGAACAGGCAGAAGTCGACCACCTCGTCGATCCCGCCGCAGAGGCGCACATCCGGGTTCACCTTGAACCCGAGCCCGCTCAGGCTCTTGAGCGTTTCATACTGCGAGCCGAGACCCACTGCCACGGCATCCACGATCCCATAGGAGAAGAACACCAGGGCCCGCGATGCCGTGATGCGCGGATCGAGCTGCCTGAGCGAACCGGCGGCAGCATTTCTCGGGTTGGCGAACAGGGGTTCCTGCCTTTCGGAACGTTCCCGGTTCAGATCGGCAAATGCGTTCTTGTAGAGGACCACCTCGCCGCGCACCTCCAGGAGACCTGGCGGATCACGGGTTATCAGCCTCAAGGGAATGCTCTTTATGGTCTTCAGGTTGCCGCTTACATCCTCACCCGTGTATCCGTCTCCGCGGGTCCCTCCTCGGGTGAAGACACCATTTTCATAGACGAGCTCCACGGCCAGACCGTCGAACTTGGGCTCGCAGCAATAAGCGATGTCTTCGCTTTCCGCGAGCTTGACGATGCGCTGGTGGAAAGCCCGAAGCTCTTCGACGTCCATGGCATTGTCGATGCTCAGAAGAGGGACCCGGTGCACCATGGGAGGAAACGAGCTGATCGGCGCCGCACCCACCCTCTGGCTTGGAGATTCGGGCGTCACCAGTTCCGGATTCTCGGCCTCGAGCTGCAGCAGCTCGCGCATGAGCTGATCATAGGCAAAATCAGAGATCTCGGGAGAATCGAGCACATAGTAGCGATAATTGTGATAATCGATCTGTTTCCGGAGATCCTTCATGCGTTTTTCAATTTCTTGCTTCATACTATCCTTTGACATCAGGCCCCTCAAAGGTGTACGTAACGCAGCACCATGAGATTTTAAGGCACTAGCATAAAAAAGACTTGATCAAAAGATCATTATGATTAATACAATATATAGACGTTAGCGAGACAATAAAAAAAACACACCATGAGCCATGAGCCATAAGGAGGTTGCAATGGGTAAGGTTGTATTTAATGTGCAGGACCAGTTCCTTAATCAGGCGCGAAAGGAAAGGGTCCCCATTGTAGTGACTCTCGTCGACAAGGATAAGGTCGAGGGATTTGTAAAGAGTTTCGACCCATTCTGCATTCTTATCCAGACCGATAAGCCGATACTTATCTATAAGCATGCCGTAGCGAGCATCGAGCCGTCAGAGACAAACTCAAAACTGAAAGATTTTCTGGCAGGATGAGGATTCACCCCAAGACAGCGATCTGTATCACCGCTCTTTTTTTCTTAGTCATCACACCCCTTATATGTAGAGGTGATACTACCCTTGCGGTCTATGGTCTGGGATCCATCGAGAAAGACAATCTCGCGCAGGCGGAACAGCGAGCC
>JALNWY010000063.1 GCA_023230665.1 Deltaproteobacteria bacterium
GGAACAGCCCGGTCTTTACGCACAGGAGATCAGGTGCGCCTGTCCGGAAGGATCGTCACGGCCAGGGACCAGGTGCACAAATACCTCGCTTCCGGAGGGAGCCCGCCTGTCGATCTCGGCGGGCTGGTCATCTACCACTGCGGCCCGGTAACTATCCGCCAGGGCGATACCTGGCGCGTGACCGCTGCCGGTCCCACCACCTCGATGAGAGAGGAGCCCTACGAGGCCTGCGTGATCCGGACATACCATCCGGGCGCGATCATGGGCAAGGGAGGCATGGGAGAGGCCACGCGCGCGGCACTCCAGTCCGAAGGGTGCGTCTATCTCCATCTCATAGGCGGTGCTGCTTCGTTTATCGCCGGGCGGATCGTGGCCGTGGAAGAGGTCCATCTCCTGGAGTTCGGCAGACCAGAGGCCATGTGGGTGCTCAAGGTCGAGGACCTCCCAGCCCTGGTCACCATGGATGCGCACGGCCGTTCTCTGCACAGTGATATTGAACATGCTTCGCATGAGATCCTGAAACGCCTGTTAAACACCCCCTTTTCTTCATGACCGCGTTCACAAAAGGGGAAACACTCATAAGGAAGGAGGAGGAAGATCGTATGAACACCGCTGAACTGTTTCAACTCAAGGGCAAGGTGGCTATCGTTACCGGAGGAGGAAGGGGTATCGGAAGATTCATCGCCGAGGGACTGGCCGAGGCGGGTGCCGACCTGGTCATCGCATCGCGCAAGGTGCAGAAGTGCGAGCAGGCGTGCGAAGACCTGAAAGCGCTGGGCGTGAAAACCCTGGCAGTCAAGTGCGATATGGCCTCTGACGAGGATATCCAGGGGCTCGTGGATGCGGCCATGAAGGAATTCGGAAGGATCGACATCCTCGTGAACAATGCCGGCATCACCTGGGGGGCCCCCACTCTGGAATTCCCCCAGGACAAGTGGGACAAGATCTTTGCCGTGAATGTCCGGGGGGTGTGGATGCTCTCCCAGAAGGTGGCCAACATCATGAAGGACCAAGGCGGCGGAAAGATGATCAATGTCTCCTCCATCTTCGGGTCGCGGGGCTCCATCGAGGAGGGGCACCCGGCAGTGGCCTACAACCCGTCCAAGGCCGCCGTTGAGGTCCTCACCAAAAACCTCGCGGTAAAGCTCGCCCGGCATCAGATCCGCGTCAACTGCATTGCGCCGGGGTTTTTCCGCACCGACATGATGGAATACATCTTCAAGCCCGAGATGAAGGGAATCCTGGATATCATGCTCGGCCAGATCCCCTTAAAGATGTATGGTGAGGCCGACCACGTCAAGGGCCTGGCGGTATACCTCGCGTCTCCCGCCTCCGACTTCGTCACCGGGGCCGTGATCCCGCTGGATGGGGGCCTGAGTGCCATGTAGCGGTCTTTCGCCCTGCCCGCGTGCAAAAAATCCCGGTACGGATTCCCAAGTCTGTTCCGGGATTTTCTTCACAGGGCAGATCCGGCCGCCTTATTCTCCTGCCCCGCTTGTCCACCGCTGCAAGGTCTCGACAATCTTGTTCGCCTGCTGAACGCTGGATATGGTGAACTTGGACTGCTGCCGGTATTCGTTGTTGATTTTGCGATATCTCCGGATCGAATAGCGCTCGGGCCCGAAATCCTCGATCTTGGGATCCCACTGCCGGTAGCGGAATATGATCGTGGCCCATGCCCCTTTCGAGAGGATCTCCTTGTCCAGCTCCTCGACGATCACCCGGTCCTCCTCTTCATACTGTATCGTAATCTGGTCAATTTGTGAGGCCATGGCATTTCCCCTCCTTCCTTTGTCATGGTATCATGCAGCCCCGCAGGGAAAAAGACAAGGATTTTTCACTGAACCGTCAAGGGAAAATCACCTGTCCGACCCGGTAGCAGCTCGTTGTCCCGGGGTTGCGGGCCAGAGAGAAAAGGCTGCGGCACGCCGCGCTTAAAACGATGGGTTCTTGATTTTTTTCATGGCATGATTTACCTAATAGTTTCTTTATCATCGGCGTGCTCCGGTTGTTGAGGCACGCCGTGCGGCACAGGGATTCCGAACGAGAAGATTATGAAGCGGAGGGTCGAATGAGGCAGGTCGTCATAACCTCGGCGGTAAGAACGCCGCTGGGCGGTTTCAATGGAAAGCTTGCAGGTGTCGAGGCCACCACGCTGGGCGCAGCGGTCATCGAAGAGGCGGTGCGCCGGTCACGCATCCGCAAGGAGGACGTGAACGAGGTCATCATGGGGATGGTGCTCCCCTGCGGCTATGGCCAGAACCCTGCAAAGCAGGCCGCCGTCAAGGCGGGTATGCCCTGGGAGGCCGAGTGCATCACGGTCAACAAGGTCTGCGGCTCGTCGCTCAAGGCAGTGATGCTCGCGGCCCAGGCAGTCGCGGTGGGTGATGCGGACGTGATCGTGGCCGGGGGCATGGAGAACATGAGCGCAGCCCCCTACTATTTAGAAAAGGGCAGGTTCGGCTACCGCATGGGACCGGGCGTCATCCAGGACCACATGGTCCACGACGGCCTGTGGGATATCGTGAATGATTTCCACATGGGCATCTCCAACGAGCTGTGTTCGGAGAAATACCACGTGAGCAGGGAAGACCAGGACCGCTATGCAGCGTCGAGCTATTCCCGGGCCGTGCGTTCTATCCGGGAGGGCACTTTTTCCGATGAGATCGTGCCGGTGAGTGTTCCCCGGAAAAAGGGAGAGCCCCTGCTCTTCGACATTGACGAGTGCCCCAGAGAGACAGACTATGAGACGCTTTCAAGGATGCCCGCCGCCTTCAAAAAGCGCGGGCTCACCACCGCAGGCAATGCCTCGGTCATCTCGGACGGGGCCTCGGCAGTAGTGGTCATGGCCCGTGACAAGGCCGAGGAACTGGGCTGCACGGTCCTGGCAACCGTGGGTGCCCAGGCGAGCGCAGGGCTGGACATGAAATACGTCCTGGTGGCCCCCATCCTTGCCGTACCCAAGTGTCTGAAGAAGGAAGGCATCGGCATCGAGGATGTAGACCTCTTCGAGATCAACGAGGCCTTTGCTGGCTCCACGGTCGCGGTCATGAGGGAGCTCAAGCTCGATCCGGAAAAGGTGAATGTCAACGGCGGAAGCATCGCCCTGGGCCACCCCATCGGTGCCAGCGGCGCACGGGTGCTCACCACCCTGATCTATGAGATGATCAGGCGCGGCAAGAAGATAGGCTGCGCGTCTTTGTGCCTGGGAGGCGGCGAGGCCGTGGCCCTGGTGGTGAGAAGAGACTAAAAAGATCCCGGTACTCACAACCAACTACAAGAGCAAGGAGGACAATATGGAAATCAAGACCTTCGGCGTGGTGGGCGCCGGCCAGATGGGTGCGGGCATCGCTCAGGTCGCTGCTATGAGCGGCCTGAACGTCATCATGAACGATATCAACGATCAGCTTGTCCAGAAGGGGCTCACGAGCATCACCCGGCTCCTGGAAAAATCCGTTGACAAGGGGAAGATGAGCCCGGGCGACAAAGATGCCGTGCTGGCACGCATCAAAACCAGCACCCGGCTCCAGGACATGGAGGCGGCCGATTATGTGGTGGAAGCGGCCTCGGAGAGGCAGGACATCAAGTTCAAGATATTCCAGGATCTCGACCTGTTCTGCCCCGAACACACGATCCTGGGCTCCAACACCTCCTCCATCCCGATAGGAAGGATAGCGGCCCAGACCAAGCGTCAGGACAAGGTCGCGGGCATGCATTTCATGAACCCGGTGCCGGTCATGAAGCTGGTGGAGGTGATCAGGGGGCTGGCGACCTCGGATGAGACCTTCCGGGCCACCTGGGACCTGGCATTGAAGTTCGGCAAGACCCCTGCAGAGGCGAACGATTATCCCGGGTTCATCGCCAACCGCGTGCTGATGCCCATGATCAACGAAGCCGTCTACTGCCTGTACCATGGCGTGGGCACCCGGGAGGACATCGACACGGTCATGAAGCTCGGCATGAATCATCCCATGGGACCCCTGGCCCTGGCGGACCTCATCGGGATCGATACCTGTCTGGCCATCATGGAGACCCTTTATCACGGCTTCAGCGACTCGAAATACCGCCCCTGCCCGCTGCTGCGCAGATATGTAGAGACCGGCTGGCTCGGCCGAAAGACCGGCAAGGGCTTTTACGAGTACTCTTAAAAAAAAGAGCACGAAAGGCCAAACCGCCGGAAATGGCCGGGCTGAACCCGGGGGCCGTCGAGCCCATGGAGAACCCGGTGAAAAGCGGGCTGTGTCGAGAAAAGAAAACAGCCGGGCATTTGACGTGTCCGGCCGTTCTTTTCACGATCGTGTCAACAGGGCTTTTTACCCCGGCACAGACGTTTTCTAGAACTCCTCGAAGTCGTCGAACTGGCTTTCTCTGGTCTGCTTACCCGGCTTGGGAGGCGTGCCGTCGGGTTTCGGTCTCTGCTTTGTGCACATGGTCCGGGATTCTTTTTGCGGGGCAGTCTGCCGACCGGCCTCCCTGCTGACCTTGAACCGCTCCACGTGCCCGGCGAGTTCCCTGGACTCCATACTCAGGCTGTCCGAGGTGCTTGCCAGCTCTTCAACGGTCGAGGCATTCTGCTGGGTGGTGGTGTCGATCTGGCCGATTGCCCGATTGAGCTTGTCGATGCCGCTCGCCTGCTCCTGAGTGGCCTGGGAAAGCTCCTGCGATCCGGCCGCGACCTCCTGGGTGGCGGAATCCACCTGCAGGGCCACGTTCCTTAGAGAACCGATCATGCTCTCCAGCTTGTCGACAAAGATATTGAACTGCTCGACCAAGAGGCCGGGAGAAGGGAGTTTCTCCGGGTGATGGCGCTGAGATCCGGATCGCTGAGGCTTCTGTTTTTCATCTGCTCCAGGCCGTTACTCACGGGAAGCGCCATCGCGAAAAGGATGCCCGCCCCGATGGCGAAGCAGACGCCCCAGGCAATGATGCCCTGAATGCTGAACACCTTCATCTGCTCTGGTGAATTACTCATCAGATAGAAGACCGAGATGATCCAGCCGAAGTGAACGACTGCAAAAAGACTGCTGAAGATCAAAATGATTTTTTTGCTGATATCCCTTCATGCACCGACTCTCTCCCTGATGGTGCGCAGATCTCTTCGGCGTTCAGGAAATTATTGTTGAGTACTTTTGTGCATCTGTTGCGGTTACTTCAATAAAGGAGGGCGTTTGTCCTATCTCATTTATTTTATTATTCGGTTATTTCTGCCCTTGTCCTTCCTCATCTTCCTCTCCTGACCCGGGGAGGGATATGCCGAAGGGCACTATCTTTTTCTTTGGCGGCCTGAGAAGAATCGGAGCGTCCCGGTCTTCGGACGTGTTGTCCCCCACCTGACCGTAGCCGTTGTATCCCCATCCCCACAGGGTGCCGTTTTGCCTGACAGCCATACTGTGGTGGTCCCCGGCCGAGATGAACGACCAGTTCGTGTTGAACCCGATGCACGAAGGATGCCTCCGGTCGTGGGTCATGCCGATGCCCAGCTGGCCGAAGGCGTTCCATCCCCAGCTCCACAGCGTGCCGTCGTTCTTCAGGCCGAGGCTGTGGTACTCACCGGCAGATACCATCTTCCAGTTGTCGTCTACTCCAACCCTCACCGGCGACACCTTATAGACCTTTGTCCCATCGCCGAGCTGGCCCCAGATATTGGCCCCCCAGGCCCAGAGGCTTCCATCGCTGCGAATGGCAAGCGTGTGCCATCTGCCCGCGGCAATAGCGATCCACACGTCTTCCTCTGAGCCGATCCGTTTGGGAGACAGGCTGTCGGACCGTCCTCCGTCGCCGACCTGCCCCAGTTCGTTGGAGCCCCAGGCCCACAGGCTGCCATCCTCTTTCACCGCTATGCTGTGCGCCTCTCCGGCGGCAACGTGTCTCCAGTCTTTTTCGCTCCCCACGGGCATCGGGACATTGCAGGCGGTCCGCGTCCCGTTGCCCAGCTGCCCCTCCGCATTCCTGCCCCAGGCCCACAGGCTCCCGTCTGCCTGTATGCCCAGGGAATGCGATTTTCCGGCAGCGATCTCTTTCCACCTGGTGCCCGGCATGACCCTGACCGGGTCATAGGCATGCTGGCTGCTCCCACTGCCGAGCTGGCCCGTACCGTTCGCACCCCATGCCCACAGGGCCCCGTCATTCTCAAGCGCAAGGGTATGGGCCCCGCCCACTGTCACCTTTGCCCAGTTCGTGCCCTTGCCCACCATTACCGGCGTGCGGCAGCTTGCCGCTCTTCCGTTTCCAAGCTGGCCATATGAATTGAGTCCCCACGCCCAGAGCGTCCCGTCGGTCTTCAGCCCTGCCGAATGCGACCACCCGCCCGATACGGACGCCCACGACGATCTGATCACGCTGACGATCCGGTTGACAGAGTCGGTGTCCCCATTGTCGTCTCTGACAGTGAAAACCACCTGATATACCCCAGCCTTTTTGAAGGCCACCTCGCCCGGGTTCTGAACCTTGGCGTTCCTGGCGCCGCCCTGGAAATCCCATCGGTATCGAAGAGGGAGATTTCCGTCTCTGGCCGAGCCGCTGAACAAGACCGATTCCCCTTCGAAGATCTCCACGTTGTCCTCGGGTTTTTCCATGATCGCTATGGGCTTGGTATCTTCCATCACCTTTACGGTCACGGATGCGACGCCGGTATCGCCATCCGCGTCCGTGACCGTAAAGGTGACAGGAAATACACCCACGGTCTGAAACTCGATCTCTCCCGCATCCTGGGCCTGCACGTCAGGGGCAGCATCACCGAACCGCCAGAGATAGGACAGCGGTTCGTTTCCGCCTGAAACCGCTCCACGGAACAGCAGCTTGCCTTTCTCGGTGACGAGGATCTCTTCGGGAAGATCGAGGATGGATGCCTCAGGCACGGTGTCTTCCACCACAGTGACCTGCACTGTTGCCTCTACCCTGTCCCCTGATGCGTCGGTGGCCCTGAGCGATACCTGATATATGCCCGGCACCGGGAAGATCACAAGCCCGGGATTCATCTGCGAGGTTTCAGGGGCAGCCCCCTGAAAGTCCCACCGGACCTCCACCGGCTCGTCTCCCCCTGCCACCCGGGCCAGAAACTCGATGCCCCGGCCCTGAAGGACACTGACCGGCAATGCCGGCGAAAGGATTTCGACCTCCGGCTTCGTGTCCTGGAGCACACGCACGGCAGTGAAGGCGGAATGGGCATCCCCGTGAGCATCCTTTACCGTGAATGTGATCTCGTAAAGCCCGGGCTTTGCGAACACTACCTCTCCGGGATCCCTGAAGGCAGACGGCAAAGCCCCGCCGCCGAAATCCCATGAGAAGGTGAAGGGCGCGTTGCCTTCTCTCACCTGCCCGGAAAAGCGGACGGACCGGCCTTCGAAAATCTCCTGGGCCCTGGGCGGCTCGATGATCGAGGCTCTGGGCATATTTTTCACCACCTCCACCACCACTGAGCTTTTCCCCGTGTCCCCGTCGGCATCCCGGGCCGTGAGGGTGACAGTGAAAACCCCCGAATCAGGGAAGGCGACCCCGACTGAGCGCCTGCCCGAGGCGGTCCTGGAGCCCTGCCCGAAATCCCATGCAAAGCTCACGGGCTCATTGCCCCCGAGAGCAGAACCCTCGAAGTCGAGCGTGTCGCCCTCCCGTATGGTCACCAGGGCCTCTGCAGGGACATCGATCCTGGCCACAGGGCTGGTGTTCCCGATCACCTTGATGACAAGCGTGTCTCTGGCCATTGTTTCACGGGCATCCATGGCCTCGAAGGTGATCTCGTATACACCGGGACGCTCAAAGGTGATCTCTCCGGTATCTGCCTGTTCGACCGGGCTTGCAGCCCCGCTGAAGCTCCACCGAAAGGTGTACGGGGGCTCTCCTCCCCGGGCGCGGCCGCTGAACGAAAGTGCGTGGCCCTCATATACGGATTCGGGGCCGCGGGGTGTCATGATCGTTGCCGCCAGCGGCTCAACCGACTCGGGTACGGTTTCCGCCAGAACGGCCGGCGGGATTTCCTGCGGCCCCTGCTGTGCCTCGGTACACGCCAGGGACGAGAGCAATATCGCTGCACAGAGTATCATGACACTCCGGAGGAATACCGTTCGGGGTGTACCCCACGGCATGGTGCACCGCCGCATGCTCATTTCCCGACCCTCTTCCATAGAGGAAAACCCTCAGCTGATGCGTATTTACTCATTTTCGGACAGCCCCTGGTGCGGACCCGCTCACACTGCGACCCGAAACAGCTTTTCGCAGGGGATGAGAAACCGCACACTCACTGATAAAAAACCTCATGCAAATTGCATACTATTCTAGAACATTTCCAACTTATTGACAATACTGAAAGTTGTTGATCCGGATACCCAGGTGCACGGAATCTCCTGGATAATTCATTGCCCTGGTTGCGGAAATTTTTTTCACCCGGTTCAATTTTCCCATACAGAAGTACGATACTATTTATTTAAGGATGTCAGGCAGTGATATCCCGGATAGGGCTTTTGGGAATCAGTGATTTTGCCCATGAGGAGAACAGAAAATGCATGACAGGAAACCGATCGAAAAGACCTTAAAAACATTTTGTCCAGGCATTTTCTCCGGAGTGGCGCCCGAGCCCCGCCAGCCCTGACGGACAGGATCATGAACTATTCCTACCTCATACACCAGTTCGACTATCTGTTCTTTCTCATCGGTTTTTCCTTTCTTGTTGCCGCTGTTATATTCTTCTATCTCCACCATGACCGGGTAGGAAACCTCGCCTGGAAATGGGCATGTGCCTTCAGCCTGCTCCAGGGCGGATTCTGGCTTCTTTCCCTGCTAGCCTTGAGCCTTCCCGATCCCGTGGCCTTCCAGATTCTCTGCACCGTGTTCTTTACTGCCTCGTTCTTTCCCCTGGTCGAGTTCGCCCGTCTGGGCATGAGAACGCAAGACAGATATTCGCCGGCGCCGTGGGTCCACCTTGTCCTGTTCCTGGCCGTTGCCATAGCCGGCATGTTCGGGTCGGAAGCCTTCGGGATCGTTCTGCGGGCGGGGCTGGTGCTGCCCACAGGCCTTCTCGCCTCATTGGTGCTCATGCGGGAAGGGAAATCCCGGCCGGAAAAACCGGCCCGTTTCTGGCTCGGAGCCGCTGCGTCGAGCATGGCTGCGTATACGGCCCTGGCCGCCGTATGCGGAACAGGATCAGACACCTGCCTTGTTTCACCATTCACCCCGACCGAGTCCGCCGAAGTCCTGATCTTTCTGGCCTATTCGGGCATGGCCGCAGTCTCCATCCTGCTGGCGTCCGCCCTTGCCAGATTCACATCCGTCCTTGGCAGCAGGCTTGCGAAGAAGCACCCCCGCATGCTCGCGGATGTGCAATGGTTCACCTGGGTGCTGGCATGCGTGCTGATTTCCGGCTGGGGCATCACCCAATGGATCGGCAAGCTGGGAGACGCGTCGCTGCGCAAGGAGATCCTTGTCCAGGCGCGCATTGCAGCCCTGGCAGTCGACGCCTCCGAGATGCGGGCTCTCGTCGGGGGGCCCGAAGACCTGGACTCTCCCGACTACCAGCACATCAAGAAGCAGCTCATGAACATCCGGAAGGCAGAGCCCCTGTACCGGTTCATCTATCTCATGGGCAGAAGGGACAGAAGCATATTCTTTCTTGTGGATTCGGAGGAGCCGGGCTCTGATGGTTATTCACCTCCGGGGCAGATCTACGAGCAGGAAACCATGGATGACTTCCTCCTGACCTTTGAGCCGGGCATCGAGATCACCGAAGGGCCGCTCACCGACAAATGGGGCACCTGGGTGAGTGCGTCGATTCCAATAAGAGATCCAAACCAGGAAAATGTTCTTGCCGTGCTCGGGATCGACATCGATGCCAGGCACTGGCTGAAGCGGATCTATCATGCCAGGATGCAGCCCATCCTGGCCACCATGATCATCACCCTTCTGGCCCTCTCTTTCACTTCTTATCAGCGGAGGTCGAGAATATCGCACCGGAGGATCAGGGCTTCGGAACAGACCCTGCGTTATGCCCTCGATGCCACGAGCGAAGGCATCTGGGACTTGGACCTCGTTACCTCGAAGATCAAGTACAATCCCCACTGGGTCGCAATGATGGGGTACTCTCAGGAGGATGTTCGCATGATGAACGACTTCCGTGAGGCCATCATCCACCCTGACGACGTGGATCGGTTCAGAGAAGCCATCGGCGCCTGTCTGAAGGGAAAGACCCCTGTCTATGAATGCGAAATCAGGATGAAAACGCGGGGGGGTGCATACCGGCATATCCTCGACCGGGGAAAGATCGTCGAGCAGGATGCGCGCGGCGCGCCCATGCGCATGGTGGGAACCTTCTCGGACATCACCCCGCGCAAGAACATGGAGAACGATCTTCGCAGAAAAGAAGAGCAGTACCGCCAGCTCGTGGACAATGCCAACGATGTGATCTACGAAACCGATGCCAAGGGCATTATCCGGTTTGTCAACCCTGCCGGGAAGCGGGTGACCGGATACCCGCCCGAAGAGTTCGTGGGAAAACATTACCTCCACTTTGTCAGGGAAGACTTTCACCGCGAGCTCATCAGGAAGACGGGTATCCAGTTCGTCAAGAAGCTTCCGAGCATCTATATCGAGTGTCCCACGAACACGAAAGACGGCCGCCAGATGTGGATAGGACAGATCGTGAGACTGCTCCTGGACAATGATACGGTCACCGGCTTTCATGCCGTTGCCCGGGACATCACCGAAAGAAAGATGGCCGAGAAGGCGCTCATGGAAAGCGAAGAGCATCTCCATGCCGTGTTCGACAACGTGCAGGCAGGCATTATTCTCATCGATCCCCAAACCCATACCATTGTGAACGCCAACAGAACGGCAGCATCGATGTGCAGCACATCGATCGAGGACATGACGGGCATGAAGTGCAGGGGGAACATCTGCCAGGCAAAAGAAGGCTCGTGCCCGATTACCGACCTCGGCGAAACCCTGGAGAATTCCGAGCGTATACTGATCGCGGCGGATGGAAAGAATATCCCGGTCCTCAAGACGGTTATCCGGGTGAGCATCGGCGGCAAAGATTATCTGCTGGAAAGCTTTGTGGACATCACGGCAAGAAAAGAGGCAGAGGAACGGGCCAACCGGATGGCAGAGGAAGCCCGCGCGGCAAACCAGGCAAAGAGCCGGTTCCTGGCAAACATGAGCCACGAGATACGCACCCCCATGAACGGCATCATCGGGATGTGCGAGCTGCTCCTCGACACCGAGCTCACCGCCAGGCAGCGCCAGTATGCCCGGATCATTATGAAAAGCGGTGACGCCCTGATCACGCTCATCAACGACATCCTCGACATATCCAAGATAGAAGCGGACCGGCTCGAACTGGAGATGACGGATTTCGATCTCAGGGCCATGGTGGAGGATCTGACCGACCTCCTGGCAGTGAGGGCAGCGGAAAAAGGCATCGAGATCTCCTGCCTCATCGAACCGGGTGTGCCTACCCTGGTACACGGCGACCCGGGAAGGCTCCGCCAGGTCCTCGTGAACCTTGCGGGCAATGCCGTGAAGTTCACGAACCAGGGAGAGGTGGCCATCCGGGTGGAGCAGGTCGCACAGGCAGAGCAGGGCCCGACCTTGAAGTTCTCGATCCGCGACACCGGAATCGGCATTCCCCGCGAGGGCCTGCCGCTGCTCTTCACCTCGTTCAGCCAGGTGGATTCCTCGAGCACCCGCAAGTTCGGCGGAACCGGCCTCGGGCTGGCGATCTCGAAAAAGCTCACCGAGATGATGGGCGGCGAGATCATGGTACAGAGCACAGAGGGAAAGGGATCGACTTTTTCATTCACCGTGGAGCTCGCCAGGCAGCAGGACTGTACACCTCCTGTTCCGGAACGCGGGGAGGCGATAGCCGGCAGGCGCATCCTGGTGGTGGACGACAACGCCACCAACCGGGAGATCCTGACCCTGATGCTGGAGTCGTGGGGTGTCCGGCACGAACAGACGCCCATGGGACCGCAGGTGCTGGACATCCTGCACAAAGCCGCCCTTAAGGGAGATCCTTTTGCTCTGGTCATCCTGGACTCGGCCATGAAGGAGATACAGGGCGAGGCCCTGGAAAAAATGATCAAGCAAGACCCTGACTTGGAAAATACCGCCCTGGTCATGCTCTCGTCGCTCGCCCAGCGCGGCGAGGCATCCCGTGCCCGGGGCGCCGGTTTTGCCGCCTATCTGACCAAACCCGTCAGGCAGGACCACCTGTTCGCGTGCCTGACCACGGTGCTGGGCCGGTATGGTGATCGCCCGGATGCGAGCAGGCAGAGACCGGATAATCTCGTCACCCGCCATACTCTCAACGAGGCAAAAGCCGGGCGCAGACACATTCTGCTTGTGGAAGACAACCTCACCAACAAAATGGTTGCGCAGGGCATGCTCGACCACCTGGGATACCGGGTGACTCCGGTGAAACGGGGTGCCGACGCGATCAGGGCCCTGAGAAAGACCACATTCGACCTTGTGCTCATGGACTGTCAGATGCCTGATATGGACGGATTCGAGACCACGCGTGTCATCCGGGGCAGCGAATCCGGGGTGCTGAACCGCCATGTGCCCATCATCGCCATGACCGCCTATGTCATGAAAGGGGACCGCGAGCGGTGTATCGCGGCGGGCATGGACGATTACCTGGCCAAGCCGGTACGGCAGGCCGAACTCGCGAACATGCTCGCCAAATGGCTGCCGGGCGCCGGAAACGATATGGCCGGGCCGAGCCGGCAGAGCGAAGGCGCATCGGACAATGGCGGCACGTCTGTCACAGAGCGTTCCGCGCAGGAGGAACAGCCCGGCACGCCAGGGGTTGCGATATTCGATCAGGCCGGGCTCATGGACCGGCTCGACGGGGATCGGGAGCTTGCCGCAATCGTGCTCAATACATTTTTCGAACACATCCCAGACACCATCGCCAGGCTCGAAGAATCCCTGAACCAGGCAGATCTGTCAGGGGTGGTTTTGCACGCACACTCCATCAAGGGCGCCGCAGCCAATGCCGGTGGTTCGGCATTGAGCGATGCGGCCCGGAAAATCGAGATGGCGGGCAGAAAAGGTGACATGGCTTTAGCGGCATCGCTGAGGCCGGACATCCTCACACGAGTTGAGCTTTTCCGCTCTGCAGCCGAAAAAGACGGGTGGATCGAAACGAAAGGACCCTAGCCGGTGAAGATACTCATATGTATGCATAGATGCGGCCCTGCGGGTATCAAAAAGACCTCTCAAGGGACAAACCCTTGACCATTTGGCACAGCAAGCTCATACCGGAATCAGGCCGCGTTTTTTTAAGGCATGAGAGAAGCAATACCAGAGCAACGGGCACTGCGGCCGGGAGCGCCCGGACCGCATTGCACCTTCACGCTCGATAAAAAATGAACCGGCGTGAATGTGCCCGGAAGTGCTGGGCCTGCCTCTAGTAGAGAAAGATCGGGTAGGAGTCGGGATTCTTGCCGAAGCAGGTCAAATCATCGATCTTCTCGATCTTCGGACCTTTGAGCAACGCGTAGAGCGAGCGTTCGACCCCGATGCCGCCTCCCATGGTGTCGGGGAAGTAGGATTGTCCGTCTTCGCTCATCATGTGCACAGCAGTGATAAACGGCCCGTAGCCGTCTAAGGCCGAGATGTTTTCCAGGACCCCGTTGTTGAAGACCGGGGCCTCCGGGATGATCCGGTTGTCGATGAGGCGCTGGACAATGGGCTCGTAGAGCCACTCGCGGACCGCTCCGGAGAGGATCTCCAGGGCGTCGCCATAGGTGTTTGTATCGCGCATGAGGGGCTTGGCGCAGAGATCGTAGTTGTAGATCATGTCGGAATTGTATGCATCCAGCGGCACCTTGGACCCATCATAGAGGAGATAGGGATAGATGAGATCGTAGTTCTCCCGCATGAGCCCGGTGATCCAGAAAAACTGAGAGGACATGTCCCTGCCCGCCTTGGCGTCGGTGTCGAGCTTGCCATACTTCTGCAGTGCGTCGGTGTGCCTGATGCGCGGGAACGGCTGCCTGGGCACCTCGATGACCATGCCCAACTCCTTAAGCTCGGACTCGTTCTTCTCGGCCACGGCCCTGCAGGCAACAACGATCATCCGCTCGAAGAAATCGATGATCCTTTCATAGTCTTCCTTGAGGATGCTCTCCACCTTCTTCCGCGAGTTCTTGTACTCGTCGAACCCGATCCCGCGGCTGCGCCTGAGCTCCACGTCGATCTGCGAGAAATCGATGAGATATTTGCCGCGCTGTTTCTTCATCGGGCTCTCGATCTCGAGCCTGATGTTGGGCGAGTCGACGAATATGCCCTTCACCCGCTTGTTGAAGCACGCGAGAAACTTCATATAGATCATGGAGTGGGTGACCACATAGGGCATCCCCCTGTAGTGGATGGTGGGCACATGCTCCACATCGTGCGCAAGAGGGTCTGTCACCGGGCTCATCTGGACCCGCTCGATATTGATCAGGCCTTCATCGACAAGGAAGTTGTGGATGGCGGTCACAAATGTGGTGCGGATATTCATTGCGCAGAACAGCGAATCGTTCACCCACTTCTCGACATAGTTATCGCGGATGAACTCCTCGAACGATGTGCCCGACTGGACGAGTGCTGCCTGGAAACGAAAAAGATCCTCACCGATAAAAGCCATATGCTCCTCCTGAAATCCGTTGTCGTAGGCCGGATTGTCGCGTCGCTCTATGACAGGCCCCTTTTTTGCGATATCCGGTCATCTCATGCCGGCAACCTTTGTGCCGGGCGGCTGGGTCTATTAGATACCCCAAAAGAGCGATGGCTGCAAGGTATCACTGCGCGCAAGACCCCATCAACAGGCCGGCGCCAAAAAAATGCGGCAAGAGTCCGTTCGCAGGGCCCACTCCCCAGCCCTGCCCGACAATGCCCCGGTATGCCGCGAAATCTTGTCCATCATGTGCAAAACCCCTCCAAGGCGCCGGTCCAATCCTTGAATTTTTTCCACTGGGCTGAATTATAATCGTATGAACATCTCAGCGAAATTTTCTTCAAACCAGCGGGTGCGCCTGATGATATGGATCACGATTTTCCTCATGAAGCTCTCCATCGGGATCTTCCATATCCTTGCCGCGCAGAGATCCCGTATCGAGCCCCTTCAATTCGGTCTGCACGCCATCGAATACCATGGAAACGACCGCGAGGCGGACAGGACCTTTGACGAATATTCCAAGTCCATCATCCGCACCATCGATGCATACGAGAGGAACAACCAGCGGATGCATCTCCTTGCGGCATACGGCTACTTTGCGGCCGCCGTAACCTCGCTGGCCTCCGTGATCCTGGAGTTCCGCGGCCTGCTCAAGGGAAACAGGTGATTCCAGGACACAGAGAAACCGTGCCCTCATGGACCGGTAAGCATCCAGCAGCAAAATAGAGGTGGTGAGCCCTGCAGGCCCCGCGATGAGCGGGACCCCGGGCCGGACCGCGCCCAGATTTCTCCTGTCGGCCTCGTTCTCGGATTTTCCCGGGGTA
>JALNWY010000064.1 GCA_023230665.1 Deltaproteobacteria bacterium
CAGGAAGGGGCGGGTTCGGCGCTGAAGAGCATCCTCAAGGAGGAGTTCTATCGCACCATGACCCTGATCGAGGGCAGGGTTCCCATATGGTGGGTCACGCCCGCCGATCATGGCGACGACGCCTACGAGCAGACCATCGCATATCTTGCACGGTCGCGTCAGTTCGAATACATGGACTTCATCGACATGGGTAACCTCACCTCCATCCCTGAACAGGAACTGCTCGGGGCCGCCCTGTGGCAGATGCACAAGGCCCTGGACGACCCGCTGAAATCTGTGCTGAAGATGGCACTGGCCGCCACCTATCTGGATCGATCGGGCGAGGAGGTCCTCTTGTGCGAAGAATTGAAGAGGCATGTCATGCAGGATTCCCATGACGAGATCATCGACCCCTACATGGAGATCTTCCAGTGCGTGGAAAACTACTATCACCACCAGGGAGACGAGAGGACCATCGATCTGCTGAGAAAGTGTTTTTATCTGAAGGTATCGCCCTCCATCACCACCAGGGATCTTCTCCGGGTCAACCAGCACGACAGGACCGTCATGATGGTGGAGATCGTCAAGAAATGGAACTGGCCCATTGGCTTTATCCGGGAAATGAATTGCTTCAACGAGTGGAGTGTCGAGAAATACCGGGCCTTTGGAGACGATCTCCATGACTATCTCAAACGAACCGCCGTGCTTCTGATCCGCAGGGCAAAGTCCTTTCTGCTGGATTCACAGCTCGATCAGGATGTGGAGATGGAAGTGCTGCGCAGAAGGGTCGAGGCCTTTTATGTGGCCAAAGAGAACAAGATAGAGTCGGAAAAACGGGTCAAGAGAAGAGAGCCGGCCTACGAGGAGATTTATTTCGCCTACAAGAACCGGAAATGGCATATCTACGGGTCATATCCGGATAAAAAGAAGGAAAATCCCATCATGAGCGCCGAGAGAGTGGTGAGGATGCTCGCCTGGCTGGTCTACAACAAGAGGATCGACACCTCGACCTCCTTTCGCATGGTGCCCAACATCACCGGCGTGGCACTCTCGGATATTCAGACCCTTCTGAAGGAACTTGACATCCTGATCCCGGACGCCAACTCCATAGGGCTCGACCGGGAGGCGCTCATGGACAAAAAGTTTGTCAAGAAGGTGGTGCTCGTAGGCAATATGGAAAAACCGAACGCTTTTGACAGGATCCACGAGGTCGATATCCTGCATATCAACTCCTGGAACGAGTTCTTTTGCATCCACATGCCCCCCGGATCGATCAGGGAGTGGATGAGAGAGGTCCGGACCCCCTGGACCGAGATCAGTATCTGGCTTCCCAAACACGGCAAGTCAAGGCGTCTCGTCAATGCAATGAATTCGCTGTTTTCCTGATGCCCTTCTCTTCAGGAGGCAGTGGATCGTCTTTTGCGGCCTCCCGCACTCGGCGCTTGGTTGCCTGAAAAGTCATTGACGAAGCCCCGGGTTTGCCGATATCACAGGTGTAAGATCGGCAGTAGTCTCCGAGCTGGTTCACATCTTGAAAAAGGAGCACCGATGGATACGGTGGCAATTGGCATATGCCAGATCAGGCAGGGATATGATTTCGAAGATAACCTGAACCGGGCGTATGCCATGATCGATCAGGCCGCGGACAGGGGCGCAGAGATCGCGGTTCTTCCGGAGATGTTTTTCACCCCCTACGAGCCTGTCTCCATCCGCAGCGCCGCTCCCCTCGCACACAGGGCCGTGGAGGGTCTTCGGCACCGGGCGGCGCGGCACGGCATCCTGCTTGTCGCAGGGTCCATGCCCTGGGAGGGAGATGGAAAGAGATTTTTCAACAGATCGTTTGTCTTTGACTGTAACGGCGAGGAGATTTATCACCACGACAAGGTGCATCTCTTCGACTGCAACCCTCCAGGCGGCCCCGCAATCAGGGAATCGGACATCATCAGGCCGGGCGAAGCCCTGGGGGTGTTCGAGACCCCCTGGGGAGCGGCTTCGGTGGTCGTGTGCTACGATATTCGCTTTGCGCCGCTCGCCCAGATCCTTGCGGACAGAAACGTCCGGATGCTCTTTGTCCCTGCCGCGTTCTCCCTTGCAACGGGCAACGCGCACTGGGAGATGCTGGTGCGGATCAGGGCCCTTGAGATACAGGGCTTTGTGGTGGGCGTACAACCGGCGCACAATTTCGAGCTCGGGTATGCACCGTATGGGCACTCACTCATCGCTTCGCCATGGGGCCGGGTTCTCCACGATGCGGGCCCAGGCGAGGCCCTGGACGTGGTGAACGTCGACCTGGAAGAGATCACGCTCATCCGCGAGAAGTTCCCGCTTCTGGCCCACCAAAGGAGAGACCTCTATCAGACCTCGTGGCTGGGGAAATCATGATCAGGATACAGTCTCTGTACAAGTCTTTCAAGGGCCAGAAAGTCTTTTCCGACCTGAACCTGGACATCCCCGAAGGCGGGATCACGGTCATCATCGGCCCCAGCGGCACCGGCAAGAGCGTGCTCATGAAGCACATCCTCGGCCTGATCAGACCCGATTCGGGCAGCATCCTCATCAACGGCAGGGATGTCACTGTCCTGAAAGAGGTCGATCTTAAGGATGTCAGGAAGGAGTTCGGGGTCTGCTTTCAGGACGCTGCGCTCTTCGACTCCATGACTGTGGGAGAAAACGTGGCGTTTCCCTACACCATCCATACCAGGCTCTCAAAGGAGGAGATCACGCGCGAGGTGGCCAGGCTGCTGAGGGATGTCGGCCTCTCGGGGATCGAGGGTAAGATGCCGTCCCAGCTCTCCGGAGGAATGAAGAAGCGTGTCGGCCTTGCCCGGGCCCTGGCCTTGGACCCCAGGTTCATCTTTTTTGACGAGCCCACCAGCGGGCTCGACCCGGTGATCTCCCGCGCGATCAACATGCTCATCTGCGAGGTTCAAAGGAAGACGGGCGGCACCTTCCTCGTGATCAGCCACGATATCCAGGGCGCGCTCGAGATGGCCGACTACATGGCCATGCTCTACCAGGGCGGGGTCGCCTTTGAAGGGGTTCCGGAAAAGTTCAGGACCACGTCCGATCCCCTGATCACCCAGTATATCCACGGAGACGTGGAAGGCCCCATCAGCCCCATAGACTGACCGGCCCGTAAACCCGTTAAAAAAGTTGCCTTTTTTAAGTCCGGCCTTTTGGCCTGTCTGAAGGACGATGTCTTACGGCCGGGCAAAGGCCGTGTGCGGCTGCCTGGCCGAGAGCACCGGACAGGGCGGCTTCTTCACCACCTTCTCAGGCGGTATGGCCGAACAGGACGTGCTTGATGCCGGTCCTTCCGCGGGTCCCGATGATGATCAGATCGATCCTTTCCCTGTGTCAATATCTGTTGTATTCAACCAGTGCCCTTCTATACAATATACAAGATGTGTATGAGAAGATTACCAGTCCTTTTCACCCTGTGGTTCGCGGTGCTTTGCGGCTGCGCCTCGCTGGAGGTGCCGCCGGACAGCACCTACCCGTTTCGGGCCTCGATCGCCGGGTCGGCCACAATCCAGGGGCGCGATTTAAGCTTTGACGGGGCACTGGCCGTCAACTCGCCCGAGCAGGGTTTTGCCCAGGTATACGGGCCGGGCGGTGTGGTCGCCTATTCGGTGGGAATCACCGAGAGTGAGGTGAGGATTCATGATCTGTGGGGCAGAACGCTCAGGCAGTACTCAGTCCCCCTGGATCAGTTCCTGGGCCTCGTTGCCGGGGAACCGCCCGATATGCGGTATCTCTGGAAGCGCTCCCTCGACGGGCATACGGTAGTGACCTATACCTGGGGCACGCTTGTCGTAGACAGGAACCTCCTTCCGCATGAGATCCATGTCAAGGGAGATCCTCGGCTGGACGTTCGTTTCGTTCAGGAAGGCAACACAATAACATTGCTGATGAACCGCGGTTCTGATAGATTACGGCTTGTCCTGGATGTCATCCAGGGCGGGAGGTGGATGCAGGGGCCCTGATGAAGACAGAAAGGACCGTAAAGCTTTCATGATCGTGATAACATGCCATTCATGCGGGAAAAAGGTGGTGTGGGATGATTTTCAGCCCATGCATGTCAAGTGCCCCAGCTGCCGGGCGGACCTCAATGTCAAGGCCTCGCTGCAGCAGAACATTCGTGACCGCGAGATGCCACAGGAGGGCGGAAAGATTTACCGCTGTCCCCACTGCAAGGGGCTGGTGCCCCGCAGGTGGTTTGTCCAGTGCAGGCACTGCAGCCACTGGCTCTTCGGCCCGGCCTCGTTCAGCGGGAAGTGGCCGTTCATACTCGGGGCCGCCATCGTGTACCTGCTGTTCACCGTCTACTATGTGCTCTATATCCATTGAGCTCCTCAGACCTGCAAACCAGCAGCCGCGCCCTCACATGAGAGGAGGGCGGCCATACCTGTGAGCAGCCAGTTCGTCAACCCGGAAAAGGTCAGGGGTCTGGAAGAGCGGATGGCATCTTTGGGAATCCGTGAGGCCGATATCCAGGAAAAATTCGTTCACGCCCAGGGAAGGGGAGGCCAGAAGGTCAACAAGACCGCGGCATGCGTCTATCTGAAGCACCTGCCCACCGGCATCGAGGTGAAGTGCCAGGAGTCCCGGTCCCGGGAGGCGAACCGCTTCTTTGCCCGCCGCATCCTGGCCGACAAGATCGAGGACTCGATCCTGGGAAAGGATTCTCCTCGTGCGCGGAAGGTTGAGAAAATCCGCAAGCAGAAGATGAGGCGGAGCAGGAGAGCCAAGAGAAAAACAGGAGAAGACAAAAAAAATCATGAAGTTTGATCTTGCCGCCCACGAGCCTGAAGGTTATTATGTGAACAATTGTTCATGTTATCGGCGGTGAAGAATACAAAAAGGGGGCTGTGTCATGAGCGACCATGGATATCTGATGGAAAATCCCCAGGAGGCCCATCGCCTCGACATCAAGACCGACATCGATGCCGTAAGGCAGCAGGCCCTTCTGTGCGGGATCAAGCCCGGGGCCCGGGTGCTCGATGGCGGGTGCGGCTCCGGAAAGACCACCACAGTGCTTTGTTCACTGGTGCAGCCTGGCGGGCAGGCCGTAGGAGTGGATTTCGCCCCGGACAGGATCGAGTTTGCCAGGGGCAGTTACGAAAAACAAGAAGGCATCGAGTTTCATCTGATGGACCTGCGGGGCGACCTCGGCAGCCTGGGCGCCTTTGACTTCATCTGGATCCGCTTTGTGCTGGAGTATTACCTGCAAGGCGCAGTGGATATCATCGAGAACGCGACCCGCTCTCTGAAACCAGGCGGAACCCTGTGCCTGCTGGATCTGGATTACAACTGCCTGAGCCACTATCCTCTGCCCGATCAGATGGAGCGCATACTCAAAAAGATCGTGGCGCGTATGGCGGGAAAGTACAATTTCGATGCATTCGTGGGGAGGAAGCTCTATACCTACCTGTACGATCTCGGGTTCAAAGATATCAATGTCCATATGATTCCCCATCACCTCATTTTTGACGAGCTCAAGTCCAGCGATGATTTCAACTGGATCAAGAAGGTGGAGATGGCCTCACGCAAGGCAGGGGATCTCTTCGATGGATATCCCGGCGGGTATCAAGGTTTTTTCACGGATTTCAACGCTTTTTTTCATGATCCCAGGCGTTTCACCTATACCCCGCTGATCGTATGCACCGGGAAGAAGCCTGAAAATGGATGATGTATAAAGCCAAAGGATACCCAATTGATGGGCATGAGCGAGGGCAGTCATGGAGGAACAAAAAATATCATGGACGCTTTGATAAGCAAAAAAAATCATTCTACGAATACCCGGCCGCACTTTCCGGCAATATCCTTCAATCACCGCGATCTTCTGAAACAGCCTTCTGGTAGAGTGAAACAGAAAAAGTTCATCAATGCGGTAAATTATATTCATTTTATGGGGGGCAGCCTTTTTGTCAATGGGGTCGACAGGGCAAGCGGCGAAAACTATTTTCTGAGGGTTTCTCCCGAACCATGCTGGGGTGCCGAGGTGACCTGCAGGTTTCCGGAGGGATCTTCCTTTGACATGCAGAATCTGACGATTGAAAATCTGATCATAGATGACGGGAAATCGATAACCTGCATGCCGCTGAAAGTCTGTGAGATCACGAACGAGCATTTTTCTGCACAAATCAGTACAAAGGGATTTGTATTCAGCGAGAGGCAGTCCAGGAGGTTCCGGTCACAAACCGTGCAAGTCAGGGTGAAACAAGGTGTCCACACGGCAGCAGGGACCTTGGAAGATTTCAACTCCAACGGGTTTCGAATCGTATTGGATGAGGACAGTGGATACCGCTATGATCCCTCCCAGGACATCGAAGTCGAGCTGTATAAAGAAAACATGATCATTTATTCCGGCAGGTGCAGGCTGGTAAGGGTCGGGAATGATCCCGGCTCGGTGGTGGTGGTGCCTTTTGAAGACCAGCGAATAGTCTATAAGCGAAGAAAGCTGCGCAATCCCAGATTGAATCTGATCCCTACGCCCAAGATCGTATTCACCCATCCATTCAGCAATCAACAGGTCGCCTATGAGATATCCGACATAACCACGTCGGGTTTCTCGGTATATGAAGGCGTAGACCGGTCTCTTCTGATTCCCGGACTGATAATTCATGACGTCGATATTCTCCTCGCAGGCAGTATGAAGATGAGTTGCAATGTGCAGGTGGTGTACAGTCAGAAATCCAGAAGAAATATCCGGCGCTTCGGGATCGCCATCATCGATATGGATATGAGCACATACAGTAAATTATTCGATATACTCAGTAACGCAGACGATGTGCACGCTAATTTCACCAGCAGCATCAGCATGGATTCCTTATGGGAGTTTTTCTTTGAGTCTGGTTTCATCTATCCGAAAAAGTATGCCTCACTCTCTCGGCACAAAGAGAGATTCAAGAAGACATACGAGGTGTTATATCAGAAAGGGCGCGAAATATTCGGCTACTTCACCTACCAGAGAAATGGAGTAATCTATGGCCATGCATCGATCATCAAGGCATATCACCGGACATGGATGATCCATCATCTCGCTGCAAGGCCTCTGGAAAAGAAACGCACCGGGCTCTTTGTTCTGAAGCATATTCTTCATTACTTTGACGGTCTCTACCGGATGCCTGCTGTCGGCATGGATTATATGATATTTTATTTCAGGCCGGAGAACAGTTTCCCTGATTATTTCTTCGGCGGTTTCTGCAGGAAACTGAACAACCCGAAGGCTTGCTCGATGGACCGGTTTGCACACCTTATCTGCCAGAAGAACCACGGCGGTGCACTCCCGGATGGATGGACAGTCCGAAGTGCGTCGGCACACGATATCGAAGAGCTGACCCAGTGGTATGATGAGATATCGGGCGGGCTGATGATCAAGGCGTTCTGCTTTGGCCCGGGCGATTCACAAGGCGAATCTGTCGAGGAAATGTATGCACGTGCGGGCCTCAAGCGCAAGTATTCGTTGGCGAAGATATCATATGGAGATCAAACCAAAGCAATCGTTCTCATCGATGAATCAGACGCCGGGGCCAATCTCTCCGACCTGTTGAACAGCATCAAGGTCTTTGTTCCGAACAGCAGGGGAGTTCCGTGGAATATCCTCAAAAAAGCTATCTGCGAGATTGCCGGGGAAGCATATGAAGGAGAGGAGTTCCCTGTGCTCATATATCCGGTGTCTTATGCCGACCAGGAAAGCATCCCCTATGATAAAGCGTATAATCTCTGGGCCCTTGATGTCCGGTACGGAGATGATTATTCGGAACATCTCAAAGCAAAAGCAAAATTCAGTGTGATTAAATTCGGGATAGGCTATCTGAAAAAAAAGTTCCTTAAGTCATGAGAGAATAAGCGCGATCTCCTCAAAAGCGATTTTACAATAATATATTTCCTCTGGATGACCGATATACCGTATGTGATCCTCTAGATGAGAACAAGGGCGGATTTTTAGGTGGCGGACGACAGAAGAGATCAACAACTAGCGATCATATGAATAATCCCTAAGATAAATCATTCGATGCCCAGTCCCGCAACCCATGATAATTTCTATAATGTCAAGCTCCTGAGAACATATCTGGAGTATATCAAACATAAGTATCCTGACCTGGATATTGATACGATCCTTGATTATACCGGCATATCGAGATCACAGGTGGATGATGATGGATTCTGGTACGGTCAGGAGATCTCGGACAGGTTTCACGAGATACTCGATAGAATGACCGGGAACGAGAATCTTGCACGGGAAGTCGGACGGTATGGGGCCTCATCGGCCTCTATGGGCACCATCAAGCAATATATTGTATCGTTTCTGGACCCGCTTCTGGCGTATGAGCTTCTGGAGAGGATCGGTTCGAAACTCACCAAGGGTACGGCGATTCAGATAAGAAAACTCTCGTCACATTCTGTGGAGGCCATCTATACCCTGAATCCGGGGGTCAAGGAAAAGCCGTACCAGTGCCAGAACCGTTATGGCCTTATGGAATCCGTGGCTACCTTTTTCACCGGTGTCTATGCAAAGGTGGAACACAAGGAATGCATCCATGAGGGGTACAACCACTGCAGGTACATCATCTCGTGGGAGAAGTCGATCTTATACCGGCTCAAGCAGATAAGGAGTTTCCTGATTCTCTTTGGTCTGATAGCGGGCTTCTTTATAGCGTTTTCGTTCTCACTGCCAGGGAACGGTGTCTGGCTCGCCTCGCTCCTGGCAGGTATCCTGGGGCTCTCGTGTTGCATAAATAAATTAGAGATCAACCTTCTGAAAAACCAGGTCCAGTATCATGGGCAGGCGGCTGAAAAGTTATTTGCAGAATCCGATAAGAGATACCGCGATGCAGAGCTCATCCATGAGGTTGGGAAGGTCATATCCACGGAGCTCGATATCGGGGAACTGCTTGAGACATTGATGGACACGGTGGAAAAATATTTCGACTATGACCGGGGGATGGTGCTCCTGGCCGACAACGAAAAGATCGCCCTGACCTATCACGCCGGATACGGATATACGACGGAACAGGAGGCCTATTTCCGGAAAGTTGATCTTCATCTGGACAACCGCGAATCCAAAGGGCCTTTCGTCTTGGCCTTCAGGAATCAGAAGCCCTATCTGGTCAATGATGTGGATGAAATCATCGAAGATTTATCGGAGAGGAGCAGAAATCTGGTTGAGATGGCAGGGGCGCGCTCGTTTTTGTGTGTTCCTATTGTATACGAAAACGAGTCGATGGGAGTCATCTCTCTGGACAATACCGAATCTTCAGGACCGCCCAAGCAGAGCGATCTAAACCTGCTCATGGGCATTGCGCCGCAGATCGCCATCAGCATCATGAATGCGCGGTCGTTCGAACGCCTGCAGGCCAGCGAGGAGAAATACCGCGATCTTGTGGAGAGCGCCAACAGCATTATCATGCGGTTGGATACTCAAGGAAGGATCAGCTTTGTCAATACCTATGCAATAGAGTTCTATGGATATGAAGAGCATGAAATGATCGGGCGGGAGATGCTCGGTTTTCTCATGCCTCTGGTCGATGCCAAAGGAAACGATTTATCACTGGTTTTCGCCGATTTTTTGAAAAACCCCGATGACTACCGTCAACTGATCAGTATGAACATCCTCAAGAACAGGGGGGGTGTATGGATCTCGTGGAGCAACAAGGCAATATTCGACAAAGACGGTAGCCTCTCTGAGATTCTCTGTGTAGGGAGCGATATCACCCAGCGCATGATGGCTGAAGAGGAGAAAGCAAGGCTCGAGATGCAGCTGCAGAGGTCGCAGAAGATGGAGGCCATCGGCATGCTTGCAGGCGGCGTTGCCCACGATCTCAACAACATCCTGAGCGGAGTGGTGAGTTATCCGGAGATCCTTCTGATGGAAGTCCCGGAAGGCAGCTCCATGCGGAAGTCGCTCGAGGTGATCAAACGGTCCGGCGAGAAGGCCGCGGCCATCGTGCAGGACCTGCTCACACTGGCCAGAAGGGGATTGAACATATCCAATGCAGTGAACCTCAACACCGTGATCCGCGATTTCATCAGGAGCCCCGAGTGCAGCAGGATCCTGGAATACCATGAGAATGTCCGCTGCGAACTGAAACTTGACCCGGATCTCATGAACATACTCGGATCTGAGGTCCATCTGTCGAAGACACTCATGAATCTCATGTCGAACGCGGCAGAGGCCATGACTGGGGGAGGGGTGGTGACCGTGGCTACGGAAAACCGGTATGTCGACTCTCTTATCCATGGCTTTGATCTCATTGAGGAGGGAGAGTATGCGGTCGTGACCGTGTCCGATACCGGCATCGGGATACCCCTTGAAAACCTCAAGCAGATCTTCGAGCCTTTCTATTCCAAGAAAGTCATGGGCAGAAGCGGCACGGGCCTGGGTATGGCGGTGATCTGGTCCACGGTAAAGGACCATCATGGATACATCGATGTCAGGAGCACGGTGGGGAAGGGGTCCTGCTTTGAGCTGTATTTCCCCATCACCCGCAGGGAGCTGGGAGGTGACGATGCCCGCGGTTCCCTCGACGCACTCAGAGGCAATGAGAAGATCCTGGTGATCGATGACGTGGACGACCAGCGGGAGATAGCGCGCAAGCTTCTCGAGAAGCTGGGATATATGGTGGACGTGGCCGCAAGTGGGGAAGAGGCCCTGAAATATCTCGGCGAATCCGAGGCCGACCTGATTCTTCTGGATATGATCATGGACCCCGGGATCGACGGCCTGGAAACGTACCGGCGGATCCTCAAGATAAAACCCGGCCAGAGGGCGATCATTGTCAGCGGTTTTTCCGAGTCGGATCGTGTCAAGGAAACGCTCGACCTGGGTGCGGGCTCATATGTGAAAAAACCCTACCGTCTCCACGATATGGCACGGGCGATCCGGTCCGAACTCGACAAGAGGCGATAGCCCCCTGCTCCTCCTGTCCGGGCTCCCGGGTCATGAGGCGCTTACGATCCATCAGTCCTCCCTGTTTCTCCTCGGGCCGATACCCTGAAAAAGCGGTTTTCCCCGGTTGACGCCGGGAGATGATTCACGATATCATCCACCACGAATCACGCAGGAACAAGGGTGTCCGGGTAAGGAATTGCGAGCGGCGCATCGGTTGCCCGGTATTCTTTTAAAGGAGGGGCCTTTGTGAAAAAATGGATAGCGCTCATCGTTGTCGTTGTCGTGGCTGCCGGCGCATATATTGCGGCAGACACCTACCTCTTTCAGAAAAAGCATGAACCGTCCTCTCCCGGGGAGAAAGTCCGCATCATACAGCGCGATGAGGGCGGGCCGCAGGCGGATGCCTCCCAGCAGCAGGTCCCGGTTCAGCGGCCGGCGACCATAATCGAGATCCCGGTTCCCCTCAAGGAGAGCGAAAAGAGCTTTGCCGAACTGAAGGCCGAACTGGCCGCAATATGCAGCGAGATCGAGAGAAAGGACTATATGAAGGCCTATGATCTCCAAGGCGGACTCCTGAAGCACCTTGATGCCCTGATCGAGAAGCTCGCCTATCGTCCGCCCGTGGTCTCGGGAGAGACGCAGGACCTGTATTCCCTGCTCAGCAATGCCGCGCATTTCTACCGGGTGCTGGGCAAGAACGACATCATGATGTTCAAGGATATCCTCTCTCATGAGCGCAGCCGGGTCGAGCCCCTGATGGCGCTTACGTTTCACTACCTCGTCAAGGGGAGCGCCGGGCACAAGCTCAATGTCAACAGCGGGCAGTTGTATGAATATGCGGGGTTCTTCCTGAACACCCTGGGAGGGCAGTCATATCTCTACCGGCGCGATTCCGTCACGAGGACCTTGACGAAATACTATTCCGTACTCATTCTCGACATGGCCAACAGGGAGACCATGAACCCCTACGGCATCGATATCAGGCCGCACCTGACGCTGATCCAGGAAGACTTGAGGAACCTTGGGACCCTGAAGAACAGTGACGAATATCTTGCCAGGCTCAAGGAGATCGAGTCGCTGGTTTTGCGTTGATGCCGTATTTTCTCCTGCATATCCATAAGGCGGTATGAGCCCTCACGCGCGATTTCTCCTGTTCCAGCTCATGATCGTCGTTCCCTTTCTGAGCGGGATAGCCTTCAAGCGGCGGATATCCTCGTCCCGGGACCTCACCCGCACGCTCATCAGGTTCAACCTCGTCCTGATCGAGCCGCTCATCGTCCTCTGGAGCATCTGGGGGCTGGGCCTGGACTGGAACATGGCGGTCCTCCCCTTCTCAGGCCTGCTTCTCGTGGTGGCGGGAATGGTGACCGGAAGACTGATGCTGCCCGCCCTGCCGCTGAGAGAAAGGTCCAGAGCCACCTTTCTCATCAGCTCGTCCATCGCCAATCACGGGTTCACCATGGGCGCGTTCCTCTGCTTTCTGTTTCTCGGCGAAAAGGGGCTGGGCCTGGCCTTTCTCTTTCTGTCGTATTTCATGATTTATGTCTTCACGGTCATCTTTCCCTATGCAAGGTCCGTGTCCCGGCCGGAGGGCTCTCTGCCCGGGGTGGCTGCGTACTTTCTCGACCTCCAGAACATGCCCTTGGTCGCGGTCATCGCCGCGCTGGTCCTGCAGTTTTTCCATGTCCGGAGGCCCGGGGTCGATTTTCCCGTGAACACGCTCATGATGATCTCCATCGCCTTATACTACTTCAGCCTGGGAATGAGCTTCAAGACCTCCCGGGTCTTCTCGTTCCTGCGGGAAAACGTCGCGCTTTCCCTCATAAGATTCCTGATTCTGCCCGCGATCACGCTGGGAGCGCTGGCCATGGTGGATCTCGGGGAGCACGTGGAGGCGGTGATTGCGATCCAGTCGTTCATGCCGGTCGCTGTCTACTCGGTGGTGGCATCGGTGCTCTTCGATCTCGACAAAGAGCTCGCCTCGAACCTCTTCGTGTTCAACACCCTTTTTTTCCTCCTGCTGGTCCTGCCTTTGCTTTTTGTGTTCAAGGGGCCTATTCTGGGAATATAGGAGCGCTTACCAGAGGTGTGAGATGGAAGAATGCAGGTTCAAGGCAGTGCTGTTCGACTTCGGCGGGGTGATCGCGGACGAGGGTTTCAGAAACGGGCTCCACGAGATCGCCCGGCTCAACGGCCTGGATGAAGAAGATTTTGCAGCCACGACCAGAGAGATCATTCACGACACCGGGTACATCACCGGCAGGGCGGACGAGGCGTTCTTCTGGGAAATCCTGCGCAGGCAGACCGGGATCAGGGGCAGCGACAGCCATCTGAGGGACATTATCCTCAAAGGCTTCACCCTGCGGGAGTGGATGCTCCGGGTAATCGAAGAGCTCAGGACCCGGGGCATACGGCTCGCCATCCTGAGCGACCAGACCAACTGGCTCGACGAGCTCGAAGAAAAGCTCGGGTTCTTCCGCCTCTTTGAGCGGGTGTTCAACAGCTATCACCTGGGCAGGACCAAGCTCGAAAAGCAGATCTTTCTCGATGTTCTGGACATCATGCGCCTTGAACCCGGCGACACACTCTTTGTGGACGACACTCAGGAACATGTCGGGCGCGCCCGTGAGGCAGGAATCCAGGTCATTCACTACCGCGGAAAGGACGATTTTCTGGAAAGGCTCTCTGTGCTCTGCCCGGGGCTTGTCCTGGACCGCTGACAGAGATCGTCACTGGGCACGGTATTTCTTCAGCTTCTTGTGCAGGGTGGCCCGGGTGATCCCGAGCTTCCGGGCCGCCTCGCTTTTGTTGCCGCCCGAGAATTCCAGGGTCTTGAGAATCGTGGCCTTCTCCACCTCCTCCAGCGGCAGGTCCGCAGCAACCGGCACGACAGGGCCTGCCGGCGGGATGTCCGCGTGCATCAGGCTTAAATCGCCTTCAGAGAGATACTCGGAATCAGAGAGCACCACGGCGCTCTCCACGGTGTTCATCATCTCCCGGACATTACCGGGCCAGGGATATCGGATGAGCCGGTCCATGGCCTGGGGAGTGAAGCCCTTGACGGGCTTGGCGTTTTTGGCAGCGAACATCTTGAGAAAGTGCTCGGCCAGCAGGGGAATGTCGTCCTTGCGCTGCCTCAAGGGCGGGACGTTCAGATTGATGACGTTCAGGCGGTAGTAGAGGTCCTCGCGGAAATCGCCCTGCTGTACGTGCGCGAGCAGGTCCCGGTTGGTGGCCGTGATGATCCGGACGTCCACAGTGAGCACCTCTTCGCCCCCCACCCGGGTGAATTCCCTCTCCTGGATCACCCGCAGGAGTTTGGCCTGCATGGCCATGGACATCTCGCTGATCTCGTCCAGGAACAGAGTGCCTCTATGAGCCTGGCTGAAACGCCCCTCCCTCCTCCTGATCGCCCCGGTGAAGGCGCCTTTTTCATGGCCGAAGAGCTCGGACTCAAGCAGGCCCTCAGAGATGGCGGCGCAGTTGAGCTTGATGAAGGGGTGGTCCTTTCTCGTGCTGTTGAAATGGATGGCCCCTGCGATCATCTCCTTGCCCGTGCCGCTATCGCCGGTGATCAGGACTGTGGCGTCCGAGGATGCGGCCTTGGAGGTGGTCTCCAGCAGGTGGATCATGGCAGGGCTCTTGCCGATGATATTGCGGGTATCGAAGTGCTCGCCGATGATCTCCTTGAGGAGGCGGTTCTCCTCCTTGAGCCGGCTGTGTTCCATGGCCTGCTCCATCTTCATGCGCAACTCCTCGAAGTCGAGCGGCTTCATGAGATACTCGTAGGCACCTTTTTTCATGGCCTCGATGGCTGACTCCACGGAGGAGTAGGCGGTGATGATGATCACGGGTATGGCGGGGTTGATGCCCTTGATCACGCTCAAGGCCTCCAGCCCGGAGACCTTCACCATCCGGATGTCCATGAGAATGAGATCAAAGGGCCGTGAGTGGACCCAATCAATGGCCTTCGACCCGTCGTCCGCCTCGAAGATCCGGTAGCCCCAGCCCGAGAGCAGGGTTTTGAGCATGGTGCGGTGCCCGTTGTCGTCATCGACTACCAGGATGTCTCGCATGATATTCATCTCACTGTTCCTTTTAAGGGTAAAATGAGGGAAACCGTGGTTCCCTTTTCTTCGATGCTGGTGATGGTCACCTGGCCCGAGTGCGCCTCCATGATCTTGTGCACGATGGCAAGCCCCAGTCCGGTGCCCGACTGCTTGGTAGTGAAGTACGGGTCGAACACCCTGCCCACGTCGTGTCCCGGAATCCCATAACCGGTGTCCGAGATGTTCACCGCGATGTTTTCGTTCACCTCGTCATGCTC
>JALNWY010000065.1 GCA_023230665.1 Deltaproteobacteria bacterium
CGAGGCCCTGCTGCCGTGGAATGTTACTCCGAAGCAATTGAATGTGCCGGATAGCCTGGGTGTGGTTGCTTAGGCGCTTACACTAATACTCAGATACGACGAGTTCTCCCGCGATCTGGAAATCAGGAAGGTCAACTTTTTCTGCTGCAACAGGCACTACCTCCAGTGGTGGCAACGGAGGCACTCGGAGGAATACCGCAGGTTCAACCCTGATTGATCGGGGATTGCATATGCATCCAGCAGCTTTCAGGATGTTCAACCCATACTTTCTTGATAATTGAATCAGATTCTGCCATAGTAAAAAGATTCGGCATCAACGAGAGTGACGATGAATTTTCCCGCATCCAGGTAAAGACGCAAACGTCCGGTTTTCACATGCCCGCATTGTCCGCTGCGGCATCAGACATGACGGGACATTATCCATGCCGTGAGAGAGTAATGCCACAACCTGACCTGTCAGTCCTGTCGGGATGCATCCGCAAACTGCCTCCCTCCCAATGGCAGGAAAGGATGCTTTTCTCCGGGGCTCCAGACCTTTACCTTCGGGAACAGACGGGCTCTTTTCCCGCGACGTTCCGCAGTGGAAACAGCACCCATCCAATCTTTGTTCTGCGCCTCAGGGTCGCGGGTAATCTTGTCTGTCCCTGTTCCAGTTCGGGATCGAAACGCCGGCAGCGGTACATCAGAAAAAACTGTTGCCTGGAACTTTCCGGCTGGACCACCGACCGCGATTCTTTTCTGGTTGAGCAATACCACTTCACTGTTCCGCTTGACGGCCGATTTGCCCGGCATCTCATGTTCCGGGGCCTGGTCCCCAGCACATGCCTTGCCGGCGGGGAGCACCGTTCTTGAGCGCGGACGTCAACGCCGAAGCGATCCGCCTCTTCCGATCCTGGCTCGGGTCGGACCAGGGATACAGCCATCTTGTCCGAACAGCCAGTTCGATCTTCAGGGAAGCATCCCGCCATGCGGGCCTGAAAACAATCTTGCCTTATGATCTGCAGACCAGTTTTACCGACAAGGCCTGGGAGGATATCAGGAAGGATGTCGCGCACGATTTCCTGGTGTTCCTGCTCGATGAGTTTCTCCCGGCCGTTGAAACGGACTCCACCCTGATGCAGGATCTTGTCACCGGGCGACCCCATCTTGTCCTGCAGCACGCATGGCTCCTTTTTCTCGGCCGGTGGAAGGATCGGGCCCGAAGCAAGGATCTCAACCCGCGGGGTTATTTGTACCGGAGGGTACGGGAATTGGTCGGCCGCGGCGATCAGTTCATTACCGCCGGCCAGGGTGCGGAAGGCATTGCCTATGCACCTTCCGTCCATCCGCCTCCGCTCACCGGCATAGTGTGGACTGGTGAGGACGAATCCTACAGCGGTTGGCCCGTACCACCGATGGCTGAGAGAAAGGCAGGCGGGAATGAACTGTATACCGCCCGCTTTCTGCTCCCTGCGGCCCTTTTTTTCCATGGAGAAGTCGTCCGGGCGGTTGGGGAGAATCTCTACGTGCCGGTGCGGGAGTTCGTCCGCTATCTCGCCTTTCATTTTCCTTGGCTGAACAGGCCATTGGCATCAGAACTCCCAGATGATGACAGTTTCCGAGGCGGGTCAGATTCCGACGGGCAGGGGATGGACGTAGAGGAAGTTATGGATCGCCGTTCATCCCTCGCCTCGATCGCTGCCCTGGCCGATCAGCTTATGTGCGATCTGGCCGATGAGGAATGCCGGGTGCTGGCTCTGAAGCTTGCGAATCCTGCCATGACCTACAGCGAGATTGCCGGGCAGCTTGGCCATCCGGATCATAACCGTTCCTACCGGGTCCACCAGCGAGCCTTGGCGACCATCAAACGTTTTTGCGACAACTGGCCGGGACCGCCGGTCGACGAGCTTCCCGAAGAGGTAAAGACGCGTTTCCTGGAAGAAGTGCTGAAGAGGTGCAAAAAAAGGCTTTCCTGCCCGTAACCCTGAGTGAGAGAATGAAAACCCTTTCCGTTATGAAACTGTATGGACAAATATATCAATGATGCCATAGCCTGGCTTCGGGCTTGGCGTCACCGCTGCTGTCCGCCGTCCGCCGTTCTGCATGGCCGCCTCGACGTCCAGCTCCGGGAGCACCTGCAGCTCTGCCCCTGGTGTCGGCAGGACCGGGAAGACGGTCCACTGGATATCGTTATTCCTGCTGTTGGACAGCAGTTCCCCGATCAGCCGGAAGCAGCGCCCGGCCAACTCTGGTCTCTCGCCCCCGGGCTTGCCGACTGGGGACCGAAGGGCAGGTATTACACTCCGCCGGTCGTGCTGATCGTCAACCGTCCCGACGAACATGCACTGACCGTAATCCAGACCTATGATGATCCCCTTTTCGCCGGTACCGGTGATTTGGCCCTTGACAACGGCCTGAACGGTTTCGCCCAGCCTTGGAATCGCTATACGGTCAGGCGCACGGATCTTGGCTATTATCTGGGGCGTATAACCGAGGGCCTGCTTCGGAAGCTGCGGCAATTACCGCCCGTCGAGGAAAAAGCCCCTGAAACCGGTTCCCTTCTCTGGTTTTTCCGCCAGATGGAAGTGGAAACCGGTTTCTTCTTTGCCGCCGCTGCCGTGGCCGACCTGATGATCAGGTACGAACGGGAGCATGACCGGCCTGAAAATATCCTTCGTTACGAGAGCCTGGAGGAAATGAACGCCGACCTCCGCCATCTGCCCCTTGTCTTTCCCTCGCTATCCGGCCGGGATCTCACTCCTCTCCTGGTCCTGGCCCGGTCCCATCCGGCGGACGACCTCCTGCCCCTCGTTGCCGCGGAAGCGGGGGACAGGGTGATCGCCCTTGTCTTCACCGTGGAGAGCGGTCGCATTACCGGTGTAACCGTTAGGGACCTGTTGGTCGATCATCTATCCCTCTCCGGGGACATGCTGCACCTCAGCGGCACCATGTCGGAACCCGCCGATCCCGGCCTCGACTTTTTCTTTTTCTGGCAGGTGGGGGAACAGCTCATTGAACCGGTTCCCGGCCAGGCCGGCTTTGAGGACGATGTCTTCTGGGCGGCCTTTCCGGTCCATGACGTAACGGAGCCGATGCAGGGCAGCCTGGTTGTCCGCATCCTCGACCAACGGTAAGAAAAACGCACAATGGATGGTCACTGGCACAGACTCGAGATTCTGCTGCGCAACTGCCCTGAGGTGGCCGGCTCGGTTCTGCGCGCTCCCTGTCCGGAGCTGCCGCCCGGCAAAGGTGACCTCGACCGGTTGGTATCCATGGCGGCATCGGCCGGCCTGAAATTTCTGTTGCGCAAGCACGTGCTCAGTTGCCTGGCCCTACCCGGATGGCGGGAGAACGAAGCCGCCTGTGACAACCTCGCGAGACTGCTTAATGAGTACGGCAATTCAACGCCTGTCGACCTTCTCCATTCCATGGCATGGACCTGCCTTCCCGTTCCGGTTTGCCAGGGGAACAGGGTGACGATCGTCTGGTTTCTCCTGGGCTGCCAGGCGGAGCAGTCAGGCCCGGCGGTCAGCATTTTCCTGCCGCCGGTGCCGGCTCCGGAAGCTGTCGAGGCCATGGAATCGGCGGCAAAGGCCGTTTATAACTTGGATCCGGAATTCCGAAGAGTCTTTCGTTGCTGTTCCCTACAGGATGTCCTGGATGAGCCGGTCCACGGCCGGTCACTCGGCCTGGCCTTTGGCCTGGCCATGGCTTTGCTGAGCGAGAACGCCTCCTGGGTAGCAAATTGTCACGCCACCGGCGAACTTTCGCCGCGGGGTGAAATTCTACCGGTCGGCCGGGTACAGGAAAAGTGGGCCGCCGTCCGGTACCGGGCTCGCATTTTTCTCCATCCTGAGGAAGGCATTTCCGCGAAGACAGAAGAGAACCAGGTTGCCTGTCGAACACTCACTGACGCCCTGTTCATCCTCCGCCTCGCCGCTGGCGGGATGTCCCCCGACAAGGCTGCACTGTACAAGGTCTGCGCTCATGACGGGCTCCTGCTCTTGCGGAATCTGCAGGACTTGCCCGCCTCTTTTTTCGAGTTGCCCCAGGTCCGAGAGCAGCTCCAGGAAATGGCCGGCAACCCGGCGGTCTTTCTGGGTCCCATGGCTGATGCCCTGACCGCCGCGGCTGCTCACAATTATCCGGGCGGCCCATCTCTTGCCGATCTGCTGACGCCTACCGATATTGAACGACTGGCCGCCGGTCACCCCGATCTGGACTTCTGTGCATTCAAGTGGTGTATCGGGTCCATCAGCCTCGCCAACCACCGGGGCGACATCCAGGGCGCAGAACCCTGGAGGACGCCGGCGGAACGTCTTTTGGAGCGGGTTCATGACGACGACAAATTGGAGTACTTGAACCACCGTTTTGTCGGGGAGCGGTTCAACCGCTATGACTTCCGGCCGGAAATTCCGGCCGACATCGCCGCTCTCCTGGAAATTGAGGAACGGAGACAGGCTGTCTCGCCGCGGGAGAACCGCAATCTGGGCGCGATCTACGGAACCATCGCCCAGAATTTCGGATTCTGTGGCCCGGTATACCTTGCGGAGCTCCGACGGTATGCCAGGCTGGCCATTGCCGCCTTCGGCTCCAGGCACCGGGTCGAGACCTTGCGCCCCAGAGCCTATCTCATCTACGGCCTGCTCGATGGTGGCCTGTTGGATGAAGCGGCGGTCAGGCTAAACGACTACCTCGGCATCCCGGAAAACTCCAGGCCAGAGGATGTCCTCGCCAAGTTGGCGGAGCTTGTTGGTAATAACCCCGCCGACCATGCGTACCAGGCGGCGGTCACCAGCAGAGCCTTGGCTGATATCGGCCGGGAAGGAATAACCCTGGGCAGTCGGGGCCTGCTGTCCCTGGTCGCCGGGAAAACTTTTCAGGGCATGGAGCATCCCTGGCAGTTGACCGCTCTGAACCTGGGCAGACTGTATCTGCTGACCGGCGAGGAAAAAAATACCGAGCGGCTGTTGCGGCACGCCGTGGACATCTGCCATTACGGGGAGACGACCATGCAGGTCATGTCCTTGCTGCCCCTTGCCGAACTGCACTGGATGGGTGTAGCCAATTCATCGGATTATATTCTGGCAGGGGAAATCGGAAAGTTACTGCGGGGGAGCCCGGACCTGAACCGGGCGCATTTTCAGGTGCTTTTCCGGGAGCCGGCCCAACCCGACCCGCGGGCTATGTTGGCCGCCGTTTATGCCCTGCGGCACACCCTGTTTCCCTTCAGCTACCGGTGAGGACCTTGGTCTGGAGAATGAAAATAGTCCATTTCGATGATTTTTTTCCTCAACGGAGAAAAAAAGTCGAAATCAGACCGTAAAAAAAATAAAAAAAGTATTGTACATGAACAATAAATTCATGGAGAATGAAACAAATGCCCGACCTGTTTCTCCTGTTCAACCACGCCATAACCAAGCTCCAAGAAACCGGCGCCCGGCAGGATCTCAATATTGATCGCATCGTTTCTCCGCCTGCGGCAGTACAGGAACTGTGGTCCAATGTTCCGCCGGAACTCGAGTCGCTTGCCCCGTACCTGCGGTTGGTTCTGCAATGGCTGGAGGGAGAAGCCCGTCCGGGCGATTATGTGCTGGTGCAGGGAGATTTCGGGGCCTGCTGCCTCGTGGCCCGCCATGCTAAGGACCTTGGCTGCATCCCGATCTATTCCACCACCTACCGCCAGGCCGAGGAGCGGCACCTGCCCGACGGCCGGGTACAGCTGACCCATACCTTCAATCATGTCCGCTTCCGGAGCTACGAATTGTGATCCGGAGCTAAAAACCGGTTTGACGGGGAAGGAGACAAAACATGCGCAGAGTCTTTCTGAGTTTTCTGGGACGTGGTTCAAAAAATAAAGGATACAGGTATGACAAAACTCGGTATGAGCTGAATGGGAAAATATCTGCAGAAACCGAATTTGTTCAGGTTGCTGAGCTACAACTCCTCGGCGACATTTTTGACCAGATTTTAATTGTGGCGACAAGACAATCGTTTGACGAACATTATGTATCCTTGACGGAACAGGCCATAAAACTGGCAGGAACCAATGATGGACATTTCAGGGAGATAATTATTGAAGAAGACATGAAAGACGAAGGGCAATGGAAGTGGTTTGAAAAAATATTCTCGGCCATTGAAGAGGGGGATCGCCTAACCGTTGACCTAACCCACGGGTATCGCTCTGTTCCTATTGTTTTTTCCACTGCTCTGAATTTTCTTCAAAAGACAAAGGGAATAACACTGGAACATGTTTTTTACGGTGCGTTCGAACAAAATCGCAACGAAGCGCCGGTAGTTGATATGCGGAGCTTTTTTGATATTAATCTCTGGGCCGACGCTGTCACCAGGCTGACGGAAGAGGCGGATGCCCAAAAAATCACCGAAGCGGCACAACTCAGCCATTCATCGCAACTTCCCGAATTCAATGATGATTCTCTGATTAAATCCTTCGAAGACATTACCGATAGAATCCGCAACGTTGATGTCGATAATATCGCAAAAACGGCTCATAACGTTACGAAACATATTCGGAGAGTGCAAAAGAAGGCGTCTGCCTCCGGGAAGATATTGCTCCAACTGGCGGAGAAAAAATTCTCTCCTTTAGCGCTGCCTGAAGATAACAACAAGCTGTACGAAAATGACTACTTCGGCAACCAGATTCAAATCATCAAGGTGCTCATTGAGCATGATTTGTATATGCAGGCTTTTACTGCAATGCGGGAGTTTCTTGTTTCAGTTGGCGAGCGTCATGCAAAAAAACAGATCGAAATTCTTATCGAAGGGGAATGGAAAGATATTAGCAACAAGAAGAAGAAAACACGCAGAAATGATTCCCGCCGATATGCTGATAAACTAATCGGGGCCTTCTCAACAAACGAGAAGGATTGGAATTTTTCTGACCTACGAGACGAAGGTGGTAAGAAATTTCTTGCTGTCATGGAGCCTTTTCTGAAAAGCGCTAATCATGCTGAACTAATTGAAAAAATGAAAAATTTGTGTATCGAGCTGAGGGATTATCGCAATGGTTTTGATCATGCCTGGACTGGGAAGGGAGGAATGAAAGAAGACATAAAGGAAAAAGCGGCTGATTTTTTCCGTCAGTTGGAAGAAATATTACCCTTGATCGAACGACTATGAGCATTGTCACAGCATCTCTCACCTTCCACTGCACTTTCATGACCGATGCCCGGCTGCCGGATTACCTGGGTTCGGCCCTGCGGGGCGGGCTGGGCTGGGCGCTGAAGAAGACGAGCTGCGCCCTCCGGACCCGGCAATGCAGGGACTGCATCCTCCGTCAACAATGCGTGTATGCCTGGATCTTCGAAACCGAGCGATACGAGGACTGCAACGGCCGCACGGTCAACGCCCGGCCCCATCCCTTCATTATCCAGCCCGGCGAGGGGACCGCCGGTGAACGAAGGGTCGGCGACCAGTTCGACTTTTCCATGCTCCTCATCGATCGGGCCGTCGACTACTTGCCACACATCGTCTATTCCCTGCAACAGGTGGGAAAGACCGGCGTGGGCGGCGGCAATCGTTCCGGCCTGGGCAGGTTCCGCCTGGATCGGGTGACGGCTGGGCAGGATACGTTGTTTGAAGCTGCGGGAGGAGTACTGCACAAGCCGGATAAACCCGAACGGCTTGCCCTCGAAGCCGAAGCAGCCATCCCGGTCCGGGGAATCGGAGTCCATCTGCTTACGCCGCTGCGGGTCAAGATGGGCAACGAACTACATGACGACCTGCCGTTCCACGTCCTGGTCCGCGCCGGACTCCGGCGTATGGCCGCCCTGGAGCAAGCGTACGGCGACGGCGAGCCGGATCTGGACTACCGCGGCCTCATCAGCCGGGCCGAACAGGTTGAGACGGTTGCATCCTCGCTGCGATGGCAGGAAATGCTTCGATACAGCAACCGCCAGCGGCAGAAGATATCCCTGAGCGGATTGACCGGGACGATCCGCTACCGTGGCAACCTGGCCGATTTCCTGCCCGTGCTGGCCTACTGTGAAAAGGTGCATGTCGGCAAGCAGACAGTCTTCGGTTTGGGGCGGATTTCAGTCAAGTCCTGCGATCCGGGATGAGAAGCCCCTGTTCGTGCTAAAAAAATACCCGACAAAGTGAAAATGAAATGAAAATGACCGTAAAGGTAAACAAGGAATAAAAAACGGCACTGGAGAAACAGATGAATGAGACAGTATTGAAAATCGCCTTGGCCGGCTTGCTGCATGATGTTGGGAAGTTCGCTCAGGGAGGCCTCGAGGTGTCTAAGGACTATCTGGTCAGTAATGCCGGCCTGTATCAACCCTTCAGGGACGGGCACCACAGCCATATTCATGCGGTGTACACTGCGGCCTTTATCGAACAGATGGCGGACAAACTTCCGGAGAAATTCAACCGGGGAGGATGGGGAGAAGGCGACAGCTTTGTTAATCTCGCCGCCGGACACCATAAGCCAGAAACGCCCATGCAGTGGATCATAGCCATCGCGGATCGCATTTCCAGTGGTCTTGATCGTGCCACCTTCGAACAAGGTGAGGCAATAGCCTTTAAGGATTATCAGCGGACACGTCTTTTGCCTGTCATGGAGGCGCTTGGTCCCAGGAGAATTACAAAATTCAAAAGTGGTAAGGATTTCAAGTACAGATATCCCCTGGCACCTCGATCAGCTCAGGCAATTTTTCCGCGCAAGAAGGAAGAGTTTACTCAAGAGCAGGCTGATCAGGAATATTTGGAACATTTTAACGGTTTCATTAAGCACCTTGCCAACCTCCAACATAGGCAAGAATCCATTGCTCTCTGGGCGGAACACTTCGATTCTCTGTATATGACTTACACTGCGGCTATTCCTGCAGCGCGGGTGGGTGACGTCATTCATGACGTCTCGCTTTACGACCATTCGCGTACAACCGCCGCCATCGCCGCAGCACTTTATCGTTTTCACACTGGGACCGACACGCTGAACGATGGCAGTATAAGAAATGGAGAGCAGGAAAAACTACTGCTGATCAGCGGTGACTTTTATGGAATCCAGGATTTCATTTTCAGTGAAGGCGGCGAGACGCGGAAATTTCGCTCCAAACTGCTTCGGGGCCGTTCTTTCTCGGTCTCTCTTTTCAGCGAACTGGCAGCAGATATGGTTTGCCGTAAACTCGGCCTCCCGTTTCTATCGGTGGTGATGAACGCCGCCGGCAAGTTTCATCTTATCGGACCAAATCTTCCTGATACCATGGATACCGTCAGAGCTGTGGAAACAGAAATCAACGACTGGCTCTTCACTGCAACCTACGGGCAGAGCAGTCTCGGCATAAGCTTCACTCCTGCTTCCACGGTTGAATTGCATTCCGGGCGTTTTGCAGACCTGTGGCAACGGCATCTCGTGAATATAGAGATTCGTAAGAGCTGTAAAGTCGATTTGAACAGGCACGGCGGGGCGGTGCCCATGGAGAATTATCTTGATCTGTTCATTAACGACCGGAAACAGGTTCGACGTCCTTTATGTCCCCTTTGCGGTAAACGTCCATCCGATGTCGCGGTGGAAAATGACACTGTCTTCATGCCGGATTCGTCGTCGAGCTGCAAGTTATGCCGGGACCATGTCTTCCTCGGCACGAATCTCGTCAAAAAAAACATGGTTGCCGTTTTTGGAGGAGATATTGACAAAGGCAGGTTCGATAACCGTCTTGGGCTGCCCATTTTCGGTGAATATCAGGTAGCTTTCTGCAGCAATGCCATGCAGAAAGAGGCTGAGTCAGGCTCGCTGTTGAAGCTCTGGCAGGTAAAGGCCGACGAAGACGGAACCATCCCTTCAGAGGTGACAGCGCGGCTCATCAACGGTCATGTGCCCCTGTACAGGGAAAAGGATAATCAGGACAACTGCCTGTTGGAAAGCGCCCGATCCGAGGAAAAAGTTTACGATCTCATTGAACAGATCAGGGAAGATGTCCCGAAGACCTTCTCCCATATCGCCATTAAAGCCCGCCGATTGGACGATAACGGAAGATGTCGTGGTATCGAGGCGCTTGGTGTTTTGGAAGCCGATGTGGACAATCTCGGAATGCTGTTCGGTTGTGGCCTGCCCCGGCAGCGCTTCACCATTTCCCGGCTGGCCACTCTGAGCCGGCAGATCAACGATTTTTTTGTCCTGTATTTGCCGCATTTGCTTGCAACGGATGAGACGTATTACGATGTTTACACCGTATTTGCCGGCGGTGACGACCTTTTCCTTATCGGTCCTTGGAACCGGATGGCCCATCTGGCCCGTCAACTGAACCAGCGTTTCAATGAATATGTATGCGCCAACAGTGAAATAACCTTTTCAGCCGGTATTACAGTGCACAAGCCCCACACTCCGGTGGACAAGCTGGCAGAGGCTGCGGAGGATGCTTTGAAATCTTCCAAGACCGCCGGTCGTGACCGGGTGACCATGTTTGGCGAAACCGTGTCCTGGGATGACTTCCAGGTTTTGTTGGATGTTCAGCGGCATATGGAAGAGTGGCTTGCGAAAAAATATATCAGCGACGCAATGTTTTACAGGTTAAACCATTTTGTCGACATGGCGGAGCTGGAAAAGATTGTTCTGGAAAGCGAGGAAGTCAGTCTTGCAGATATGGAAAGCCTTAAATGGCGAGCCCTTTTCAAATATAACCTTGTGCGCAATGTGGATCGCAGACAGGAAAACAGGGAAAAAGTATTGAAGGAAATGGGGATCATGGCCGTCTGGCTCGATCAATATCGCGGAGCAGTGCGTATCCCGCTCTGGCACGTTTTGTACGAAAAACGCAAATAAGCGAACATCAACGGAGGAAGGCAATGGCATCAATTAATTTGTGGAAAGACAAGGCTAACAGGAAACTCGAACCGACCTTGTTTTCTTTGACAGCGGAAGAACTGGCCAAAGGGATTGGTGGTGAGGGCAGAAACATAAATAAAAGTACCCAGCTTCGCCGCTATTACGACGAAGTTGTCCGGCTTGCTACCCAGGCGAAGGCCAGTGGGGCGGATATGGATCTCATACTGCCCCAGGTCCACATGCTGGTTGCAAAAGTTGCCTATGCCCGAGGCCGCAACCTGGTCGGCGATTCTTTTGTGGAATTGATGAAAAGCGGCATCAGCCAGGTGAACGACAAGGAGGATCTTCAGGTTTTCGCCAATTTTCTTGAATCGTTCATGGGTTTTTACAAGGTCCATGGCCCGAAGTAACAGCAGCTTTTTTTGTAACATAAATGTTTTTTGGAAAAGGAGACGATCATGAAACTTGTCAATATGACCACCATCACAGGTAGAGTCAGGCTGGAAAGCGGCCTCCATATTGGCGCCGGTGACACCGAACTGCGCATCGGCGGCACCGACAATCCGGTGATCAAGCACCCCCATACCGGTGAACCGTACATCCCGGGCTCTTCCATCAAGGGGAAAATTCGTGCCCTGCTCGAAATGAAGACCGGACTGCTGGCTGTAACAGGAAATGGGAAACCATTGGGTACCGGGATTCTGAAAAAGAACCTGACAGAAGATCAACGCAAAGAGGCAATCAATATCCTGAAACTCTTCGGAGTGAGCGGCGCGGACGATCAAGAGACCCAGCAGATCGGTCCATCCCGTGCCTCTTTTGCCGATTGCCCTTTGAACGAGGCCAGCCGGGACGCGGTCATGACAGGCAATTGGTCCTTTTTCGAGGTGAAATCCGAGAATTCCATCGATCGTATCCGCGGGGTGGCAGAGAACACTCGCTTTACGGAAAGAGTTGTTGCCGGTCTTGCCTTTGACTTTTCGGTCGCTCTCAAGAAGATGGAAGGTGATGAAGATCTGCGTGTCCTTCTGTTGCAGGGGATGAAACTCCTGGAGCACGACGCCCTGGGTGGGAGTGGCAGCCGCGGTTACGGCCGGGTGCGCTTTGAATTGGACGATGCAGCACTGCAACAGCAGTTCAACGCTCTGCAACTCTTCTGACAAGGAGGCGTCATGCGCATTTACGCCATTACCATCAGACCGTCTTCGCCTTTCGGCACCCCGCTCAAGGGTGATACCATCTTCGGCCATTTCTGTTGGCAGGCGGTTGAGAGCGATGACATTCTGATCGGTGGTATCGATAGGTGGATTGGCTGTTACGATGAACGGCCATTCTCTGTTTTTTCCAGCGCCTGGCCCAGAATAGGGGCTGGTGAGGAGACTTTTGCCATTCGGCGGCCGGATTTGCCGCTGTCGATGCTTGAAGATCCTTACCTGGCCTCTGATTGCGAAGCAAGACTGAAAAACCGCAAACAGGAAAAAGCAAGGAAGTGGTTGCTGGTCGGCGAAAATTTCCAGGTAAGGTTGCAAAGGGAAAACATGCTGAATGACCAGGATCTCTATGACCGGTTGACGGCTGACCTGCCGGCTGTCGAGAAAAAGAGGCTGCGCCAGGCGCCGGATCGCCACAAGCGGCCGGTCAGCAGCGCCGAACAACAGCACAACACCATCAATCGATTGACCATGACAACTGGCAAAGGGGAGTTTGCGCCCTATAGCATGGACAACAGCCATTACCTGCCTGGACTTGAACTGGTTGTCCTCGCCGCTCTGGACGAAGAAGCATGCGGTCCGGACGGCCTTCGGAAAGCTTTTTCCCGGATTGGCGAATGGGGATTCGGGCGAGATGCCAGCACGGGACTTGGTCGTTTTGCCGTGATCAGAGTTGAAGAAATAGAAATTCCAGCGTATGGGAAGGATAGCGATGCATGTCTCGCTATTGGGCCGTGTGTTCCCGAACAAAATTTCTGGAGAGAAATGTATTTTACCCCTTTCATTCGCTTCGGAAGGCACGGCGCTCGTATGCTTCATACAGGCAGGCCTTTCAAAAACCCGGTGGTTATGGCTGACGAGGGTGGAGTTTTCGTACCTCCCGCTGGAAAATTCCCGAAAAAACCGTATATCGGCCGCGCCGTGCGCCATATTTCCAAAGCCCAGGCCGAAGCTGTCTGTCAGGGATATTCCCTGTATCTTCCCATGCGGCTGCCGGACCTGAAGGAAGGAGGGGAACATGTCTGATCAGATAATCCATTTTCGTCTCACCACGATTTCACCGCTGCATATCGGCTGCGACGAGGTGTTCGAGCCTACCTCTTTTGTCATCGATGAAAAGGCGGAAGAATTGATCAGCTTCGAGACGACGTCGTTTCTCGAACAGCTTGATTCCGACGCGCTCCAGCAGTTTTCTGCCATTTGCCAAAAGGGGACGATAGTTTCTCTACTTGAACTGCTCAAATTCATGCGCTCCCAGGCGGACCTGGTAGATGGTCAGAGAATTAAGGTAACGACCTCGTTCGTCGAACATTACGAAAATACTCTCGGCCTTTCCCAGAATGAAAGGATCGTCCGTCAGGAACTTAATAACTTCAAAATCAACCGTACAGCTTTTGATCCGCTCACCGAAAACGCTTATATTCCGGGTTCCGCGATCAAGGGCGCGATCCGCACGGCAGTGCTCAATCTGCGCAACAACGGCAGACGGGAACCAACCTTTCAGGGAAGAAGCGCAGGCAGGGAATCGCAGGAGCACATCCTTGGCTTCAATTTTCACCATCTTGAGTCGGACCCTTTCCGCCTTCTCAAAGTGTCAGATTTTTTTCCAGTCAACGATGCGGCGAGGGCGATCAGTTATGCTGTGGATCGCAAGAAAAGGCCAAGCGAGAGGGAATCCCAGGCCCCTTACCAGATTCTCGAAACCGTGGAGCCTGGTGCAGTCTTTGTGGGCACAATTTCACTCCTTTCTCTCCCCGGTCACGATGCCGGTATTCGCAATTCGCTTACTATGGACGAAATTGTCGAGGCAGTTCGCACTTTTTATGGTGCTGAAAAACTTCGCGAAGATAAGGAATTAGAGAAAATCGGGGTGGCCCCCGCTGGCTCCCTTGCAGACGGTCATGCGCTTCCCTTGCGTATAGGCCGGCACAGTGGGGCAGAGTGTGTGACGATCAGCGGTCGTCGCCGAATCAAGATCATGCAGGGTAGAAACAATCCTTCCAAATATCTTGACCACGCCACCACCGTCTGGCTTGCTGCCGACTCCAAGAAGCCGAACACCACCCAGGGTATGCAACCATTTGGATGGATCGGCATGAAACCCCTGTCCAACGACGAGGGCTTAAGTTTGAAGGGTCAGGCGGAGGAGCAAAAATTTGCGGCACTGATGGCGATGCGGGGGAAGGTTGACGCCCGCAAGCAGCGGGAGGCTGAAATTCGGCAAAGAGCCGAAGCCGAGAGACGGGAGGCGGAAGAAAATGCTGCACATCTTGCTGCTGAGGCGGCCGAAAGAGAAGCGTCCCTAGAACGGGAGCGACAGGCCATGGCCGCGATGAGTGAAGCGGAGAAGCTTGCTCATGTTGTGACCAAGGAGGACACCACAGAGAACGAAATTGTGGAAATATACAACAAACTCGTTTCGTTTGAGCCTGAAGACCAAAAAATCATTGCTGCCGCTTTAAAAAAATGTTGGCTATCTGCCGGCAAATGGTCGAAGAAGCAATGCTCAAAGAAACAATGGGAAAAGGTCCAGAAGGTTAAAACAATTCTGGGGGAAGCTTGAATCATTTTCCATGGCGTTGTCAAAGCAGAGAATACTCTGATTGTCTTTGACAACGTCATGAATTATTGGATTAAGGACGCGGTAGACTCTCGCTTTTTCCATAACGCTCTTGGTTATTTTTCTGACACCTATAATCAGGACAAACCATTGTATCCCATGACTTTTAAGGTTGTTTTTTTCAATAATGATATTCAACAGTATCTGGTTTAATTTTCAGGGGCATCCGAGTGATAAAAAATTAATCTAATCGCATCTCGGGTCGTAACCGGAAAGAGAACGGAGCCGGAACTCAACGAATGACGAAAATGACCTTATATCGATATATTATCAAACAAAAATCAAAAATCAAGGTACCCGAGTCGTATATTTTCATTTGATATTAACAAGTTAATATGCGATGAGAAAGAAATTTTGTATTTTGTATTTTCCCAAACGCCAAATAAGGACACATGCCCGAATACGCCTTCGGAACCTCTTTATTTCGTTATATAATTCAGGGTAAGGGTTTGGAGGAATGCCCCGATCAGAGAGGATTACGACTCGATCGCCCTTAATGGAAAACGTAAATTTGCCGTCAGAGTTTGGAGGAATGCCCCGATCAGAGGGGATTACG
>JALNWY010000066.1 GCA_023230665.1 Deltaproteobacteria bacterium
CCAGACACCGAGACCGGCCCAGTAGACGGAGCTGGGCAACCGTTTGAGCCTCTTTCCTGCGGTTTTTCCAAATACGCCAGCCTGATCATCGGAATCCATCAATGGCTGAACCAGGTCTCTTTCCAGCTTGTCAGCCTGGACCGCAAAATTCTCCGCAGGTAGTCGCTTCTCTTCCAGGGAATTGTAAATCCATGGTACGAAAAGCATGTAGCGGAGGCGCGTCTGGATCGTGCTTGTGCCTGGGAATAACTGGTCGGCGAAGCTGTCCCGTACGGAGCCGAGTCCGAGCTCGTCACGACTTTCCTTTTCCTGGAAAAGGGAAAGGATGCGAAGCGTGCGTTCCCTCGCTTTCGAGTCATGGTCAATCCATGCAAGGACGGAAGGCATATCAATTGTACTTCCCGGGAGTAATGCACCACATGAATGACTGTACATCAATCATGTCACGCGGTTTCATTTCCATGGCGACCAACTCATCTTTGAGATACTTGGCGAAATCGAGCAGGCAGGAATAAGTCAGCCAATTCAGGTCAGACCTGTAGTTCAGTTCGGCCTTGGTGAGTGCAGCGGCGTGCTTGGTGACTTCCGGTTTGAGAAACATGTGTTCTTCGGGAAATGCGAGAAACGGAAAGTAGGTCATGGTGGTCCATTTGGCCGCCTCGATCTCCTGCAGACATGCCGCGAAACCTTCAAATCGCTTTCTGAATTCACCATCTCCATAGAGCAGATCAAATAACCGTTCGGCAAAGAGTTGGACGTGCGCGGGTGTTTTGAGGCCATCCTTGAGGCCCATCTTTTCATTTGGGAAAATCAGGTTGGTCTTGTTGGCTACCTGAAGAGCCCGTCGCACGATTTCATCAAAATTTCTGTTTTCAAGAAGTTCCCTGAAAGCCTGCTCGTTGAGCAATTCCAATAGAAGCTCCCTGGCAGCGACTTTGTAATTACGTTCCTCGATGAGATATCCGTCATCCTCAAACCCATCAGGGAAAAGCTTCAGAAAATCCAACCGGGCGTCGGGCAGACTTCTGTGCCCTTTGACCGTGGCGCGTTCGAAAAAGGATGGATTGTCGAGTATCGGATGTGAGGCTTCTTCGCCTTCGATCTTTTCAAAATCGATATGGCTCAAAAGGATTGTCTTTTCCCCGGCATGGATGAAAAATATCCTGGCTTTTCCATCCGAAGTGACTTCCACCACTTTGCCGAGGCCCCACTCCGGCATTTTCGGATGCCGAACTTTGTCACCTACCTTTAACATTCTATTATGCCTCAATCATATTCAAGGAGCAGAGTCATCGATAACTTTGCCACGCAAATTCATCAAATAACCATCAAATGAAAAAACATGCCCAGGATGGCACGTAACGCATAAACTTTCGGCTTCCGGATTCGTCGTAGGCGCGAACCAGATCAACCTCCATGGCAATTCGTTTGTGGATCATGAATGAACCATAACATGGTTTGCGGGTCATAATATTAAAAAAATGAGCCACAAGATGGTTTATGGCTCACCGATGATCCTAAAAAACAGTCTTCCCTTCGGCAATATTCAACAATTCCCATAAGGCATAAATAGCCGGCCGGCGACCGCTTGCCTCCCGCAGGACTTTCAATATGCTGTTATCACGCAATATGGCGATAATTCTCTTGGCCGTTGGCGAAGGGATATTCTTACTGTTTGAAAAATCAGTCGCCGCAAAAATCGGCCGGGAAAACAGGAAGTCCAGCGCATGAATGGCGTATTGCGAATGGGTCAGGGCAACAAGCTGGGCTTTCTTCTCTTCATATAATTTCAGGATGTCGGATGCCTTTGCCTGGTTATCAATTGCCTGTGCCGTAACAGCCCGAAGGAAGAAAGCACACCAGTCCGTCCAGTTGTCATCTCTGGAGATGGCGAGCAACCGCTCGTAATATTCATCACGATTCGACTCGAAATAGGCACTGATATAAAACATCGGACTCTGAATGAGCCTGTGCTTGTACATAAAAAGTGGCACGCACATACGCCCGAGTCGACCGTTGCCGTCAAGAAAGGGGTGCAGCGCCTCAAACTCTGCATGAAGGAGTGCCAATTGGACCAGTCGGTCAGGAGCATCTTCATGAACATATCGTTCCCATGTATCAACGCCTCTTTGCAGTTGATCCGCACTGATCGGCACAAATCGAGCTTCCTCTATACTGCAACCCGCCGGACCGATCCAGTTGGGGATTTTACGATACTCGCCGGGAGATTTTCCATGGCCCCGAACTCCGGCCATTAAAATCCGGTGTGCTTCTTTGATGATACGCTGGCACAATGGCAACTCCTTAAGGAGTTCAATGGAGTGCCACATGGCTTGTCGATAGTTCAGGACCTCGTTGATATCCGCCTTCCGTTCAGGTGTAATATCCCTGGTGTCGCCTTTCGCCTCATATTCCAGGACCTCACCCATGGTGGCCTGGGTTCCTTCGATCCGGGAAGAAAGCACAGCTTCCTGGGTGGTTAAGGGCGAGAGCAGGATGGCGGAATTTGGGACAGCGGCAAGCGTGCCGTCATATCGTGCCAGAGCGGCACTGGCTGGGCCGATGAGTGGAATGAGCTTCTCCCACAAAATCTTTGCGGGAGGAAATTTGCCATAATGATACGTTACAGGTTGATTCATGATACCTCAAAAGGCTCCCTGTAAGGATTTTAAAGCTGATTGCACAGTCTGTCAAAAGCCCGCCTTTCTATTCCTCCGAATAGTCTTCTACCCCGAAATTTGCCTATAAAACAACAGAAACCACAGCACTTGGAGGCTCCAATTGCTCAACGTTTCGGAGGGGCGTTCGCTGACACATCCCGGCGAGAATCCGGTTTCTTTCAATATCGAATTCAGCGGTTGATCCGAAGAGACAGGAGATCGATTTTCACATCCGAAATGTGATTGTAAAGTGCGATCCAGGCATAGTGCTGTGCTGAGCAGGCAAACATACGGGCTATGCCGCTGGCAAAGCTTTTGATATATTTGCGACTGAATCTTCTCATTAGCGATTTTCTGTTATTGTTTAGGTGACGTTTTTTTGGTCATCCGATTCCCATTCCCCTCCTTCCAGCCGCCGCCAGTCTTCTTGGATAAGGGGATGATCATCTCGAAGTGGATCGGCAAGCCAGGAGTCGAATTGGGCGATCACATGTTTCCGCAGCGCGGCAACCTCCTTGCGCCGTAACCACTCTGTATTCTCGGAATCATCATCAGGAGCAAAGGCATCACCATGGGTTTCGAAGTGTCGCCGCGATTCCCGCAACGATGGCAAATCCCCTGGAGATATCGGCTGATCCAAGTCCGGCAGGGGATCATGTAGGGTGAAGTACAGTGGCCATCCGCAGAGCAGGCAGTCCTGAATCTCCATCGGTTCATCGTCGAGATGGGGATAACCGCAGCAAGGGCAGACATGAAACCGCATGGTTTGGGGCGAGGTGGAGAATATCCGCCAACGCCGGAATATGGGCGTGTCGGGCGAAACGAAATTTCGAGGTTCCGCGATTGGCCAGCGCCAGGTGGATCGAAAGCCACAGTGCAACCCGTATTCGGTGGTTAAACCGGTTTCACCCCAATCGATCACCAGCCGGTATCCCTCGCTGAAAGCTACACGACCGGGGCGGCCCTTTTCGTCAATCAGGCATCTCCCCGGGGCGAGAGGCAGGCGGATAAATAACTCCGTGATTGTCTCCCTCTCCAGCGCATGCAATTCCTCTTCAAAACCCCATGCTGCGCTCCGCAACGCCCTGTTGCGCCAAAGCCTGTCGGTTAGCTCGAGGCGTGTTGGAGTGCCGGTTTCCCTCAACATCTCCAGCTCTTCGAGCAAATCTTGCGCATCCTGAATACGCCGATCCAAATGTGAAAGTTGCGGCGTCGGGCGATCCATTTCTGCCCACGCACTGGTCAATGCCTCGCGTCGCAGCAGGGCCAAAAGGTACTGTAATCGGGCGAATTCCTCTTCATGATCGGGACCCCAGGCGGCACGCAGGACGAAGGGATCAAGCTGCCGGGCAAGAGTTACGAAAAACCAAGCCCGCAATTCTGTGGACGGCCAATCGTTTTCGTTGGAAGCCAGGCGCTCCGTTACGGCGGCAGGCCACCGCCATGGCAGATATTGTCCTGGTTCGGGCCACAACCCTAATCCCAAGCGCCATTCTCGTTGTTCGAATGTACCCTGAAAATAGTGGCTGAAGGTATCCCCAATTCGTATCAACCAGCCCTGTCGAGCTTCTCGCCAAGTCAGTCCGTTCCACTCCTGGCCATGCGCGTCGATTTGCCGAACCGTGATCCTGAGGCAGTCAGCATCCTCTTCTTGCTCCGCGCTCAGTTCTGTATGACAACCTTCCTCGTCAATTCGCACCGATACCGGCAGGAGGCGGTGAGCAATAGCTGCCGCCCAAGCCCATAAGGGTACAAAAGGAGGATAGAGATAGCTCATCCGCGCAACCAGCACGGCACCATCACCATGGACGCGCAACCGTATCCACCCAGCTTCCGGCTTGGAAACCGAGATTTCGGGCGGCGGGACCTCGGCTCTATCCAAACCCGTATTCAAGGCTGCAAATTTCAGGTCAAAAGCATTCATGGCAGACATCGTTCCGGACATCGTTCCGGACAGTGCGTTAAAGATCCCCTTCAAGACCAACTCGGTTCATCTCTCATTCCATCAAGCTATCCCGACCCTTGCCAGCTCCTCTTTCCATGCATCTTCCATAAGCAGGGTGAAGGTCATGCCCTGGTTTTCTTCCCACAGTTCAAATTGACCGGCATGTATTGCCGTGTTGGCGTGGGCGGTCAGCAGCTCGAACAGTTTTCGTTTGTATTCGGTATCATCGTTGCCTTTCAAATGTTCTCCCTTGGTTTCCAGCACCGAAAAGCGGAACTTCCCTTCATCAGTGCCGTGCAGGCAAGCGAGCAGGTCAGGATAAACCCTCTGTCGCTGCCAGCCTTGCAGACCATAGGACTGCTGATTTACCGCGATCCGGTGCCACCAGTAGACACATTCACGGCTGTCGAGGTACCAGGCGGTCTCTTTTTCCAGGGTGTTGAAGTCGCGCTGATAGACCTTTTCGAAAAGGCATTTTTCCAGCAACTCGCCGTCCTTGCGGTACAGAATACGGTCATCCTCCGACACCTCGATTTCCAGAGTCTTTGCCAAAGCCCAGTTCAATTCGGGATTTTGTGAAGTCACAAGCTTCAAAGCTATGTCGCCGCTTTCCAGTTTTTGCCGGAACAGTTCTTCCGCTTCTCGATTAACCTGTTCGCGTAGATCAAGTTTGATGGTTTTGACGAGATCAAGACGGCTCGCATAAAGCTGTTCTTCGCTCACTCCTCGATCACGCAAGGTGTCCAGGGTTTCAGAAAGAATACGCATCCCCTGCCAGGGGTTTGGAACTACGTCCAGCAATTGGCGGACAAGAAAGGAGATATCAAGCCCTTCCTCGGGCAGACCTTCCACTTTTTCCTGGATAAAATCGAGTAGCGTCTTGCCGTTTTGCTTCTCTGTCCTGGCGATATCGATCCGGGCAATGGTCCGTTTCAGTTTTTCGTCCGCTCCAACGCTTACACTATCGGCAGCCACAAAACGGAACGCCTCCCAATCCAGGTGACCAAGAATATCCCGGTCGTAATCGAGAATCCTGTAACCTTCAGGGGATTTTTCCTCACGATGCAACACTCGGGGCAAAAAGATAGCCGGCACGTTTTTGAAAGCATCGCGACGGCCGATGGTCTCCCGGCGGGTCATGCGTTTAGCGCCGCCCTCGCTGTCACTGACCCTGACACTGGCGGCAAGATCAGCCATACCTTCATCTTCCAGCCCGCGCCGGACCCCGTTGACTGCCTCCCGCACGTCCTGATCAAAGGTGAAAACATAGCATTCATCAAGCGCCGCATGACTGGTCAAGCGGGCATGGGGCTGGCGCAGCACCCGGCCGATCATCTGGGTCAGGGCAGTATTGGCCGTGGTCTTGGAGAGGATGGCCAGCACATAGGCAAACGGACAGTCTCAACCTTCTCGCAGGGCGTCCTTGGTAATGATGAAGCGTACGGGACAGATCTCGGCCAGAAGATCTTCGCTGCCCAATTCATCTTTTTCCGAGGTCTTGAGCCTGATTTCCTCTTCCCGCGCTCCGAGCTTGTCAATGAGATATTCGCGCACGTCTTCGGCATGGACAAAAGCCGTATCGCGCTGCTCCTTGCCGGTGCGCTCCACCCGCACCAGCATGATCGGCCGGATGTAACGGCCGGTTTCCGCCTGCAATGATTCGGCATCACGGGTAAGATTCTCCAGTTTGGCGTGGGCCATGGTCATAGTGTGTTTCCAGCCACCCTTATCCTCGTTGATCACATTGATGGGCAGCTTGATCATCTCTTCGTCTTTCAGGTCCGTTCCCGGCACGTTGACCAAGACATTGGATTGGTGCTTGCCCTTTGTGTTCGGCGTGGCCGACAATTCGATGATAAAATGGGGATTGAAGCCATACAGGGTGGCGCGGGCCGTATCCGAATAGGCCTTGTGGCCTTCATCGATTACCACCACCGGCCGCACCAGCCGCAGCACGTTACCGAGACTCTGCTTGATGGAAAGGGCGCCGGGAACAATTCCCTGCATCCAGCCCTGGTCAGAAAGATCATTGATATCCAGATTATGTACCGCATCCAGCATTTTCCTGTTGGCGTTGCTGTCATCTTCCGGTGGAAAGAACGACGTAAATCTTCCAGTATCCCGGAAGAGTCGCAGGGTTTCCTTTGATTTGCGGGCCGCCGAGGGCAGCATCAGCAACATGACGCACAACTGGCCCTCAACGTCACGGCGGTTGAAGGCATCCCCCTTTTCCAGAAGTTTGACCCGGCCGCCGGAAGCCCGCTCCAGAATCTGGCGGTATGGGTGCTCGCGGTCGGCAAGCTGCTTCCATGTCTGGCGGTAAATGGCGTCGGACGGCACTACCCAGAGGATAAAACCAGTCTGGCGTTTAAAATAATCGGTCTGGATGCGCTCCAAGGCGCAGGCAGCCAGCAGGGTCTTGCCCCCACCGGTGGGCACCTTCAGGCAGATGTTGGGGATAACGCGGTGCAGACCGTCGCGGCGGGAAAGCCAGGGGGCGACAAAGGCGTTGCCATCCCTGTCCCGCAGATAAGGCAGCATCCTCTCATGATTCAAGTGGACCCAGGCATCACGGCAATAATCAGCCAGTTCGACTTCCTTGCCCCGGCTTTTCTGGAACTCCACGAACGCTTCGGCATCTTCCCGTTTCTCCGCAAGCACGCCGAGGTAACGGTCGATTTTCTGGAGAACGCCCTGTTGGTAATCCTTCAGCTCCATTGCTCAGTCCCCCAAAATCCGGTGCACTGCATAGGGCAACTGGCAGAACTCGATACGGCGCTTGGTCAGTTCCTTCTGGCTCATGAACTTAGCAACCGCGAACACGATGGCTCGCTTGCCGGATCTGTTCCCTTTTGCGACCTCATCGACCCGTTCGGCGTTCAGGGCCGATTCGTTGGAACGAAGCCAGGCCGGGTCGGGCTGGTAGAAGAGATGGATGCGGAAGAGTTCGGTCTCGCCGATAAAGCCGTCAGTCGAGGGCTTGCCAATCTTTTCCAGCGACCTACCGGTGGCGGTGTAGAACACATAGCGGGCCAGGGCCTCGAAGCCGGGGAGCCCCTGGCCGGTGAGCAGACTTTCCACCTCGATGGGTTTGCCCAGCGTGCAGAAGGTGAAGCTGCCGCCCAGACCGGGAACCTTCTCTTCGATCCGGCGTTCGCCGGTGACGGTGAGCACGCCGTCCTTGATTTCCTTTTTGACTTTGTCAAAGGAGGATTGGGCCTTCTCCTCAAAATGCTCCATCTCCAGCATGATCTGATGGTGCTTTTTCAGGTTGGAAAAATTAGTCCAAGTGATTTTTTGGTTGTACAATTCTTCCCGCTGGGTGCCGGTGAAGGAGTAACCATTAATCACCCGCCGCACCCGCTCGGCTGTCAAGGTATCGGCATAGTCCTCGCACTCCACCAAGATGAACCGGCGATTGCCATCGTCTTTACGGTTGGCTTCCAACACTGCTTGGGCCGTGGTGCCGGACCCGGCAAAGGAGTCGAGGATGATGGAATCAGGTTCTGAAAAAATTTGAAGGACTCGCTCTACGAGTTTAACGGGTTTCGGGGTAATGAAAACATCAGCTGTGTTTTCAAAAGACAGAATTTGTTTGATCTCTTTCTTTGCTTGGTCCGTATGGCCGACATCATTATAAAACCAGATAGTTTGCGGTACTCTACCTTCACGCACTTCACTTAGGAATCGTTTGATTTGCGGAATACTGTTCTTGTCATTGCCCCACCAGATTCTCTTTTCTTTGTCCATTTCCCAAAATTTATCTTCCGCTACTCGCCAGTAATTCCCTTTGGGAGGGCCATCAATCCTTCGGCCACCTGGACATTGAATCGGGTATAAACCTTCGCTGTATGGGTTACGGGCAGACAAATCACTCGTCTTCCACGGTCCGCGTGGGTCATTGTCGGGGTTTTTGTAGCGGCCTTCTTGAGCTTCAGTTCGGTCAAGAGAGCCAATGGAAAGGGCCCTTTTGTTTTTGGCATAGATAAGTACATAGTCATGATCGCTTGAAAAAAATTCCGCTGTGTTTTTGGGAGAGTAATTTTTTTGCCAAAGGCAGGTGGCAATAAAATTCTTATCACCAAAAATCTCATCCATGAGGTCGCGCATCCTATGAATCTCATTATCGTCCAGGGTTACAACGATAGCGCCTTCTTCGGCCAATAATTCCCGCAGCAAATTCAATCGCGGCCACATCATACAGAGCCATTTGTCATGGCGCTCCAGGTCCTCCTTGTCCACCGGGTTGGCCGACTTCTTCAGCCACTCCCGCATCAACGGTGAGCGCACATTGTCATTGTAGCACCAACCTTCGTTGCCGGTGTTGTAGGGCGGGTCGATGAAGATGCAGTCAATTTTGCCGGCATGGGTGGGCAGCAGGGCTTTCAACGCTTCAAGGTTGTCGCCGTGAATGATCAGGTTATCATCAAGCGACGGCTTTTGTCCCTCGGCAGGCAGGGACTTTCCCGCCTCAACCCGCAATTCTCGAAAGGGGACGCTCAAATGATGAGAATAGACAAACTGCTTTCCCTTGAATTCCAATGTCGGCATATTTAAATTTTTCCTATAAACTCAATATTGGTCTTTTTCGGTAAATATAGGGTATGAAAAAATCAGATAGGATATCCCTCAAAAATTAGCAATCAACTAAATTCACCTGATAGCAATTGCCAGATTTCGCGATATTGCCTTCCATTAAGTGTTGATTGTGGTGGTATTGCCTGCTGCCATCCCTCGTTATCCAAATTCTTCACAAAGTCCCTTGCATCACTCACTGTCAAGGTCTGGGTAGAATCTGCATTACGTCGCATTTGTTGCCCTAGCTCTTTAGCCAAACTTCGTGGAATTTGGTTCATACGCATTAGTACCGCGTCTTCTGTATCCACACCATGATAGAGGAAAGCAGGTAAAAGGTTAATCTTCCTCTTTTCATCTGCAGAAAGATTGTCCCAGTCTATACCTGACCCAGGAAGCTTGCTCAAAGCTGCAAGGCCCCAAACACCATTATTCATTAGTGCTCGACTGATTCCTTTGCAAGCCTCTGAAACCTTGATAGATGGTGTAGCTCCATCAAAGTAAGCTGTGGCTATTTCCTGAATAGAGCGGCCAGCGACCCATGCCTTAGCGATCTCCGCAACTCGCCGCCGATCATGGCCAGAACCTGCTAAATTATCAATTGCTTCCCTTAATGCTGGAATTTGCATCATAACTCCAACAAGTGTTGAAAGCCCTTGGCCTTGCCCAAAAAGAGAAGTAGGTTCCCAGTCCTGAACAGTAAGATTGTGCTCAAGCCCCCTCAATTCTCTCATTGCCACTCGTACACCTTCCGGATCAAAACCTGTTGAATCTGCCAATTTCAAAGTTTCCATGCTTTGAGACAATCGTTCAGCATAGGCATTTGTCAATTCTATCAAACGGGTAGCACGATACTGTGAACGCTGTGAGTCGTCTCCACGCATCAATGAATAACCATATGTACTGCGAAGAACCTGCTCCGTCTGGGTTCGTAAAATATCTACATTTCTCGCCTCCTTTAATAAGTGTGCAACAAACGAGCGAAAGTCTGCCCATTGAGCATCATGGATCACAGCCATCAATTGAGCTTCAGGTGTTCGGTCTAGAATATCGTCGATCATTTTGATAAGTCGTGATACAAGATCTTTTGTTGCTTCTGCGACAAATTCTTTCAATCGTGTTATTTTTTCTTCAGTATCAGCTGCAATACCAACAACACCTACACTATCCTGACCAACTCGACCTGCTCTGCCGGCGAGATTCCAAAATTCACGTGGAGTCATTGGAATAGGACCGCGCTTAGTGGGATGTTCTGCCCTAGAAATGAATACAGAGGAAACTGGAAAGTTTATACCTTGTGCAATTGTAGTTGTCGTAAACAATACTCTCAAATGCCCTTCCTCAGCCAACCACTCGATTAATGATCGTGCTTCATCTGGAAGTCCTGCATGATGAACACCTACACGCTTCCGCAACAATGAAACCAACTCAAAATCGTCACCCACTTCAGTTTTTAGGAAATTTTGCACAAGTTTTATTTCTTCAGGAAGGCGGCTTGGCATTTCCATGTTGTTAGCAGCGGCACGAGCCATATTCCAAACGTTAGGTATCGTATCGCCAACAGCAATGCTTGTACCTCTCGTTGAGAAAACTTTAGCCATGGAGGTTGTCATAATTGCGAGAGTTTTGGCTTTAGTATAAGGCAAGTCTAAGGGAAACAAGTCGCCGGCAAGATGTTTTCCTTCCAGGTGAATAGTCTTGGGTGTGGTCACCAGGGTTTCGTATTCCATTCTCCATCCATGACGTCGTCCATGCCTTGCTCCTGATTTTTTAATACTATACAAACCAACCAAGCGTTCATTCGGTTGCCAAGCAGTGGTTCCTAAACTTATTGATCGGCCTCCTGAGTCTGGATCAAGCCATCTTGACAAGGATTCTGAATGAGGAACGAAAGGCATTAACAATAGATAGTTTGCTTCTGAGCAATCCTGTCGAATCGTGGCGAGAAGTAGCTCAATCCGTAAACCTCGCTCTTGATCATCCTCAATATTATGTGCTTCATCAACAACAACAAGGGCTAAAGGCCTGTGAGAGAGCTTACCATTCCTTATGATAAGCCCCAGTTTCTCAGGTGTAGAAATCAAGACATCAAACCCTCTTTCTTCGCTTAACATCTCTTCTTCGAAACTGTCTATCTCAATACCACCGGAAACTTGCTCTACCTTAATCTCCAGCGAGCCAAAATCCCTTCGAAGTCTACGCATTATTTGTGCAACAAGTGCTCGTGTTGGAGCCACGTAGGCAACCCAACCATCATCCTCAGCAAATTGATTCAATGCTTGGAGAATTCGGAATTGTGCAAGCATTGTCTTGCCCCCTGAAGTGGGCAAATCAACAACAACAGCTCTGCTCGCTGGATCAAGAAGTCCTTGCTCAGCAAAAGCTGTTCTCTGAGGAGGAAGCAATTCAATTACAGGTCGTGATGCACTTGTCATCTTACGAACAAATCGGCTAACTCTTGAGTTTATGCCTGAAGTAGCAACCCAAAGAGAACCAGCAACCATCATTCGCCCAGTTACATGGAGCCATCGGAGGAGTACTTCTAATTGTATGTCACTTGCAGCAGCACTTGCCTTTATAGCCTTCTCAAAATGCAAATCCAGTTCTTCCCGAATTCCTCCAGGCTGACCTTGAAGCATAAAAAGTGAGAGTTGTTCTGTTGCTTTTGCCCAATGATAGAGTGCAACCAATTGGAGTGCCATCACCTGATTTTCCGAGGCATTTCCGGCTTGAAGTAAATCTCTTTCAAACTGTTGTTGTTCCTGACGAAGGCCTGCTACAATGCCAGCTATCCCATGAAGATCATTCCAGCTATCCTTTCTGAAGAGTCTCAGCCAACCATCGTAAACTTGAAAAAGGACTCTCTTTTCCCATGATACATTTCCAGCATTAGGAGTTTGGGCTTCTTCTTTATGATCAAATAGCCATCGTCTGAGATCAGCCCACCGATCTCCTGTGTAAGCAAGAGCGGCAAGACGCAGTACATGAAAAATCCTATCAGTATCAGCGAGAGGTACCGGAAATACTCTCCTGATTTCAAAAGCTTTAAATGATCCTGCTTGGGCTTGGGTCGCCAATCTCCGGCGTTCCTCAGTGTGTCCTCGGTGAAGGAGTGCGTCTAAACCTTCAGCAGCCGCTATTTCGTAAGCTGTGGCAAGACGCTCAAGAAGATCAGCGTCTTCTGCGTGTTCAAAAAAGGAGAGTTGCAATTGCTCTCCAAACGAATCTTCAAGTAAACGGGCATTTGCAACATTATGAGCACGTTTCCGATCTACATTTTCTACAGCTGATACTGCCCAATGGTTCTCAAGTATATCTAGGTCTTGACGAAGAAGAATCATTATTGATGCCTCCTTCTTTCACGAGGTCGGTGCTGAGGCCCACCTGGAATTGCGCCCTCAGGTAAATATATAGCGATGAACTCAATACGAGTTGCAGGATGACAACCCTCACAGAGTGTCTCTGCTGCTCCTGAAAGATCAAACTGAGAGTATGGAACGTCTCGTATTAATACCCCAAAAATAACGAGATCCAAATAGTTTGATTCTAACCATTTTTTAGTCGCAACTCTTGCTTGGCCAACCAGCCCATTATCAAGCGTTGCCCTTTGGAGGATATAGTGTACAAGCGTTTTCTTTATATTTTTATCATCACGTAATTGAAGGGTTTGTTTTATAAGACTTTTGTCCCCACGATTAACTACTTGTGGTGGGTATCTATCTTCCTTTGAAGTCTTTACCTGACTGAATACAAATTGTGTATCAGTACCTGCTCCAATAAATCCAACCAACTCGGCCCCAGGAAGACTTGCCCTATGATGCCGAAGATCACGATTAAATGGCCATGGAAATTCACAATTTTTGTGATCAGTTAACCATGCCTCTGCAAGAGCTTCCCCCTCACGCCATCCTCGCGAACTCTCATCTTCAGGTATTGGCTGAAGTGCTTCGGCTATATTATCCTGACCGAATTCTGTTAGTTCAAGGCCAGAGTAAAATTCTTCCAAATGTTCAAGTCCAGGCGCATCCGTTAGCACATCGGGCAAGCGTTCTTCCCTTGCATCATCAAGTTCCTCTTGTGAGAGACTCATCCCACGAGCTATGACAGGTGGTGAGTCGGTGTTGTAAATTTCTGTCCCTTGCGCTATTGGCATATTTTCTTGGCTCAACTGAAAGCTATGTGATTACAAACAGAATGCTGCTCAAATTTATAAGAAATTGATCTATATGTGCCATATATCATTAGACAAAGCAATTAATGAGATTTTTCGATACCAAGTTTCTTCGAAATGTTTCCTGCAAGATAACATACTTGGGTTATCAAATAGCGACTACCCCCTAAAAAATAATTTTCGACGAAATACATTACAGCCAATAATGGGACATCATACAAACTTCGCCAAACGAAGTGTATTCTGTATCTGATCGCGCCAGATGGCGTGGAGTCCGACCTCTTCGGCATAATCCCGCCAATGCAGGACTTTTTCCCGCACATCCTTGGTAATAGCTTCTGCACGGCCACGCTTCATCGAGGCAGTTCTTGCACAGGCTTTGAAATCCTCTAAAGTAAAGTCGTCGCGCTTGCCGTTCAGTGTCATCTGATGACTGGCTGTCCAGACCCCGGAGGGGTTGAAGCTGTAAATCATGTCAAAGGCCGGCGCCAAGGTCCATGTTCCGGATTTGTCCATCAGGAAGGCGATATTCTTGACATGATCATCCTGATTGCGGGCGATGATATTAAAGACCATCCGGCGAAACATCTCCTCGATCGAACTCATCGGCAGGCCGAGCTGCCTGATGACGAGAAGAGCCTGTTCGTAAGAATATGCACCCGCCATGTTATAATCATAATGCGCCAGGGCGCAGAGAGACTGCATGTGGAGCTTTTCGCCGTTGCCGAGGCGGTCGAAGCGGCGGGTCATGAAATGGTGCCTGTTGTTTTCTTTAAAAAGCCGGCATTCAGTCATCGTGATCCCGGCGTCAGCGGCCATCTTTGAATAGGCATATTCAATGAGTCCATACCCCTTGGGATCTTCGAGTTCCTTATCCTTGTTGCCACTGACACCATCAAATTTCAACAGCCAGTATTCAAAACCCTTTCCGGCCGGGAGTTGTCCGGAACGCACTTCATTGGTTGATGGATTCCAGGCAATAACCGCTTTGGCCCTTGCCCCGCCAGCCGAAGTACCGACGCGCAGGATATCCTTCAAGGCGTTCTCCTTGTATTTCTCACCGAACGAAACATCCAGATTATTCCGGTGAGTGAGAATTTCGGAGGCGAGATCCACGAGTTTGTCGATTTGAATGCGAGTAGCCTGGCGGGCTTTGGGTCCTGTTGCCGGAGCGTATTCCAGTGCCCCCATACCCCGAGCACCTGTGTAACAAAGGCGTTCAACGGCGTTGAACGAACCCGGCCGCCGTCCCTGGGAGGC
>JALNWY010000067.1 GCA_023230665.1 Deltaproteobacteria bacterium
GGCAGACTGTTCTTAATGCCGCATTCAGAGAACACCCCGAACGATTTAAGGGCAACCTGCCAAAATCGCTGCCCTTGCCCAATGCCGTCTGGATTAACAAACCAATACCCAGGGTAGACAACAAAGGTCTACTCTAAATGTTTACTGAAAGTGTCTCATCATCATTGACAAGTTCCGACTGCTCAGACCATGCTTTAAATTTAGAATTGCTGGATCAGGTTATCGAACCACTTGCCATGCCGATTAGATCGGTGAATAAATACTTATACACGAAAACACTGAACTGGGGGATGCTATGAGTACCGTTCGCTGGAACATTGCTGTGTCGTCGGACGTGGATCAGTCCGTACGCATGTTCATCGCCGCGCAGGGTGGCGGCCGCAAGGGCGACCTGTCGCGCTTCATCGAGGAAGCTGTGCGAGCTTATCTTCTGGAGCAGGCCGTAACTCAGGCAAAGGCTGCGGCTGCCGGTGTGAGCGAGACGGAACTAAACGATCTCATCGACGAAGCGGTGCAATGGGTACGTAAACGCTGATGCGTGTCATCCCGGATACCAATGTGCTGCTTGGCGCACTGATCTCACCGTACGGCCCGCCCGATGTCATCTACCGGGCCTGGCGAGCAGGGCGCTTCGAACTGGTAACCTCGACAGCACAGCTTGACGAACTGCGGCGTGCAAGCCGCTATCCGAAGCTCAAGACCATTCTACCAGCGCACCGCGTCGGCGCGATGGTCAACAACATGCATCGTGCCATTGTGTTAAACGCACTACCATATTTGCCGGAAGGTGTGGAGGTGAGCGATCCGAGCGACGCTTTTCTGCTGGCGATGGCTCTGGCGGGCGATGCAGACTACCTGGTGACGGACGACCGTCGTTCTGGTCTTCTGGAACGCGGCAGCATAGGCCACGCGCGTATAGTCATCCCGGCCATCTTTTGCGCCGAGGCGCTTTGATGTTATCTTTCTATGCTCGATAGCCAAAAACCATCCGCGCCTCATATTTTAGCCACAGGCATTTCCCTGACCTCGCCTGTGGCTTTTTTTAAAAATACGAGCGGGAAGTTCACGGGATTTCAATCACGAGAGCAGCCACCTAGGCAAAAAAAGACCCTGGTATGGGGGGAGTGAGCACAAGCTCTATAAAAGAGCACAATGCTCAAACCCACATACAGGGGTCTGGTTTGGAACTAATGACAGGTCGCTTCTCTAGCGGAAACCTCATCCATTCCAGGCACCACAGTCAATAGAGACTTTCCATCATCGAAGAGTCCTGACTGGCCGACACGAATGTTGGTAACGGTGACCATGCCATCGTCCAGCTTTTGGATTTTCACATAGTTATCGGCAGGAAAGAATGTCCAGAGTTCCACCATTCGATCCACCGAACCAGATCGCTCTATCTTGTAGAGGCGCTTGATCTCAGGGATGACTTCGATTATATCCTGAGCATCGATACGTGCCATGCCGCAGGATTTTTCCTTGTGCGATTTCACTGGATCGAAAACGACGAGCATTTTATCCCCCATCTCAATTGAGACAAAGGTATTGTCGGTTTTCATTGCCCGGTAATAATGCTGAATCTCGGAAGCTTTTCCATCTTTTTTGGTGTACGCGGCTTTTTCAATGGGATCATCGCATATCCTGACATGACAGGCTTTATCACCCTTTATAAGCATCGAAACATCTATTGTCGCTGTCCTGTTCCCGACTTCAGCCCTTTTCAGCGTGATTCTCAGCTCATCCTTTCTCCCGGGGCCGGTTTCATGGTATAGGCAGGCTTTAGATGGAAGAGGGGTGTTTGTTGAAATGCAGGGGTTGATGCTCTATTCCGGAAACAGGCTCGAGCAGCTTGCGCACAAGATCGCCGAAGTCCTTGGGGAGCCACTTTCTTCGCCTTTTTCACAGGAGATCGTGGTGGTGCAGAGCAAGGGCATGGAGCACTGGCTCTCCATGCAGCTCGCGCGGGAGCACGGCATCTGCGCCAACTGCGCCTTTCCCTTTCCCAACCGGATCATGGCCGATCTCTTCGCGCGCGTGTTGTCTGGTGAGGATACGCGCGGGTCCGCCCTGTTCGAGACCCATGCCCTGGCGTGGAGGATCATGGACGTGCTGCCCGGGTTTGTGGGCAAGCCCGGCTTCGAGACCCTGACGTCGTATCTCTCTGACGACCGCCGGGGGGTGAGGGGCTTTCAGCTCAGCTCCCGGATGGCCGAGATGTTCGACAGCTACGTGATCTACCGGCCCGACATGCTGCTTGCCTGGGAGGAAGGCCGGCTGGTCTTGCCCGAGGCGCACGCCAAGGTCGAGTACTGGCAGTCGGCCTTGTGGAGGGCCGTGTGCGAGCGCAGCGGGCATGCTCACCCGGCACGGCTGAGAGAGCGGTTCATGGAGGCGCTCGACCCCTCGTGCATCCCGCGTTTGCCCGAGAGGCTCTGCCTCTTCGGGATCTCGCACCTGCCTCTGTTTCATCTGGGGGTGTTCCATGCCCTGTCCCGGTTCATCCCGGTGCACGTGTTCGCACTCAACCCCTGCAGACAGTATTGGGGCGATATCCGGTCCAAAAGCGAGATCGCCGCGATATCCGAGAGGGCCGGGCACCCCGAAGGCGATCTGCATCTCGAAGAGGGCAACAGCATTCTCGCGGCCCTGGGCCGGCTGGGCAGGGAGCTCTTCGACATGCTGCAGGAGCTCGGCCCGCAGGAGATCGAGCTGTTCGAGGATATCCCGGAGGAGACCCTGCTCCAGGGCATCCAGGCGGATATCCTCGACCTGCGCAACCCCGGAGACGATGTGCTGAAAAGGGTCGGGCCGGATGATCGCTCCCTGATGATCCACTCGTGCCACGGCCCTATGCGCGAGGTCGAGGTGCTCAGAGACCAGCTCCTGGCACTCATGGGCAAAGACCCGGAGCTCAAGCCCGAAGAGATCGTGGTCATGGCGCCCGACATCCGGGCGTATGCTCCTTATGTCCAGGCCGTGTTCGACGTGCCGCGGAGCAGCCCCCTGTACATTCCCTTCACGCTCTCCGGCCGGTCTCGTGAGGCCCTGGGCGCCCTGGCGGACGTGATCGGGGGCATCCTGGGGCTTGGCGTCAGCCGGTTCGAGGCCACAAAGGTGGCCGCGCTACTCGAGTCCGAGCCCGTGCGCAGGAAGTTCGGCCTGAGGGAAGAAGACCTGGAGCTGATCCTTACGTGGATCCGGGAAAGCGGGATCAGGTGGGGGCGCGACGAGAAGTGGAAGCGCGAGCAGGGCCTGCCCGAGGTGTATGAGAACACCTGGAGCTTTGGCCTGGACAGGCTGCTCCTGGGATATGCCATGCCCTCTGACGACATGCGCGGGTTCGGCTCGATCCTGCCCTACGACGACATGGAGGGCGACAGCTCCCGGGTGCTGGGCGCGTTTCTCGATTTTCTCACGGCCCTGTTTGCCTGCGTGAGGTCCTTCCAGGACAAAAAGACGCCGGCAGCGTGGTCCGAGACGCTCATGGCGCTGCTCGACGAGTTTTTTGAGCCGGACGAGGCTTTGTTGCCTGCGGTGCAGTCAGTGCGGGCCGTGTTCCGGCGGCTGGCCGATATCCAGGACATCACGGGGTTTGGCCGCGAGGTCGACTGCGAGGTGGTCAGGGCCTTTGTCAGGGGGGCCCTGGAGCGCGAGGAAGAGGGCAGGGCCTATCTCATAAGCGGGGTCACCTTCTGCTCCATGCCGGCCATGAGGAGCATCCCCTTCAAGGTGGTGTGCCTGCTCGGCATGAACCACGACGACTTTCCTGGGCGTCAGCGCGCCAAGGGGTTCAACCTCATCTGTCGCAGGCCCCGCAGGGGAGACTGCAGCGTGCGCAACAAAGACCTCTCCCTGTTCCTCGAGGCGCTCCTCTCGGCGAGAAAGGCCCTGCACATCAGCTTCACGGGCCAGAGCACGGACGACAACTCGCCCATCCCCCCCGCTGTTCCCGTGAGCATCCTGCTCGACTGTCTCGAGAGCGGCCGGGTCATGCAAGACGGCGCGCCCGCGGCCCGGGGCGTGGTGAAGCGGCATTGCCTCCAGGCGTTCAACCCCCGCTACTTCACCGGGGAGGAAGGGCTGTTCAGCTTCTCTGAGGAGAATGCCGAGGCGGCCAGGAGCCTGGCCGGCAGCGGCGTGCAGAGCAGGGTGTTCATCCCGGGACCCATCGCCTTGCCCGCTGACGAGTGGAAGAGCGTGGACTTGGGCACGCTCTGCAGCTTCTTCCGCAACCCCTGCCGGTTTCTGCTCTCCAAAAGGCTCGCCATGGGCATATCCGAGGCATGGCTCTCCCTGGAAGACCGCGAACCTGTCGAGCCGGACAACAGAGAGCTCTATCATCTCAGAAAAACCTACGCCGGCCACATCCTGGGCGGGGTTGACGACGAACTTTCCTACCGGATCATGAAGATGGACGGCCGCCTTCCCCACGGGGTTCGGGGCGAGATCCTGTTTTCCCGCATACGCACAGAGACCGCGGCCTTTGTCAGGCAGGTGAAAGAGCGGATCACGGATACGGGCCCGCAGGCAAGGGCCGTGGACATGCGGATCGGCCGGTTTACCTTAAGCGGCTCGCTGGTCACCTATCCCCCGGGCAGGGTCGTCCTGTACCGGCCCGCCAGGGCAAAGGCCTTCGATCTCTTCACCGCCTGGATCCACCACCTCGTTCTGTGCTCGCTCGGCAGGGACGCAGACGCGCAGAGCTGCTACATCTCCCGCGACGGCACAGTCGAGCTCTCCCCGGTGGAAAACAGCTCTGAGATGCTCAATACGCTGCTCGAGCACTACTGGGAGGGCATGAGCCGGCCCCTGCCGTTTTTTCCCGAGACCTCGCTCAAATACGCCTCTTTGGGCAGGCAGGCGGACGAATCGCGCGAAGAGAGGCTGAAAAAGGCCAGGGTCGTCTGGGAGGGCAGAGAGCAGAACCCGGGCGAGGGGACCGATCTCGCCTACCGGATCTGCTTCCAGGGGCGCGAGGCCCTGGACAGCGAGTTCGAGGAGATCGCCTCGCGCCTGTTCGGACCGCTCATCCTCCACCGGGGCAAGGGCAGATCATGAAGCCGCTCAACCTGTTCGAGATCCCCTTAAAAGGCACGCACCTGATCGAGGCGAGCGCGGGCACGGGCAAGACCTATACCATTGCCTCGCTCTATGTGAGGCTCCTGCTCGAGACCACACTTCAAGTCCGCGAGATCCTGGTGGTCACCTACACCGAGGCAGCCACCGGCGAGCTCAGGGGCAGGATCAGGGAGAGGGTGCGCGCGGCCCTGAAATGCTTTGTGTCAGGCCAGGGCAATGATCCCTTTCTTCTGGGCCTGGTTGAGCGCACCGCTGACCCCGGGCAGGCCGTCCGGCGCCTGGAACACGCGCTCAGGCGGTTCGACGAGGCGTCCATCTTCACTATCCACGGGTTCTGCCAGCGGGTGCTGAGCGAACTCGCCTTTGAGAGCAGGGTCCTCTTCGACCACGAGCTCATCACTGACCAGGCCGAGCTTCTTTACGAGACCGTGGGCGACTTCTGCCGGATGCATTTCACCGATGCCATGCCCCGGGAGCTAGCCCACTATGCCATGAACAAAGGCCACACCTTTGGCTTTTTCTTAGGTCTCATCCGGCAGGCGAGCCTGGATGTCCGGATCATCCCCGACATCCCGGAGCCCGGACTCGGGACTTTGCTGGGAGCATACCGCGAGAGTTTCGGGCGGGTGAGGAGCCTCTGGAAAGATACGAGCAAGGAGGTGGAGCACCTCCTGCTGAACGACCCCGGGCTCAACCGCAGCAGGTATCGCGCCTCCGGGGTCTTGAGGCTGATGAACGACATGGAGGAGTACGCCTCGTCCGACGGCACAGTACTGCCCCTGTTCAAGGATTTTGAGAAACTCACGGCCCCAAAGATCGAGAGCGCGGCGAAAAAGGGGTTCGCGCCCTTGCGGCACGATTTCTTCACCCTGTGCCACGAGCACGGCAGGCTCTGCAACGGGCTCACAGAAGGCATGGAGCGCTGGCTCGTCTGGCTCAAGGTGCAGCTTTTCCGCCATGTCAGGAGCAGCCTGCCCGCAAAGAAAGACGCATTGGGCGTGGTGTACTTTGACGACCTTTTGCTCAAGGTGCGTGACAGCCTGGCCTCTGAAAGCGGCCCCATCCTCAAAGAGAACCTCTCCGAGCGCTACCGGGCGGCACTGATCGACGAGTTTCAGGATACCGACCCGGTGCAGTACGAGATCTTCCACACGGTCTTCTCGGGCGCGCCGCTGTTTCTGATCGGCGACCCCAAGCAGGCTATCTACAGCTTCCGGGGCGCCGACATCTTCACCTACCTTAACGCCGCAAGCGAGGTGGGCCAAGACGGCGTGTACACCCTGGAGAAAAATTGGCGCAGCGAGCCCGAGCTGGTCCGGGCAGTGAACAGCCTCTTCGACAGGCAGGGCTCGTTTGTTTTTGATGAGATCCGCTTTGCCCCCGTGGCCCCAGGAGAAAACCCTTTGCGCAAGGTTCTACGCGACCCGGGCCCAGGGCCGCTCACCATCTGGTACGCCGACAACGGCTCCCCTGCCGGACTCACCAGGCCGGCCGCCGAAGAACTGATCTCCCGGGCCGTGGCAGCGGAGATCTCCCGTCTCCTCAGGGCGGGCGTGCGGGGCGAGGCCGTGCTCGGGCAAAGCGGGTTAGCGCCCCGCGACGTGGCGGTCATCGTGCGCGAGAACAGCCAGGGCAGGCTCGTCCGTGATGCCCTGACCGTCTTCGGCATTCCCTGCGTGCTCTCCAGCGAAGAAAACGTCTTCGACACGCCCGAGGCCCTGGAGATGGAGTTCCTGCTCAGGGCGGTCGCGCAGCCCTATGCCGAGCCCTATGTCCGCACGGCCCTGGCCGGGCCGCTCTTCGGACTGGACGCCTCGGAGGTCGACATGCTGGGAAGGGACGACCGCCTGCTCGAGACCTGGGTCGAGCGGTTCAGGCACTATCACGATCTCTGGGCCCAGGCAGGCTTCATGCGGATGTTCAGAAAGCTCACGGCCGACGAGGGCGCGAGCGCACGCATCCTCGGCCTCACCCGGGGCGAGCGCACGCTCACCAACTTCCTGCACCTGGCCGAGGTGCTCAACCAGGCGTCCATGGAGCACAGGCCCGGTATGAGGGGGCTGATCAAGTGGCTCAGCCAGCGGCGCGACCCGTCCATGCCCAGGACCCAGGAGCACCAGCTCAGGCTGGAGAGCGACGAGGACGCGGTCAAGGTGATCACTGTGCACAAGAGCAAGGGCCTGGAGTTTCCCATCGTGTTCTGTCCCTTCCTCTGGGGGCCCTCCAGACTGCGTGACCGCGCGAACGTGGCGTTCCACGACCCTGGGCAGGGCTTAAGGGCCTTTTTCGACTTGGGCTCCGACCAACTGGCCGAGCACCGGGACCAGGCCGAAAGAGAGCTCATGGCCGAGGACATGAGGCTCGTGTATGTGGCGCTCACCCGGGCAAAAAACCGCTGCTACCTGGTGTGGGGGAGGTTCTACAAAGGAGAGTCATCTGCGCTCTCGCAACTCTTTCCGGGAGCAGCCGGAGGATCGGGCGGCCGGCCGAGCGAACAAGAACGCGGGACAGACACCAGACCAGGCGGGGCCCCGGATATCGGATCGGGACGCGAACAGATCGGCGATCCGGTCCGGGAGGAGCTGATGAGGGTTTGCCGGGACAGGAAAGGCTGCATCCTGGTAGAAGACCTGCCCCGGGAGGTCCCGAAACGGTTTGTCCGGCCTGCCCTCGACCCGGCACAGCTTTCCTGCCGCGAGTTCACGGGCAGGATCGACCGGTCGTGGCGGGTGTCGAGCTTTTCCTCAATGGTTTCGGACATTCCGCGCGGAACCTATGCTCCCCATGACGCGGACGTGGCCGACCGGGACGCCCTGTACCGGCTGCCGGGCCGCGACAATGAAGGGGAAGCGGCGGATGCCGGGAGCGCGTTCCGGCTGCCGGGCGGCGCCAGGACCGGGATCATGCTCCACTCTGTTTTCGAGCGCCTGCATTTCCAGGCCCACGAGCCTGAGGTACGGGCGCTGGTCGCCGGCGCCCTCGAGCTCCACGGGTTCAAGAGTGACTGGGAGGAGACCGTCACCGCCATGGTGAAGAATGCGCTCGCAATCGAGATCAACGGCGCCCCTCTGGCCGGAGTGCCAAACGGGATGACCCTGCGGGAGCTGGAGTTTTATCTGCCCGTCAGAAAACTCTCCAAGCGGATCCTTGCGGACATCTTCCGGGGCCGGGGCCGGGATGCGGCGCCGCCCGGTTTCCCGGACATGCTGGAAGAGCTGCGCCTCGATGAGACCAGGGGTTTCCTGCGGGGGTTCATCGACCTGGTGTTCGCCTCGGGCGGGAGATACTATCTCCTGGACTGGAAGTCAAACCGCCTTGGCCCGCGCATCGAGCACTACGGGCAAGAATCCATGGAGGACGCGATGGTGAAGAATTACTACATCCTCCAGTATCACCTCTACACGGCTGCGCTCCACGCCTACCTGGAGAAGCGGCTTAAAGGATATTCGTACCAGAAGCACATGGGCGGGGTCGTCTATGTCTTTCTCCGGGGGCTCGACCCGGCCATGGGCCCGGAGTACGGCGTCTACCGCGCCATGCCCGAGTGGGAGGTCATTCGCGACCTGAGCGTGAGGCTGGCGCTGTGAGGGAGAGTTTTTTGCTGCAAGGGGGCAAAAAAGCATGAGTACTGGGGATCCCGGACCATATCTGAATCCCGGCGACAACCCGGGCCTTGACCGCGAGCCCGCGTATTTCGCCCGCATCGACCTGCACTTCGCGCGGCTCATGGAGCAGCTCTCGCAGGCTTCAGACCCGGGCGTGTCCGTTGCCGCTGCCCTGGTGAGCAGGTATACCCGGCAGGGGCACATCTGCATCGACCTTGCCTCCCATGCGGGCAGGGTCTTTCAGGACGAGGCGACCGGCAGGCGCGTCGAGTGCCCGCCGCTTAAGGAGTGGCGCGAGTCCCTCGCATCCTCGCCTGTGGTGGGCAGACCCGGCGAGTACCGGCCCCTGATCCTCGACCCCGCGTCGCGGCTCTACCTCTGGCGCTACTGGAACCATGAAAAGATCCTCGCGGACAAGCTCCTCGAACTCGGCAGGCAGAGCGTGCCCCTCGATATCGAGGCGATCCGGTCCCGGCTCGGCCTGCACTTTCCCGGCCAGGCTTCCGGCCATGTCGACTGGCAGAAGGTGGCCGTGCTCATGGGGCTCAAAGGGGCGCTGTGCATCATCACCGGAGGGCCGGGCACCGGGAAGACCACTGTTGTCTCGCACATCCTGGCCATGCTCGTCCATCTTGACCCCAAGATCCGGGTGGCGCTCACCGCGCCCACGGGCAAGGCGGCCCAGAGACTCGACGAATCACTGGGCAGGACGATCAGGTCCCTGCAGGGAGCCGGGGTGGCGCTCACCATGCCGGGCCTGCGCGCATCGACCATCCACCGGCTCCTGGGAGTGATCCCGGGCAGGGCGCGCGTGAGACATTCAGCTGAGAACCCCCTGCCGCACGACGCGGTGGTGGTCGACGAGGCGTCCATGACCTCGCTCAGCCTCATGGCCCGGCTCGTCCAGGCCCTGAAGCCGGGTGCCCGGCTCATCCTGGTGGGAGACCGCGACCAGCTCTCCTCTGTGGAGCCCGGGCACGTGCTGGGCGATATCTGCGATATCGGCTCGGGCCCGTGCTATTCCCGAGAGACCTGCGGACTCATCCGGGAAGCGACCGGGTACGAGCTTGCAGACGGGAGCCCCGAAGGTGTGCAGGACTGCCTGGTGGAGCTGAGGCACACCCATAGGTTCGGGTCCGAGAGCGGGATCAGGCAGATCAGCGAGGCAGTGCGCGCAGGCGACCCGGACGTATGTGTGCAGAGGATTCTTAAAGGGGGGTTTTCAGATGTGTGCATGCAGGAGATCTCCTCGCCCCACCTGCTTCCCGGGCATTTGGAGCAGGCCGCGCTTGAGGGATACGGCCCCTGCCTGCGTGCGACCGGGATCGAGGAGCGGTTCGACCTGTTTGCCGGGTTCCGGGTGCTGTGCGCCCTGCGGGAAGGCCCGTTCGGGGTTGAGGCGATAAACCGCCTCATCGAAGAGATCCTCTCCAGGAAGGGGTTCATCCGAGCAGGCAGCCTGCACTATCACGGCAGGCCCGTGCTCGTGACCTCCAACGACTACACGGTCAGGCTGTTCAACGGCGACATCGGATTCATCCTCAGAGACGATCTGGACGGCGAACTGCGGGCATTCTTCCCCGGGCCGGATGGGACCGTGCGCAGGATATCCCTGGTGCGGCTCCCTGAGCATGAGACCGCCTTTGCCATGACCGTGCACAAGAGCCAGGGGTCGGAGTTCTCACGGGTGGTGCTCGTCCTGCCGCCCCGCCAGAGCCCCGTGCTCACCCGCGAGCTGGTGTACACCGGGATAACCAGGGCAAGCAGGCGGCTGGACATCTGGGCCGGCCCCGAGATCTTTGCCTTTGCCGCCCACAGGCGCACGGAGCGCATGTCAGGGCTGAACGACCTGCTCCGTCAGAGCGGGCTGACCGGAGATTCGGACGATCCGCCTCTTGGCCGACGCTAGAGACCCCACTGAGGTCCCATAACTGACGGCCCCTGTAAAACCAGGCTCCGGGTACGGCCGGCATATCTTTTCGCCCTGGGATATGTTATGCTTCAGGATCGATAAAACCAGTGGGAGGCAGATCTTATGAGGGGTTTTCTGACAGGTTTCGCACTCGCGCTGTCCGTGGTCGCAGGGATCCTGGTCCTCGTGCACTTGAGCTGCATGGGCTGTCTGAACCGGCCTTGAGAATTCGGGGACGGTGAAGGCCGGGAAAGACTTGGTGCTCACGCAACAAACGGCGTGCAGGGTATTCCTGTACGCAGCAATCGAGCGGCGTATGCACCCCGAGCTGGAAAAAAACGCGCAGCTCCCCCGGACGGAAAAGAAGAAATGTGAACCCGTGCCCGAAAAGGGATGGTCAGACCACCACCACCGAGTTGTCGGCGTCTCCATAGGGAGTGGGGACATACCTGTCCGCACTGTCGTCGTTTTCCCAGGTGTCGTCAAGGAGATACCTGAACTGATACTCGCGGTCTTTTTCGAGATTCATGGAGAGCTCAAAGGATCCGTCTTTGCGGTGCTTCATGGGGCTTGTCCGGGGGTCCCAGTTGTTGAAGTCGCCCACGAGGTAGGCATTGCGGGCTGATTTGCCCATGTCCTTGGGTATGGTGAACGTTACTTTACAGACCGGCTTTCCCTTGAGATACTGTTTTTTGATACTCATCCTTTCCTCCTTACACTGCCTTGACCATGCACCAATGACAACTAGCTCCAATAAAATGCCTACACACTATTAATACCACGAGGAGCAGGCGAGTCAATATCTCAGTTGCATGAAACAAATACATCCTTACGGCCGGGCGGGAATTCCGTAAAAAGGAAAGGGTAGGGCACGGCCCGGCAGGGGGTATGCCGGAGGTAAGGGGCCCGATGCACCGAAATCATTTCGAAACGAGCACGACCGCGCTCCGGGCATGGGCCCGGTACAGTCTCGACCCGATATGCGGGGCCTTTGCCGGGGGGACATAGTCCTCGCCGCCGGCAAGAGAGGTATCGATGAGCCTGCGCCAGGTCTGGCCGGTCCACGATGGCGGGATCTCGAACGCGAGCGGCTCCCAGAAGGCGTTGAGGATGACGAACACGCGTTCTCCTTTTGCCGGGGCCTTGAGTTCGAAGGCCATGCTGTGGGAATCTTCGCCGAAGTCGGGCCGGTTGAGACGGACCCCGTGCCAGGTAATGGTCGTGTCGGTGTGCGAAAGGGGCCGGGTGAGCACGTGTTTGTGATGGAACACCGAATACGACCGGGTGAAATGGATCAGGCCCCTGACAAAGCGGAGCAGGTCTGCATTCTTTTTCATAAGGGACCAGTCGAACCAGGTCAGCTCGCTGTCCTGGCAGTAGGCGTTGTTGTTTCCCTGCTGGGTCCGCCTCACCTCATCCCCCATGAGCATCATGGGTGTGCCTTGGGAGGTGAGCAGGATGGTGAGGAAGTTTTTGATCTGCCGGAGCCGCAGGCTCTCCACGACCGGATCGTCCGTGGGTCCTTCCTTTCCGCAGTTCCAGCTGTGGTTCAGGCTGTAGCCGTCTTGGTTGCACTCCAGGTTGGCCTCGTTGTGCTTCTCGTTATAGGAGACCAGGTCGTTGAGGGTGAACCCGTCGTGGCAGGTGATGAAGTTGATGCTCCTGTTCGTCTCGCGGTCGGGTTCCGGATAGATGTCGGGGCTGCCCACGATCCGGTTCGCGAGCTTGAAGGTCATGCCCCGGTCTCCCTTGACGAAGCACCGCACATCGTCTCGGAAATGGCTGTTCCACTCGGCGAACCGCTCGCCGATGAATGACCCCACCTGATAGAGACCGGCCGCATCCCATGCTTCGGCGATGATCTTGGTTCCTGAAAGCACCGGGTCGGACTCGATGGACCAGAGGATGGGCGGCTTTTCCAGCGGCTCACCCGACTCACCCCTGCACATGACCGAGGCCAGATCAAACCGGAACCCGTCCACGTGCATCTGTTCGACCCAGTAGCGCAGGCATTCCAGGATCATCCTGCGCACGACAGAGAAGTTCGTGTTCACGGTGTTGCCGCACCCGGTAAAGTTCTCGTAGCGCTGCCGGGCGAGGTTGTAGATATAGTACGAGGTGTTTTCGATCCCCCTAAACGACTGCGTGGGACCATCGTGCCCGGCTTCGGCCGTGTGGTTGAACACCACGTCCAGGATCACCTCGATGCCGTGGCGGTGAAGGGCCTTGACCATGTCCCTGAACTCGTTCACCGGCCCCAGCGGATCCCGGGACGAGCTGAACCCGCAGTGCGGCGCAAAAAAGGCCATGGGGCTGTAGCCCCAGTAGTTCTTCAGCGGGTAGGGAGCGTCCTGCTCATCAAACTGCTGGACAGGCATCAGCTCGACCGCGGTGATGCCCAGGTCCTTGAGATAGCCGGTTTTCTCGATGAGTCCGGCATAGGTGCCCCGGAGTTTCTCGGGCAGGCCGGAGCTCAGGTGCCGGGTGAAGCCGCCTACGTGGAGCTCGTAGATGATGTTCGTGGGGTAGGGCGCCCGCAGGGGCTCGTCATCCTCCCAGTCATAGGCGAGCGGGTCGACCACCACGGTTTTCGCGGCCCACGCGCAGTTGTCGCCCGGCCTGCAGGCCGGGACCCGGTCATAATTCCTTCCCATGGCCACGGCCTTGGCATAGGGGTCGAGCAGGAGCTTCTGTCCATCGAAGAAGAGACCCCGCGACGGATCATGGGGGCCGAAGATACGGTAGCCGTAGAGCTGGCCGGGCCTGATCCCGCGGATAAAGACATGCCAGTAGTAGAACGACTTGTTCAGCGACGGATCGAGGCGGACCACCCGAGAGGGCGCCCCGTCGTCGGGGTCGTCGAACAGGAGCAGCTCCACGATATGGCAGCTCTTGGAGAAAATGCAGAAATTGACACCCTCGGGATACGCCGTGGCGCCGAGGGGATAGCTTTTGCCCGGCAGAATGTCGCCTCTCATGAGGTATGGCCCCTGGCCGCTTCGTGCGTGAAAAAGATGATACATATCTTCCTGCGCAAAAAAAATCCTTTCTGCTCGAAAAAACAGGGCCGGATGGAGCCTTCACGATCCCGGAAACAAATCTATCACATGCGTTATGGTATTGCCAGCTTCATGAATGACCGGGACGGTCATGTCTCTCGGGCCTGCTGCAGAACAGGCCCAGGGCCTGTTCCGATGATCTGCCCGCAGAAGTTTTTGCCTGGCGGTGTCCACCGGGAACCATGGGGAACCGGTTTCCTGTTTTCCGGGAAACGTCCTGTTTTGCAAGACAATGCGATGAGGGCAACACCCTGACAGCGCTGTCATAACTCTATGAAAAGTCAATATAATTACTTCCAGACAAGCCATGGTACGCTTCTTGATAGCTATCTGATTTGCTCTTGGAGCAGAAGAAAGCCGCGCGCCTTTTTCCTTGGTGTAATGGATTTTCTTGCGCTTATCGTTCTTCACTTCGCGGTCATGAAGGAGGATGTCAAGGTGGATGGTCATCGAGCCCCTATTATCGCATTCATTGGATTCCTGGCCCTTTTCATCATTCACTGGGCAGCCGCGCCCGGGGCTGCGGAACGAGCCCCGCAGACCGGGTCACGGACCTGCCGGACAGATGATGCCGCGAGCGAATCGTGGGCGGTTGTGCAATACGGGCAGGCATGTCCGGGCATGAACGAGGATGCATACCCGTTTTCAGCCGTGCCGTTCTTCGGTCATGCCCCGGCCGAAAGGAAACACCCCGGCTGGAATGATGATGCCCTGCCCGGCGGGGCAACCCTGCAGAACAGGGCTCTGGATGCCCTGCCCGAAGCGCCTGTCCCGACTGGCAAGGATGACCTTTTCATCGATCTCAGGCAGGAGGGGGTCTTGTCCCCAGGGTCAATGACTTTAGGTCCGGTCGGGGAGACAGGACGCACA
>JALNWY010000068.1 GCA_023230665.1 Deltaproteobacteria bacterium
AAAAGCAGATATGAGAGACATGCGGGAAGGGAAGGCTTTCAGGCACAGGGATATGATTCCTGTCTGGAAGGGTCTTGCCGCCATAGTTATGGCCATGATGCCCCAAAGTGCCTTCCCGGGAGGCGTGGCAAGGGCGCTCCATCGGAGACGAGGCGGGTCTAGGGGACAGCTCGCTTGGGCATGCCGGCAAGCGGAAATGCGCGGAATTGCGGGCCCGGAGAAGCGGCCGGTGAGCACATGAAGGGTGTTACAGATAAATTTTTGTGGGGAGAGGAAGGGGATATAAAAAACAGACCCCTTGAAGATTGGCTCCTCGGGAGGGACTTGAACCCCCAACCTAGTGGTTAACAGCCACCCGCTCTGCCGATTGAGCTACCGAGGAACGAACACAGTATCTATGATGATTCAGGGGTGTTGTCAAGAGCGAATAGCCGCGAACATACAGGGAGATAGCCGGGCCGGACCTTTGCTTGCGCTGCCTGGGCTTATGGGGAGCGGGGGGGGGCGTCCTGGCCCGGAGAGACAATGGTCGAGGCGGCGCTCATCCTTTGGGTATCAGGGTGAGGTACGTCTCATGCCGGGGCGATTCTCCCCGAAGCACCTCTTCCATCTTCTGCCTGACGGAAAGCGTCACATGCCCGGGGCAGGCGAAGCTCTTTTGCTCGATCGAGCGGATGGGCAGAACCGGGATTGCAGTGCCGGAAAAAAACGCCTCGTCGTAACGCTGAATATCTCCGGGGCGGATATGGACCTGCTTCTCCGGCAGGCCCATATCACCCAGAACCTCCATGATCACCCTGCGGGTGATGCCGGGCAGAACGTTTTCCTCAGTGGGGGTCTCAACATCGTTTCCCCTGACGAAAAAGACATTGGACGTGGGGCCTTCCGCCACCAGACCGCCCGCATCCAGCATGAGGGCCTCGTCAAAGCCTCTGCTCCGGCTTTCCATGCGGGCAAGATATCCGTTTACATAGTTTCCCGCCACCTTTGCATGGACGTCGGTGGTCAGGGGGTGGAGCTTCCGAAAGGACGAGATCCCCACGGATACACTAGCACCGGCCGGGGGCTCCGCGATGCCGCAGCTTGCATAGTTCAGGCAGAAGACCGCGACCGAGACCCTGCCCGAGGGGATGGCGCCGAACTCGATGCCCGGATAGTAGGCAAAGAACTTGGCCAGGCCGGTGGTGACGCAATTGATCCGCGCCAGCTCCATGAGCGCCTCCCTGATGGCCTCGCGGGGAAAGGGGAGCTCCATGTAGGTCTGGCCGGCGCTGAAAAGGAACCGGTCCAGGTGCTCTTCCAGGCAGAAGAAGGCCGGGCCCTTTGGGGTGGAAGTGACCGCCATCACCTCGAAAACAGCGGAACCCCTGCTGAAGCTGTGAGAGAGAAGGGGGACCATAGCCTGGGTGCAGTCGACGAATCTGCCGTCAATCCATGTCGTTATTCCGCTCACCATGTGCATTATCCCTATACGGGCGTCACTGAGATGTCAATATCCGAGCAAACCCCGGCCGCATGTCTCGCTGCAGGAATTCCTGCAGCCCCCAGAGCAAAATCAGGCATGAGCGCTCCGCTCAGAGGGGAAAACAGCGCTGTTCTTTTTTGCTTACGCCAGGCTGGGCCGGCCATGTTTGCTTGACAAAAGCATGAGTATGAAATAGTAGCAAGTGCTATTGTGGGAAAGATAAAGAGGATAGAAGATATCCATATATCCCCTGAGGCCATCGGCGAGGCAGGGGTGGAAAACGAGGTCTTGGTCGTGCCCGAGGCCGTGGACGAAATATTCCGCAACAAAGACCTCGTCGTGAAGGAGCCGCTCATTGTCCACTACGTGGTGGACCGGGAGAAAGACTCGGAGGACATCCGTATAGGCGTGGATGTGCATGGCGAGATCGAGACGTTCTGCGCCAGATGCCTGGAGACCATGACCTACCCGGTGCGCCTCCACCTGGAAACAAGCTATATGCCTGCATCGCCCGAGATGTCGGAAAACCTCGAAGAAGAGAGGACGAGCAGCGCGACAGGGTATTATCGGAAAACGATCCGTCTCGGCGATTATATTGCCTCTGAGCTGGTTCTGGCGTTGCCCTTAAGGTTCATTTGCGACGAGCAGTGCAAAGGCCTGTGTCCGGAATGCGGGGCGAACCTCAATCGAGAAGAGTGTGGTTGCAGAGAAAAACCGGTGGATCCCAGGCTGCAGAAATTAGCAGAGCTCAAAGAAAAGATCAGGAAGGAGTAAAGCAATGGCCGTTCCAAAGAGGAGACATTCAAGCGCCAGAAGGGACAAGCGCAGGGCCCATGACGCCATCAGCGAGCCGGCGTCTTCGTACTGCCCGAATTGCCGGGAGCCCAAGTTGCCTCACAGAATCTGCAAGAACTGCGGGTACTACAAGGGCAAAGAGGTCATCAAAGTAGCTGAAGCCGAATAGGCCCTTCGATGCCGTATTGCCTGATATTCCCCGGCCAGGGCAGCCAGTTTCCCGGCATGTCGGCAGGCCTTGATCTCGGGTGGACAAGGGACGACGCCCTGATCGGCCTCATGGAAAACGGACCTGAGGATACGCTCAGGCAGACCACGAACGCGCAGAAAGCCGTTTTCGCGGTGACCGCGGCCCTGTGGGAGAAGTCAGGGCTCGATGGCCCCGCCGTGACCATGGGCCACAGCCTGGGCGAATACATGGCCTTGGTCGCCTCTCGAGCCATATCCGTGCGCGAGTGCTACACCCTGGTGGAAAGGCGGGCCCATGCCATGCAGGATGCCGCGCCCGGAAGATCGGGCGCCATGGCCGCGGTGCTGGGCCTCCCTGCGGACGATGTGGCCCGGCTGATCGAACCGGTTCAGAACGTGTGGGTGGCAAACCTCAACTCGCCCGGACAGGTGGTGATTTCCGGCCATGCGTCATCGGTGAAGGATGCAGCCATCGTGCTCAAGGAAAACGGGGCCAGGAGGGTGGCGCCTCTGGAGGTTGCCGTGGCGTCCCACTGCCCGCTCATGGAACCTGCCGAGGAGATCTTGCGAGAGTATCTCAAGGGCGTCCGGATCGAGAGGCCATGCACCCGGGTCGTTTTCAACGCCACGGCACGGGAAGAGTCCGAGCCGGAGAAGATCAAGCACAATCTCGCGCTGCAGCTTGTCTCGCCCGTGCGGTGGGAAGAGTCGATCAGGTATGCCGCAGCGCAGGGGATCGACCGTTTCATCGAGATCGGTCCCAGGTCGGTGCTGGCCCCGCTGGTGAAGAGGATCGTTCCCCAGGCCGGAGTGGAGGTGATCACCCCCCAATGAAGATCGACTTAAGCTCACAGGTTGCCGTTGTCACCGGCGCGTCGCGGGGAATCGGCGCATCCATCGCCGGTACCCTCGCATCCTGCGGGGCCCATGTGGTGGTGAACTATCTGAAGAACGCTACCGCGGCCCGTGGAGTGGTCGAGGCAATACGGGCCGATGGGGGTAGCGCAGAGGAACACGCCTTCGACGTATCCGACGAAGGGCAGGTGAAGCAGGCCTTTCAGGATATCATCAGGCGCTGCGGGCGCATCGACATCCTGGTGAACAACGCGGCTGTGTCAAAAGATTCATTGCTGCTCAGGATAAAAGCCGAAGATGTCGATAGCATGATGGATACGAATCTTAAAGGGGCGATTTTCTGTTCTTTTCACGCTGCTCGAACTATGCTAAAGCAAAAAAAAGGAAGGATCGTCAACGTTTCTTCAATCGTGGGTATGGGCGGTAACCCGGGACAGAGCGTATATGCAGCAACAAAGGCAGGGCTCATCGCTTTCACCAAGAGTCTTGCCAAGGAGCTGGGTTCAAGGGGTATACTTGTAAACGCTGTGGCGCCGGGCCTGGTGAAGACGGATATGACCAGAGGTTTGGATATCGACGCGCTCCTGGAGCAGGTACCGCTGCAAAGGATTGGTGGCCCGGAAGACGTGGCCGGGCTCGTCGCATTTCTCGCTTCTGATCTCAGCTCATATGTCACGGGTCAGGTCTTTGTTATCGACGGCGGGCTCTATACTTGATTTCGATCAGGATTGCATAGAAAGATAAAGGAGGAGCTTATCTTATGGTGGATGTAGCACAGCGTATCATTCAACTCATCGCTGAGCAGCTCGATAAGGATGTCTCTGAGATAAACCCCGAGATGTCCTTTGCCGACGATCTGGGAGCAGACTCCCTTGATCTCGTAGAGCTGATCATGACCGTGGAAGAGGAATTCAACATAGAGATTCCCGATGACGAGGCGGAAAAGATCAAGTATGTGAAGGATGCCATCAGTTACGTCAATGCAAGGCTATGATCCTTCCTTGAGGAAGGTCGCCGTTACGGGTCTCGGGGTCGTTTCGCCTTTGGGGAGCGACGTAGCCGGACTCTGGGACAACCTTATCAAAGGAACATCAGGCATAGAACCTATCGAAGAATTCTCCGGTCTGCCGGTCACGTTCGGGGGCCGGGCCCGAGGATTTGATCCGGGCCGGTACCTGGGGCCCAAAGAATTACGCCACATGGACCGGTATTCTCAAATGGCGTTGACCGCCGGTCTTGATGCATATCACCACGCACGGCTCGATCAGAGCTCCTATCCTCCTGAGCGGATCGGCGTGATGATCGGCTCAGGTTCGGGCGGCATGTCCACCATCGAAAGCCAGATCCAGACATTCCACACCCGCGGCGCCCGGAGAGTATCTCCGGTCACGGTGCCCATGTTCATCACCAACATGGGCTCGGCGGAATGCTCCATACGCATCCAGGCCAAAGGGCCGGGCATGGGGGTCACCTCTGCCTGCGCCACCGGCGGTCATGCACTGGCCCTTGCCTCCCGTCTGATCATGTACGGCGAGGCCGACTGTATGCTGGCAGGGGGCGTCGAGGCGTGCCTGACTCCCTTTGCCCTGGCCGCATTCGCTGCCATGAGGGCCCTTTCCACCAGGAATGACGCTCCCGAAAAGGCATCGCGGCCCTTCAGCCTCGACCGGGACGGGTTCGTGATGGCCGAAGGAGGAGGCGTGCTCGTTCTGGAGGAATACAAGCATGCAAAGCGGCGCGGGGCCGATATCCTGGCCGTGCTCGCAAGCTCGGCAATGAGCCAGGACGCCTATCACGTGGTGGCCCCGGACCCTGAAGGAGGCGCCGTGGTGCATGCCATCGAGCAGGCCGTGAAAAACGCGGGCATCGACAAGGCCGATATCGGCTATATAAACGCCCACGGCACATCGACCCCGCTCAACGATTCCATCGAGACGCTGGCCATCAAGAGGGCCCTGGGTGAGCATGCCTGCCGGGTGCCGATCAGCTCCACCAAGTCCATGACCGGTCATCTCATCGGTGGCGCTGCAGGGCTGGAGACAATCATCTGCATCATGGTCTTGAAAAACGGGGTGATCCCGCCCACGATAAATCTTGACAACCCTGACCCTGAGTGCGATCTACACTATGTTCCGAATAAAGCTCTCCACTCGGAGGTTTCTTACTGCCTGAACAACTCGTTCGGCTTCGGCGGGCAGAACGTTGTCTTGATTCTGGGGAAGGACAGGGGATGAAGATCGGAATCGCAAGCGACCACGGCGGCCTGGATCTGAAAGAGCTCGTCAAGGAGATTCTTGCCGGGCACGACTGCGGGGTCCTGGACCTGGGGACCGACACCCCGGAGTCTGTCGATTATCCCGATTATGCACAGAAAGCGCTCTCGGCGCTTGCCTGCGGGGAATGCGACCGCATCGTCCTGGTCTGCGGGACCGGGATCGGGATGTCCATCTGCGCCAACCGGATCCCCGGGGTGAGGGGCGCGCTGTGCCACGATGCCTATACCGCCCGTATGTCACGCCTGCACAACGATTCGAACTGTCTCATCCTGGGAGGCAGGGTGCTCGGGCCCGCCGTGGCGCAGGACATCGTGCGCGTGTGGCTCACCACCCCCTTTGAGGGAGGAAGGCACCAGTCCAGGCTGGACAAGATCGAGAAACTTGCCGGGAATATCATACGAGACAGGAGTTGTACATGAGTTATGAACACGTGAAACAGACAGACCCCGAACTGTACCAGGCAATCATGAACGAGCTCAGGCGCCAGCGGAACAAGCTCGAGCTCATCGCATCGGAAAACATCGTGTCCGAGGCCGTGCTCGAGGCACAGGGCAGCGTGCTGACCAACAAGTATGCGGAAGGGTATCCGGGAAAGCGCTACTACGGCGGCTGCGAATATGTTGACGTGGCCGAGGACCTCGCCATCGAGCGCGCGAAGAAGCTCTTCGGCGCCGAGCACGTCAATGTCCAGCCCCACTCGGGCTCCCAGGCGAACATGGCGGTCTACTTCTCCATCCTGGAGCCCGGAGACACCTACCTCGGCATGAGCCTGCCCCACGGCGGACATCTGTCCATGGGTTCCCCTGTGAACTTCTCGGGCAAGTTCTACAACGTGGTCCCCTACGGGGTGAGAGAAGACACCCACCGCATCGACTACGACCAGGTGCGCTCGCTGGCCAGGCAGCACAGGCCGAAGCTGATCATCGCGGGCGCCAGCGCCTACCCCCGGGTGATCGAGTATCGGATATTCCGCGAGATTGCAGACGAGGTGGGCGCCTACTTCATGGTCGACATGGCCCACATCGCAGGCCTTGTCGCCGCCGGTCTCCACCCGAGCCCCGTACCCTATGCGGACTTTGTCACCACCACCACCCACAAGACCCTGCGCGGACCTCGCGGCGGCATGGTCCTCTGCAGGGAATCGCATGCGAAGGTGCTCAACTCCCGGGTATTCCCGGGCATGCAGGGCGGACCGCTCATGCACGTGATCGCTGCAAAGGCCGTGGCCCTCAAGGAGGCAATGACGCCAGAGTTCAAGGCGTACCAGCAGCAGATCGTCAAGAACGCGCAGGCCCTGGCACAGGGACTGACCTCAAAGGGCTTCTCCCTCGTCTCGGGCGGAACCGACAACCATCTCATGCTCGTGGACCTCACGAACAAGGACATCACGGGCAAGGATGCGGAGGTCTTCCTCGACCAGGCATGGATCACGGTCAACAAGAACACCATTCCCTTCGAGACCAGGAGCCCGTTCGTCACCTCGGGCGTGAGGCTGGGCACCCCGGCGCTTACCACCCGGGGCATGAAGGAGGGCGAGATGGAGCAGGTTGCGTCGTTCATCGCCCGGGTCATCGACTCCAAGGGCGACCCCGCGGAGATCGAGCGGGTGCGCACAGACGTGGATGCCCTCTCGGGCCGGTTCCCCATCTACGGGGGCTTGGGATAATCCATGCGCTGCCCCAGGTGCTCCGGGCTTGAAGACAGGGTCATCCAGTCGAGGATAAGCCGGGACGGGAGCTCCATCCGGCGCAGGAGGGAATGCATCCGCTGTTCGTACCGGTTCACCACCTATGAGAAGGTGGAAGAGACCATGCCCATGGTGGTGAAAAAGGACGGACGGCGCGAGGCATTCGACCCCAACAAGGTGACCGCCGGGATCATCACCGCCTGCGAGAAAAGGCCCGTGAGCATCGAAGACATCGACGCTGTCAAGGATACGATCCTCCACGACATTCAGTCCAAGTGGGATCGCGAGGTTCCCTCCACCTACATTGGAGAGAAGGTCATGGAGGCCCTGCACCGGCTCGACCCGGTGGCCTATGTCAGGTTCGCCTCAGTATACCGTGAGTTCAAGGATGTGAAGGAGTTCATGGAGGAGATCAAGGGGTTCGACAAGGGCGGATCATGAAGGGCGATACCCGGTACATGATGCGGGCCGTCACGCTCGCGCGCAAAGGTCTGGGCCGGACTGCACCCAACCCGCCGGTGGGCGCGGTCGTGGTCAGGGATTCGCGCATCATCGGAGAAGGCTTCCACCCCAGGGCGGGCCAGCCCCATGCCGAGGTGCTCGCGCTGAGGCAGGCAGGCGCGGCTGCCTGGGGCGCCACGCTCTATGTGACCCTGGAGCCATGCTCCCACTACGGGCAGACCCCTCCCTGCGTTGATGCGATCCTGGATGCGGGCATGGCCCGTGTCGTGGTGGGCTGCGTGGACCCCAATCCGGTAGTGGCGGGCCGCGGTATCCGGGCCCTGCGCAGGCAGGGGGTCAAGGTGGAGGTGGGCGCGGCCCGGAAGCAGACCGCCGAGCTCATCGCCTGGTACAGCCTCTGGATGAAAAAAAAGCGCCCGTATCTGATCGTCAAGGCGGCCATGACCCTGGACGGCAGGATAGCCGCGCCGTCAGGCGATTCCAAGTGGATCAGCTCCGAAGAGTCCAGAACTTATGTGCACGAGCTCAGGGACCGGGCCGACGGGGTGCTCGTGGGCATCGGCACGGTGGAGAAGGACGACCCGCTGCTCACCTGCCGCCGCCATGAAGGCAGAGACCCGTACCGGATCATCATCGACCCCGCCTACGTGATCCCGCATACCGCCCGGTGCCTGGGTGAGCGAGCGGTAATCTTCACCGCCGGGGAGCCTGAGAGCAGGCCCGAGGTCATGAAGACCGGGAGCCGGGTCATCCGGCTTCCGGCTGACAAATCAGGCCGTTTCTCCTGGGAAGACGTGCTGGATGATCTCGGCTCCATGGGGCTGCACGCTGTGGTCGTAGAGGGCGGCAGCTCGATCCTGTCGAGCCTGATCCGCTCGCGCATGGTCGACGAACTGCTCGTCTTCGTTGCGCCCAAACTCCTGGGCGGCGGGGTCCCCCTGGTTGCCTGGGACCCTCCGGACACGGTTGCAGGGGCTGTTCCCCTCGTGATAACAGGTGCCAGGATCATCGGAGGCGACGTGCTCGTCTCGGCCCGTCTGGAGGATTGACATGTTTACAGGCATTATCGAGGCCATGGGAACAATCGTGAGCATCAGGCCCCATCAGCAGGGGTTCGAACTCTGCGTGGACACGGGGATGGACCTCTCGCACGACCGTAAGGGCGACAGCTTTGCCGTGGACGGCACCTGTCTGACCGCCACGACCATTGAGAAGGGCCGCTTCATTGCCGTGGCCTCGGCCGAGACCGTTTCCCGCTCCACCCTGGGCTCGCTGAAACCGGGCTCAAAAGTGAACATCGAGCGGGCCCTGACGCTCTCCACGAGGCTCGGCGGGCACCTGGTGCTCGGCCATGTGGACGCCGTGGGGACCATCAGGAGCGCAGACAGGGTGGGCGAGTCCATCCGCATCGGCATCCGGTTCGACAAAGAGTTCGCCCGCTACCTCATCGAAAAGGGCTCCATTGCCATCGACGGTATTTCGCTCACTGTAAACGAGCTTAAGGGCGATGTTTTTACAGTGAATATCATCCCCTTTACCGCGGGCGCGGTTTCCTTGACACTGAAAAGACCCGGTGATAGGGTAAACCTTGAATTTGACGTGATAGGCAAGTATGTCGAGAGGCTTCTGGACAGGGGAGGCGGCGCCTCCCTGGAGCAGCTCTTGAAGAAGCAGGGATATCTATAAGGAGCAGCAGCATGCCCACATGCACCATTGAAGAAGCGATTCAGGAACTCAGGCAAGGCAGGATGATCATCCTCGTGGACGACGAGGGCCGAGAGAACGAAGGCGACCTCACCATGGCCGCGGAGTTCGTCACCCCGGAGGCCATCAACTTCATGGCCAAGTACGGGCGGGGCCTGATCTGCCTCTCGCTGGATTCCGGGATCGCGGACCGTCTCGACCTTCCTCTGATGGTCCGTGACAACACGAGCCAGTTCGGCACCGGCTTCACGGTTTCCATCGAGGCGAAGCGGGGAGTGACCACCGGCATTTCCGCCGCAGACCGCGCCGTCACCATCCGCACCGCCATTGCCGAAGATACGAGACCTCAAGATCTGGCCCGTCCGGGCCACGTGTTTCCTTTGAGGGCCCGCGAAGGCGGGGTGCTGGTGCGCACCGGGCAGACCGAAGGTTCGGTTGACCTGTGCCGGATGGCGGGCCTGAGGCCCGGGGCCGTGATCTGCGAGGTCATGAATGACGACGGCACCATGTCCCGGCGGCCCCAGCTCGAGGCATTCGCCAGGGAGCACGGCATCAGGATCTGCACGATCGCCGATGTCATCGCCTACCGGATGAGGACCGAGATCCTGGTGAGGGAGGCGGTGAGGGCCCAGATGCCCACCCCGTACGGGGACTTCGAGCTCATCGGATTCGAGAACGATGTCGACAGGAAGGAACACGTGGCGCTGGTAAAAGGAGACATCAACCCCGACGAGCCGGTCCTGGTGAGGGTCCATTCCGAATGCCTCACCGGCGATGTGTTCCACTCGGCGCGCTGCGACTGCGGCGACCAGCTCCACCGCGCCATGGAGATGATCGAAGAGGATGGCAGGGGCGTGATCGTGTACATGCGCCAGGAGGGCAGGGGCATCGGGCTGATCAACAAGCTCAAGGCCTACCATCTCCAGGAGAACGGCAGGGACACCGTGGAGGCCAACGTTGAGCTGGGGTTCGCCCCCGACCTGCGCGACTACGGCCTGGGCGCCCAGATCCTCGTAGCCCTGGGCGTGCGGAAGATGCGCATGATGACCAACAACCCCAAGAAGATCATCGGCCTGGAGGGATACGGCCTCGAGGTGGTCGAACGGGTGCCCATAGAGATTCCTCCCACCGAGGAGAACAAGAAGTATCTGAAGACCAAGAAAGAGAAGATGGGTCACATATTGGAGGTCGTATAGATGGCAGGCGTGATTGAGGGGAAGTTAATCGGCAAGGGGAAGAAGGTCGCGGTCGTTGCCAGCAGGTTCAACGACTTCATCACCGCACGGCTCATCGAAGGCGCCATGGACGCCCTGAAGCGGCACGGGGTGGAGGAAAGGGACGTCACGATCTACCGGGTCCCCGGGGCCTTTGAGATCCCGCCGGTGGCAAAGAGGCTTGCCCAGGCCAAGAAGGCCGACGGCGTGATCTGCCTGGGCGCGGTGATCAGGGGTTCCACCCCGCATTTCGACTATGTGGCCTCCGAGGTCAGCAAAGGAGTTGCCCTGGTCTCGCTTGAGGCGCTCTGCCCGGTGATCTTCGGGGTGCTCACCACCGACTCGATCGAGCAGGCTGTCGAGCGGGCGGGCACCAAGGCCGGGAACAAGGGTTTCGATGCCGCCATGGCGCTTCTGGAGATGATGGATCTCTACGCGCAGATCTAAAAACAGGCATGAAAATCCGGACCAAGGCACGAGAGATTGCACTGCAGTACCTGTACCAGGTCGATATCACCAAAAACCACACCGAGGACACGCTCCGGGACTTTATCGGCCATTTTGTCGAGGACAGGGACGTGGTGCCCTATGCCCATGATCTCATCAACGGGGTGTATACCCACCTGCACCGGATCGACGAGCTCATCGAGGCGGCGTCAAAGAACTGGTCGGTGAGCCGGATGTCCACCACGGACCGGAACATCCTGCGCATCGCAACCTACGAACTGGTATTCAAGCCGGACATCCCCTACAAGGTCGCCATCAACGAGGGGATCGAGCTTGCCAAGAAGTTCGGGTCTCCCCGTTTTCCCGCCTTTGCCAACGGGGTTCTCGACAGGGTGCGGACAGAGGCGTCGTCTGATGAAAATCCTGGTTGATACCCGTGATCCGGGTTCTGTCCTCCATGAGTTCCCGGTCCTGTGGTGCTTCAGTGACGAGCGGCCCCTCAAGGGCCTGACCGGGCTCCTCGACTGGCGGCTCGACACCGCCATCTCCAGACTGCTCATGGACGGCACACTCAGCGGTCTCTGGGGGGAGAAGGTGCTCATGTGCGGGTTCGATGCAGCCCTGCCCGAGGGCTTTTTGCTCGTGGGCCTTGGCCCCATGGGCGAGTTCGATGAGGAGAAGATCCGCAAGGCAGGCAGGCTCATAGCCCGCACTGTAGTGAACCTGAAGAAGCATGCCGCATGCATGGCCCTGCCCGGAAGCGGTATTCCCGGGTTCGACACGAGCACGGTGGCCGAGCATTTTCTGCATGGCCTGATCCTGGAGGCCCGCGATACGGAGTTTACCCCCACCTTTCTCTGCGGCGTATACAACGTGGACGAGGCCCTGCTCGGGTTCCAGAAGACCAAGGTATCGCTCAAGGCGCATCTGCCGGCAGACATCATCCAGGTGAAATCATGAGTGTGCTCATCATCGGCGCCGGTGAGGTGGGCTTCATGATCGCCAGGCGCCTCACGGAAGAGAATATCGACGTCTATATCGTGGAGAAGGACGAGGCCAAGGTCAACAAGCTCTCCCAGATGATCGACGCCCAGGTGATATGGGGGAGCGGATCGAGCATCAAGACGCTCAAAAAGGCCAATGTCGAGCACGCCGAGATGCTCATTGCGGTGACCGACTCCGACGAGGTCAACCTCGTGGCCGCCTTCATCGCCGGGTCGTTCACTGATATCCCGGCCAAGATCGTACGCATCCGAAACAAGGAGTATGAATCGTCGCGCAAGATCTTTGAAGAGGAATACCTCGACATCGACCTCATCATCAACCCCGAGCAGGAAGCGGCCAACACCATCATGAACATCATCGACATCCCGGGGTCTCAGGATGCCGTGCAGGTCGCCGGGGGCAGAATCCGCCTGGGCGGGTTCAGAATCGGCCCCAACTCTCCCCTGGTGTACAAGAGTCTCCAGGAGATATCCACCTCGTCCACCACCAACGGCATGAACTTTCTCATTGCAGCCATCTTAAGGCAGATGAATCTCCTCATCCCCAAAGGCGGCGACAAGATCCTTCCCGGAGACCGGGTGTACGTGGTGCTTGATCAGGGCGACAACCGCGAGATCCTCACTTTCATGGGCGCATACCGCAAGCCCATGCAGAATATCATGATCTATGGCGGGAGCATCACTGGAGAGATGCTCGCCTCGGCCCTCGAGCACAGGAACGTGAGCGTCAAGCTCATCGAGCACGACGAGAAGCGGTGCATCGATCTGAGCGAGCGGCTTTCCCGGACCACGGTGCTGAACATCCCGGCCATGAACCGGGACCTGCTGGAAGCCGAGCGGGTGTCCAACCAGGATGTCTTTATCGCCGTGTCCGGCGACGAGGAGGCCAACATTCTCTCGTCTCTGCTCGCCAAGCGGATCGGCTGCCCTCATGTGGTCTCTCAGGTGATGAATTCCGACTATGTGCCCCTGGTGAGCGATATCGGCGTGGACGTGGTCGTGAATCCCCGGATGGCGGCAGTGGCCAAGATCCTCCAGTTCATCCGTAAGGGCAGGATTTTCTCCATGACCAGCCTCTCCGACATCGAAGCCGAGGTGCTTGAGGTGGAGGCCATGGAAACATCCGACCTGGTGGAGCGGCCCATCAAGGACATCAAGTGGCCCAAGGACGCCATCATTGCAGGCGTCATCCGGGGAGGAGAGGGGAAGGTGATCGCGCCCAAGGGCGATACCGTCATCGACCCCGGGGACCGCGTCATCATCTTCGCCAAGAGAGGAACCATGCCCAAGGTGGAGAAGGTCCTGAGCGTGAAGCTCAACTATTTCTGACACCTTCCTTTTTCGGGCACACAAGGTGGAATGAACTGTGGAAAGAGGGGCGCAGACAATCATCCGGCCGGGCCATGCCTCCATGGCCGCGAGCACGGGGGGAATGCCGGTATACAGGCATGAGAGGAGCGGGCCGCGGGCATGAATATTCGCATGCTGGTCAACCTGCTCGGCAGGGGTCTCCTGTTTCTGTCCCTGGGCCTTCTGCCGTGCATCGTCCTCTCGTACCAGACCCGCGGAGGCGATCTGCCCGGCCTCATTTCAGGGTTTTTCATAAGCATTGCCACGGCCTTGGCCATGCTCGTCTTTTCCTTCAGGCCCTCGGGCGAGCTCAGACACCGTGAGGGTTTTCTGTTCGTCACGCTCGCATGGAGTCTGGCAGGGGTTCTTGGGGCGCTCCCGTTCTGGCTGAGCGGGTATATCCCCCATTATCTCGATGCCCTGTTCGAGACGGTTTCCGGTTTCACCACCACGGGCGCCACGATCCTGGTGAACGTCGAAGCCCTTCCTCAAGGGCTGCTCCTGTGGAGGTCCCTCATTCAATGGCTCGGCGGCATGGGGATCATCGTGCTCACCATCGCGATCCTACCCTACCTGCATGTGGGCGGCATGCAGATCTTCAAGGCCGAGTCACCCGGGCCCACCATCGACAAGCTCAAGCCGAGGATCACCGAGACCGCCAAGCTCCTCTGGGGTATCTATGTGGGGTTGACCTTTCTGGAGATCCTCCTGCTCATGGGGGGAGGCCTGAGCTGGTTCGATGCCGTCTGCCACGGGTTCACCACCATGGCCACGGGCGGATTTTCAGTAAAGACCTCAAGCATCGCGGCCTATAACAGCACGTATGTCGATACTGTGCTCACCATTTTCATGCTCCTGGGAGGCACCAGCTTCGCCCTGCACTATTTCGCCCTGGCGGGCAATCTTACCCGGTATGTGAGGAGCCAGGAGTTCAGGTGGTACCTCATCCTGTTCGCGGTCAGCGTGCTCTTCATCCTGTGGTCCACCCG
>JALNWY010000069.1 GCA_023230665.1 Deltaproteobacteria bacterium
GACAACATCACGATGGAGGTGAAGCTCATCCAGCCCATTGCCATGGACGAGGGCTTACGGTTTGCCATCAGAGAAGGCGGCAGAACCGTGGCCTCCGGCGTCATCGTCAAGGTCATCGAGTAGCAGGATAGCAGGAGCAGGAGCAAGGAAATGGAGACCCAGAGGATTCGCATACGATTGAAAGGCTTTGATCACAAGTTGATAGACCAGTCTGTTCAGGAAATTGTCGATGCGGCGAGGAGGACCGGGGCACGGGTGGCCGGGCCTATCCCTCTTCCGACCAAGATCGAGAAGTTCACTGTTCTGCGGTCTCCCCATGTGGACAAGAAATCGAGGGATCAGTTCGAAATCAGGACATTCAAACGTCTTCTTGATATTCTGGATCCGACCCAGCAGACCGTAGATTCGCTCATGAAGCTGGATCTATCTGCAGGCGTTGACGTCGAGATCAAGCTCTAAGGGATGTAGGGAGTTGACAATGGTTAAGGGGATCTTAGGAAAAAAACTCGGGATGAGCCAGGTCTTTGGCGACAAGGGCGAGATCGTTCCCGTCACCCTGATTCAGGCCGGACCCTGTTACGTGATCCAGAAGAAGATCAAGGACACGGACGGCTATGACGCTGTCCAGCTGGGTTTCGGGGCCCGGAAGGAAAAAGGGGTGAACAAGCCCATGAAGGGTCATCAGGCCAAGGCCGGCGCAGGCTATTTCTACCATATCAAGGAAGTTCCCTGCGACGACATGAACGCAATCGATGTGGGGCAGGAGATCAAGCCCTCGGAGCTGTTCGCCAAGGGAGAGATCATCAAGGTGAGCGGAACCTCCAAGGGGAAAGGCTATGCGGGCGTCGTGCGCAGGCACGGCTTCGGCGGCCTGCGTGCGTCGCACGGCTCGCTGATTCACCGGGAGACCGGCTCCATCGGCATGCACACCGATCCCGGCGAAGTCTTCAAGGGCAAGAAGATGTCCGGGCACCTCGGCGACGAGAAGGTGACCGTCAGCGGCATCGAGGTGGTGGATGTGCGTGATGACGAGAATCTCATCGTGGTCAAGGGCGCTGTACCCGGTTCCCGGGGCAAGCTCGTCGTACTCAGGAAGCAAGGGGTATAGCCATGCCGACAGTAGAAGTATTCAACATGTCCGGAGAAAAGCTCAGAGAGATCGACCTCGACGATACGGTGTTCGGGTGCGAGGTCAAACCGCACCTGCTCCACGATGTCGTGGTGTGGCAACTCGCCAACCGGAGGACGGCCACGGCCAAGACCAAGACCAGAAGCGAGGTCTCGGGCGGCGGGACGAAACCCTACCGGCAAAAGGGCACGGGAAGGGCACGCGCCGGGACCAACCGGTCGCCTCTGTGGCGCCACGGCGGAGTGATTTTCGGCCCCAACGGACGGAAGTACGGCCCGAAGCTGCCCAAGAAGGTCCGCAACAAGGCCCTGTGCAGCGCTCTGAGCATGAAGCTGCAGAAAAACGTCATGAAGATCGTAGATTCCATCACCCTGGAACAGCCCAAGACCAAGCTTTTTGCCGCGGCACTGACGAGCCTGGGCATGGACAATTCCCTGGTCGTCACGGGCAAGATGAATCCGGAAGCGTCCCTGGCATCGAGGAACCTGAGCTCTGCCAAGATGCTCGATGTGCGGGGGCTGAACGTCTATGACATCCTCAAATACAAGGGACTCGTTCTGGATACCGAAGCGGTCCAGTATATCGAAGAGAGGCTGAAGGGATGAAGGATTACACACAGATCATAAAGCGTCCGATCGTGACCGAGAAGGGCACCATGCTCCGGCAGGCAGAGAATCAGGTGATCTTCGCCGTGGCCAGAAACGCCAACAAGATCGAGATCAAAAGGGCGGTGGAAGAACTCTTCCGCGTGCATGTCGAAGACGTGAAGACCATGAACATGAACGGCAAGACCAAGCGCTTCGGGATGCACGCCTACAGGCGTCCGGACTGGAAAAAGGCCATTGTGACGCTTAAATCCGGTGAGAGCATCGAGTTCTACGAAGGGGTGTAACAGAATATGAGCATACGAAATTTCAAACCCACATCAGCCGGAACGCGGTCTATGAGCGTGTCCGCCTTCGAGGAGATCACGCAGACTGAACCGGAAAAGTCATTGACCATCTCCTTAAGGAGAAAGGGCGGGCGCAACAACCTGGGCAGGATCACGGTCAGGCATCAGGGCGGAGGACACCGGAGGCTCTACCGCATCATCGACTTCAAGCGCGACAAGACAGGCGTGCCGGGAAAGGTCATGACGATCGAGTACGATCCGAACCGCTCCGCCCGGATCTCCCTGATCCAGTACGCGGACGGCGAGAAGAGATATATCCTCTGGCCCGATGGGCTGGCCGTGGGCAGCACGATCATGGCTGCCGACGAAGCCGATATCAGGCCGGGTAACGTATTGCCGCTGAAGAACGTGCCGCTGGGCACTCAGGTCCACAACGTTGAGTTCAGACCGGGCAAGGGCGGGCAGCTCATCAGGTCCGCCGGGACGTATGCCCAGGTGCTCGCGAAGGAAGGCGGCTACGTGCAGCTCAAGATGCCCTCGGGCGAGGTCCGCAAGATCTTTGCCGAATGCAAGGCAACCGTAGGCCAGGTGGGCAACGTGAGCCATTCCAACATCAGCATCGGCAAGGCAGGCAGGAGCCGCTGGCTGGGCATCAGGCCCACGGTCCGCGGCGTCGCCATGAACCCGGTCGATCATCCGCACGGCGGCGGTGAGGGAAGGGTGAAGGGGAATCACCCGGTCACCCCGTGGGGTATCTCCACGAAGGGTCACAAGACACGCAAACGGGTGAAGGATTCAGACAAGCATATCGTAAAGAGGAGGAAATAAGCCCATGTCCCGTTCACTGAAAAAAGGGCCTTTCGTAGACGACCATCTGCTCAAGAAGGTATTGCAGGCTCAGGATACCGGGAGCCGCAAGGTGATCAAAACCTGGTCGCGCAGGTCCACCATCCTCCCGGAGTTCATCGGGCTTACCTTTGCCGTTCATAATGGAAAGAAGTTCGTTCCAGTCTACGTGACCGAAGAGATGATCGGTCACAAGCTCGGAGAGTTTTCCCCCACCCGGACGTTCTTCGGACACGCCGCGGACCGGAAATCTCAGAGAAAGGGGTAGAGAGAAATGGAGTCGAGGGCAGTATTGCGACATACCCGGGTTTCTCCCCAGAAGACGAGACTCGTTGCGGATCAGGTTCGGAACAAGCCCATCGCCGATGCCTTGAGGACGCTCAATCTCATGGGAACCAAGCGCGCGCGCATCATCGCCAAGGTGCTGAATTCGGCCGTTGCGAACGCCATGAACACCGGGATGATGGACGTCGACAACCTCTACGTCAAGTCGATCCAGATCGACGGCGGCACGATGCTCAAGCGGTTCCGGCCCCGCGCCCAGGGGAGGGCGACCAGGATACTGAAGAGAACAAGCCATATCGCTGTAGTGCTTGACGAGTTATAGGAAAGGGGTATCACACAGTGGGACAGAAGATACATCCATACGGATTTCGGCTCGGGGTGACCAAAGACTGGAAGGCCAAATGGTACGCTGAGAAGGGTTTCGGCGAGCTCTTTGTGGAGGACCGGAAGATCCGGGACTTCATCACCAAGAACCTGAGTCATGCCGGTATCTCGAACATCATCATCGAGCGTGCCGCAAATAAGGTGAAGCTGGTGATATTCACCGGCAGGCCCGGGCTGGTGATCGGCCGCAAGGGCCAGGGCGCGGAGCAGCTCAAGAAAGACCTTTCCAAGTTCGTTGACAAGGAGATCATGCTCGAGATCAAGGAAGTGCGGCGGCCCGAGACCGATGCTCAGATCATCGCCGACGGGATCGCCAACCAGCTCGAACGCCGCGTCGCCTATCGCCGCGCCATGAAGCGGGCCGTCACCCAGGCCTTGAGGATGGGCGCACAGGGTATCAAAGTCGCTGCCGCCGGCCGGCTTGCAGGGGCCGAGATCGCCCGGCAGGAGTGGTACCGCGAGGGCAGGGTCCCGCTGCACACCTTGAGAAGCGATGTGGACTACGGTTTTTCGCAGGCCTACACTATCTACGGCGTCATCGGCGTAAAGGTTTGGGTCTTCCACGGCGAGATCGTGGCGAGGAAGCAGGAAGAGGCAAGTACATAAGGGAGACACGTCATGTTGATGCCAAACAAGGTCAAACACAGAAAGGTACAGCGCGGGCGCATGAAGGGGAGCCCGGAGAAGGGCTCCAAGGTGTCCTTCGGGAGCTACGGTCTCCAGTCGCTGGAGCCCCAGTGGGTCACTGCCCGGCAGATCGAGGCCGCCCGTATCGCGATCACCAGATATATCAAGCGCGGCGGAAAGGTGTGGATCCGGATCTTCCCGGACAAACCCATCACCAAGAAGCCGGCTGAAACGAGAATGGGCAAGGGCAAGGGTGCGCCCGAAGAGTGGGTGGCCGTGATCAAGCCGGGGAGGATCCTCTTCGAGATCGACGGCGTGAGCCACGAACTGGCCCAGGAGGCTTTTCGCCTTGCTGCGCACAAGCTGCCGCTCAAGACGGCGTTCGTTGTTCGGGAGGGGCTCAATGAAGGCGAATGAACTGCGTGAAAAGACCGTCCAGGATCTCGGTGAACTGAAAAACAAGCTCTCCCGCGACCTCATGAACAACCGCTTCAGAAACATGACCGGCCAGCTCGATAACAAGAGCATGATCTTGAAGCTCCGCCGGGATATCGCAAGGGTGAACACCATCATCCGGGAGAAGATGAAATGACGGACAAGTCCATAAAACACGAGTTAGTGGGCACGATCACCAGTGACAAGATGAACAAGACGGTTGTGGTGACAGTGGAGAGGTTGGAGAAACATCCTGTTTTTCAGAAGTACATCCGGAGAAGGACCAAGTTCAAGGCCCACGACGAGAAGAATGCGTGCAGACAGGGCGACAAGGTGCTGATTCGCGAGTGCAGACCCTTGAGCAAGGACAAGTGCTGGAGGGTCGTGAACATTCTGGAGAGGCAGGAGTAGGTGCATAAGGCTGGAGGCGAGCGATGATTCAGCAACAGACAAGGCTCAAGGTTGCAGATAACTCTGGGGCGAAAGAGGTGATGTGCATCAAGGTGCTGGGCGGCTCCAGGCGGAGATACGCCTCGCTGGGCGACATCATCGTGGCGAGCGTGAAGGAGGCCATCCCCCATTCCAAGGTCAAGAAGGGCGAGGTGGTGAAGTGCGTTGTGGTCAGAACCAAGAGGACCCACAAGAGGGGCGACGGTTCTTCCATCCGGTTCGACGAGAATTCTGCCGTTATTCTGAACAACCAGAATGAGCCTGTCGGAACGCGCATATTCGGTCCGGTTGCACGGGAGCTGCGGGCAAAGAACTTCATGAAGATCGTGTCCCTTGCCCCCGAGGTACTCTAAACGAGGTGAGACAGATGGCGAAACGTGCATTGGAAAGAATAAAGAAAGGCGACACCGTGGTCGTGCTCGCCGGCAAGAACAAAGGCCGGCAGGGCCAGGTGCTCAGAACCGTGAGCAAGAAGAACCGGGTGTTTGTCGAGCGGGTGAACATGATCAAGCGCCACCAGAAGCCGACCCAGACCTCTCAGGGAGGGATCATCGAGAAGGAAGCGAGCATTCATGCCTCCAACATCGCCCCGGTATGCCCCAAGTGCAACAAAGGGGTGAGGATCGGCTACAAGATCCACGAGGACGGAAAGAAGGTTCGCGTCTGCAGGAAGTGCGGCGAAGAGCTGGACAAATGAGGGAGAGGCAATGGCAAGGCTGAAGGAATACTATGAAAAGGAAATCGTCCCCGGGCTCGTCAAGGAGTTCGGGTATACCAATATCAACCGGGTGCCCAAGATTCAGAAGATCGTGATCAACATGGGGCTCGGCGAGGCGGTGCAGGACGTGAAGGTGATCGACAAGGCCGTGAACGAGCTCATGCTCATCTCGGGGCAGAGGCCGGTGGTCACCAAGGCCAGAAAATCGATCGCGTCGTTCAAGCTCAGAGAGGGCATGCCCATCGGGTGCGTGGTGACCTTGCGCGGACAGCGCATGTACGAGTTTCTGGACAAGCTGATCAACGCGGTGCTCCCCCGCGTGAGAGACTTCCGCGGCATTTCGCCCAAGGGGTTCGACGGCCGTGGCAACTATACGCTCGGGCTCGGAGACCAGTCCGTGTTCCCTGAGGTCGAGTACGATACCATTGACAAGACACGGGGAATGAATATAACGGTGGTCACCACCGCAGGCACCGACGACGAGAGCCGGAGTCTGCTCAGTGCTTTTGGCATGCCGTTCAGGAGATAAGCGGGAGAGGTTATGGCAAAAAAATCAATGATAGCGAAACAGAAGAGGCCGGCCAAGTTCAAAGTCAGGAAGTACAATCGCTGCATGCTGTGCGGCAGGCCGCACGCATATTACCGGAAGTTCGGGATCTGCAGGATCTGCCTGAGAAACTATGCCATGAGAGGCGAGATTCCCGGCCTCAAAAAATCCAGCTGGTAGAGGTGTAAGGATGCATACCGATCCCATTGCCGATATGATCACCAGGATCAAGAACGGTGCCCAGGCGTCAAAGGAAAGTGTCGATATTCCCGCTTCCCGGATGAAGCTCGACATCCTCGATATCCTCATGAAAGAGGGATACATCAAGGGCTTCAAGGTCATCGACGACGGAAAACAGGGCCTGATCCGGGTCAACCTGAAGTACTTCAACACAAAGCACGTTATGACGGATATCAGGCGGGTATCAAAGCCCGGACGCAGGATCTACCGGAAGGCGGATGATATCCAGCAGGTGAGGAGAGGACTCGGGGTCTCCATTTTGAGTACCTCCCGGGGGATTATGACCGACCGCAAGGCCAAGGCCAACAACGTGGGCGGCGAGGAATTACTGAGAGTCTGGTGAGGAGTTGATCGATGTCTAGAATTGGAAAGATGCCCATTGCCATCCCCAAGGGGGTGACGGTAGCCATAAACGACGGCACTATTCACGTGAAAGGCCCCAAGGGCGAGCTGAGCAGGAAGCTCGTGGGAAACCTCGACCTCAAGATCGAGAGCGACACCCTGTTTTTCACGACCAGAGACGATGAGACGCAGACACAGGCGTACCACGGGCTCATGAGGACGCTGACGAACAACATGGTGGTGGGTGTCACCGAGGGGTTCGCCAAGAAGCTCAAGATCACGGGCGTTGGATATCGGGGTGAAATGAAGGGAAACACGCTGGTACTGAACGTGGGCTATTCGAATCCGGTCGAATACCCCCTGCCCCAGAGCGTGAGCGGGACCGTGTCCAAAGACGGGGTGATCGAGCTCACCAGCATCGACAAGGAACTTGTGGGCGATATTGCGGCCCGCATCCGGAAGATTCGCAAGCCCGACGCATACAAGGGCAAGGGCATCCGCTACATCGATGAGGTGGTGAGGCTCAAGCCGGGCAAGAGCGCTGCAAAGGGCTAATGCTTTTTATTCTCAAAGGGTAAGGAGAAACCGAAGTGAGCAAGAACGCCAAGGAAGCTCGTGAATATCGGAAGCTACGGATCCGCAAAAAGGTGCAAGGCACGCCCGAGAGGCTGCGCCTGAGCGTATACCGCGGGAACACGAATATCTACAGCCAGATCATCGACGACATCAAGGGCGTGACCCTGGTAGCCGCATCATCTCAGAGCCCCGAACTCAAGGGCAAGGTCAAGGGTTTCACCATCGAGACCGCCAAACAGGTGGGCGAGCTTCTAGCTCAGAAGGCAAAGGCGGCCGGCATCGAACAGGTGGTGTTCGACCGCGGCGGATACAGATATCACGGCAAGGTCAAGGCCCTTTCGGAGGGTGCACGGTCCGGGGGACTGAAGTTCTAAGGTAAGGAGACGAGCGTTGGCCAGGATAGACAGAGATAGCTTTGTTGAAGAGTCCGAACAGTTCATTGATAAGGTAGTATACATCAACCGCGTCGCCAAGGTCGTGAAAGGCGGCAAGCGGTTCCGTTTCAGCGCGCTGGTGGTCGTGGGTGACGGAAACGGCCGCGTGGGCCATGGCATCGGAAAGGCAAAGGAAGTGGCCACGAGCATCCGCAAGGGGTTCGAGGTGGCGAAGAAGACCATGGTGCCCGTTTCCATCATCGAAGGCACGGTCCCCCATGCCATCGTCGGCGAGTTCGGCTCATCCAAGGTGGTTCTCAAGCCGGCTCCTCCGGGAACCGGCGTCATCGCCGGCAATGCAGTCAGGGCTGTCCTGGAAGCGGCGGGCCTCAAGAACGTGGTGGCCAAGACCCTGGGTTCAAGGAATCACAACAACGTCATCAGGGCAACCTTCGAGGCCCTGCTCAACATGGAGACAAGGGAATCGGTCGAGGCCAAGCGGGGGATCTCCCTGAGACCTGCGAAGTGATTTTTTAAGGAAGCGAGGATAACTACGGTGGCTGACAAGATCAAGATAACACTGAGCCGGTCGGTAATCGGCGGTACAAAGGATCAGAAGGAGACGGTCAAGGCGCTCGGCCTGAAAAAGCGCGGCAGGTCGGTGATACTGCCCGACAACGCGGCGACAAGGGGTGCCATCGGAAAGGTCTCGCACCTGCTTTCCTGGGAGGAGCAATAATCATGATCAATCTGTCAAACCTGAAGCCGGCTCCCGGCTCCAGAAAGAAGACCAAGCGTTTGGGCAGGGGAGACGCAACCGGGCAGGGCGGGACGAGCGGCCGGGGCCACAAGGGCCAGAAGGCCAGGTCGGGCGGCAAGGTCCCCGCATACTTCGAGGGCGGACAGATGCCCATCTACCGCAGGCTCCCCAAGAGAGGATTCAAGAACCCCTTCCGAAAGGAGTATGCGGTGATCAACATACAGGATCTTGTCGGCTTTGAGCCGGGAAGCGTGGTCGATATCGCGGCCCTCAAAGAGAGGGGGATGATCCGGTCTACGGATACGGCCGTGAAGCTGCTGGCCGAGGGCGAGCTCACCGTGGCGCTCACCGTGAAGCTGGACAAGGCCTCTCAGGCCGCCCTCGAGAAGATCCGCAGTGCCGGCGGTACTTTCGAGACCTTGTTGTAAGGAGTGATACGTGGCATACGGCTTTGATAACATCGGCAAGGTCCCCGAGCTTCAGAAACGCCTCCTGTTTACGCTGCTCATGCTCTTCGTCTACCGGATCGGCATTCACATTCCCACTCCGGGGATCGATTCCGCCATCATGGTGGAATGGTTCGAGCAGCAGCGGGGGACCCTGCTGGGCATGTTCGACATGTTCGCAGGCGGGGGTTTAAGGAGCCTGTCGATCTTTGCTCTGGGCATCATGCCCTATATCAGCGCCTCCATTATCGTGCAGCTGCTGGGCATGGTCCATCCCACCTTTGAGCAGCTCCAGAAGGAGGGGGCCGCCGGAAGACACAAGCTCACCCAGTACACCCGCTACCTCACCGTGGCGCTGTGCCTGATCCAGAGCTACTTCATGGCCTTTGGCGTGGAGCAGATGAGCGGCCCTGCGGGCGAGCCCGTGGTGCTGTTTCCGGGCTGGGGATTCAGATTGACCGCCATGATCACCATGACGACCGGCACCTGCTTCCTCATGTGGCTGGGCGAGCAGATCACGGAGCGCGGCATCGGCAACGGCATATCGCTCATCATCTTTGCCGGCATCGTGGCCCAGCTGCCCGTGGCTATCTACAACAGTGTCCGACTCACCAGCACGGGCGAGCTGCCCATCTTCCTGCTGCTCTTCCTGGTGGTGTTCATGCTGGCGGTGGTGGCGGGCATCGTATTCATGGAAACGGCCCAGCGCAGGATCCCGATCCAGTATCCCAAGCAGATCCGAGGCAGGCGCGTTTACGGCGGACAGAGCACCCATCTGCCCCTGAAGATCAATGTCTCGGGCGTGATCCCGCCCATATTCGCTTCGTCCATCATTGTGTTTCCGGCGACCATTGCCCAGTTCTTCCCGAACATTGCGTTCATGAGGACCCTGGCGGAGGCGATGAACCCTGGCGGGCTGCTGTATAACGTAATCTTCGTGGCGGCCATAGTCTTCTTCACCTACTTCTATACCGCGGTCGTGTTCAACCCGGTGGATGTGTCGGAAAATCTGAAGAAGCATGGCGGGTACGTGCCAGGCATCCGGCCCGGAAAGGCGACAGCCGAGTATCTCGACAAGGTGCTTTCCCGGCTTACCCTGGTGGGCGCCGTCTACCTGTCCGTGGTCTGCGTGCTCCCCATGATTCTGATCTCGCGGGCGAACGTGCCGTTCTACTTTGGCGGCACCTCGCTGCTCATCGTGATTGGCGTGTCGCTGGACACCATGTCCCAGATAGAGTCTCATCTGATCTCCCGGCAATATGACGGCCTGCTCAAGAGCGGCCGCATCAAGTCCAGGAGATAGCTGATAAAATTCATTCGAGGGAGAACGTTATGAACATTATCTTAATCGGGCCTCCGGGCGCAGGGAAAGGAACTCAGGCAAAGAGGATGATCGATCGTTTGGGCGTTCCCCAGATTTCCACGGGCGACATGTTCAGGGCCGCCGTGAAGGAAGGCTCTCCCATGGGGAAAAAGGCCAAGGAATATATGGATAAGGGCGCGCTTGTGCCTGACGACGTGGTCATCGGCGTCGTGAAGGAGCGTTTTGAGAAGCCGGACACCAAGAAGGGCTTCATCCTGGACGGGTTTCCCAGGACCCTGGAGCAGGCACAAGCACTTGACAAGCTGCTGAGCGATCTGGGAAGCAGGCTCGACCATGTGGTGGTCATCGAGGTGCCGGATGACCACCTGGTGGGCAGGCTCACGGGAAGGCGTACCTGCAGAGGCTGCGGGTATATGCACCACGTGGAGTTCGATCCGCCGAAGAAAGAGGGCGTGTGCGACAAGTGCAGCGGCGAGCTCTATCTGCGTGATGACGACAAGGAGGCGACCATCAGGGATCGTCTTTCCACCTATCACGCACAGACCTCGCCCCTCATCGACTACTACAGCAAAAGCGGGATCGTCAGGAAGATCGACGGAACAAGGAGCATGGAAGAAGTGAACAAGGCGATTTTTCAGTCAATAGGGGTTTAAGGCAGGTATGGCGAAAGACGTAATCGAGACCGAAGGGGTGGTAATCGAGCCCCTTCCCAATGCCATGTTCAAGGTCCAGCTCGAGAACGGCCACCAGATTCTTGCTCACATATCCGGGAAAATGCGCATGCACTACATACGGATTCTGCCGGGCGACAAGGTGCAGGTAGAGATTTCGCCCTATGACCTGACCAAGGGCAGGATAGTATACAGATCGAAATGATAATGGGGACGTGAGATGAAAGTAAATGCATCGGTTAAAAAGCGTTGTCGCGACTGCAAGATCATCAAGAGGCATGGTGTCATCCGTGTCATCTGCAAGAACCCGCGGCACAATCAGAGACAAGGATAAGGAGGCTTAAGAAAGTGGCAAGGATTGCAGGGGTTGACTTACCTCGGAACAAGCGCATCGATGTTGCTTTGACCTATATCTACGGCATTGGAAACACTCGATCGAAAGAAATATTGACAAGTCTGGATATAGACCCTTCCAAAAAGAGCGATGATATCACCGAGCAGGAGATTGCCGGAATCAGAGATTACATCGACAAGAACCTCACGGTGGAAGGTGACCTGAGGCGCGAAGTCACCATGAACATCAGAAGGCTCATGGACATCGCGAGCTATCGGGGATTGAGACATCGGAAAGGTCTGCCGGTACGCGGCCAGCATACGCACAATAACGCCCGGACGAGGAAAGGTCCGAGGCGGCTGGTCGTCGGCCGGAAGAAATAAGCATTTTTTAAGGAGATCATTTTCATGGCCAGGCAGAGAACAGGAAAGAAAAAGGTCAAGAAAGACATCCCCGAAGGGGTTGTCCATATCCAGGCTACCTTCAACAATACGATCATCACCATATCGGATCCGCAGGGCAACACCCTGGCATGGTCCACGGCAGGCTCTCAGGGGTTCAAGGGCTCCCGGAAATCGACGCCGTTTGCCGCGCAGATGGCGGCCCAGGAGGCGTGCAAGAAGGCCCAGGAGTATGGCGTGAAGAGCGCATTCGCCTATATCAAGGGCCCGGGCAGCGGGCGCGAGTCCGCGCTGAGGGCTGTCAATGCGAGCGGCATCCGGATCACCGGTATCAAGGACGTGACCCCAGTTCCGCACAACGGATGCAGGCCACCGAAGAAGAGAAGGGTTTAATATAAGGAGGATCAGTCTTGGCGAGATATACAGGCCCTGTTTGTAAGGTTTGTCGGAGAGAGGGCGGAAAGCTCTTTCTCAAAGGACAGCGATGCTATACCGATAAGTGCGCCATCGTGACACGGGAGAACCCCCCGGGACAGCATGGCCAGGGGAGAATCCGCACCAGTGAATATCGCATTCATCTGCGCGAGAAGCAGAAGGTCCGCAGCACCTACGGGCTTTCGGAGTCACAGTTCAAGCGCTACTACGAGATAGCCAGAAGCCAGCGCGGGGCTACGGGTGAAAACCTGTTGGTGCTCCTGGAGAGGCGGCTCGACAACATCGTGTACCGCAGCGGATTCACCACCTCGCGTGCAGAGGCCCGGCAGCTCATCGATCACGGCCATTTCCGGGTGAACAGCCGCAAGACGGATATTCCTTCGTACCTCGTCAAGGCGGGCGACGTCATCGAGGTGAAAGAGAAGAGCAAGACCCTTCATGCCATCGTGGAGGCCCTGGAGATAAGGGAGCAGCGCGGATCGGCCGAGTGGATCGAGGTCGATGCCAATGCGCGGAAGGCGACCGTCAAGGCCCTGCCCGAGAGGAAAGATCTGCCCATGGCCGTCGAGGAAAGGCTGATCGTTGAGTTCTATTCAAAATAACAAACTTCTAAAGGCAAGGTAAGAGGATGATTGAGAAGAACTGGAAAGAGATCATAAAACCCGGCAAGTTGGAGCTAGTAGAGGGTACGTATACCAACACGTACGCACGTTTCAACGCACTGCCTCTGGAGCGGGGTTTCGGTGTTACTATAGGCAACTCGCTGAGGAGAATTCTTTTATCATCCATCTATGGATCTGCTATCATCGGCGTACGTTTTGACGATCCCCTGGGCGTGCTCCACGAGTTTTCGAGCATCCCGGGCATCTATGAGGATGTGACCGACATCATCCTGAACCTCAAGAAGGTGATCCTCAAAATGCACACGGACAAACCCCAGGTGGTAACCCTCGAAAAGACCGGTCCCACAGAGGTGACGGCCGGTGATATCGCCACTGGCGGCAATATCGACGTGATCAATCCCGAACAGCACATCGCCACCATTGAGAACGACATGACGCTCAAGATGGAAATGCGGGTGGACTGGGGCAGGGGATATGTGCCTGCAGAGATCAACAAGGAAAAGATCGATACCCATGGGTGGATAGCCATCGACGCGATCTTCTCTCCGGTGAGGAGGGTGTCGTTTAACGTCACCCCCACCATCGTGGGCAGAAGGACCGACTATGACCGGCTCTCGCTGGAGGTATGGACCAACGGCGTGGTGACTCCCGATGATGCCCTGGCCTATGCGGCCAAGATCAACAAGGAGTACATGAACAGCTTCATCAACTTCCAGGAAGAGGAGCTCGAGCGCCAGGCCAGCGTGGACGAAAACGAAAAGGAGCTGAACAACAACCTGTTCAGGACCGTCGAGGAACTTGAGCTCTCGGTCAGATCGGCCAACTGCCTGAAGAACGCCAACATGACCTATATCTACGAGCTCGTCCAGAAGAGCGAGGCCGAGCTGCTCAAGACCAAGAACTTCGGCAGGAAGTCGCTGGAGGAGATCAAGGAAAAGCTCGCCAAGATGGGTCTCCACATTGGAATGAAGATACCGAATCTGCCTTCTCCCGAGGAAATCGAAGAGAGAAGAAAGAGGATGGAAGAAGAGGAAAGCAAGTAGAAGCCGAGGTGAAGAGATGTATCATCAGATTGCGGGAAGAAAACTTGGACGGACAACTGATCACAAGGAGGCCATGCTCAGGAATCTGGTCACCTCGCTGATCATCCATGAGAGAATAGAGACCACTGAGGCCAAGGCAAAAGAGCTGAGAAAGATCGCGGACCGGATGATCACCCTCGGAAAGAAAGGCGACCTCGCCTCGCTGAGGCGGGCCATGAAGAGCATTCGTACCAAGGAAGCTCTCGGGAAGCTATTCAACGAGATTGCGCCACGCTTCACCGAGCGCCACGGCGGGTATACCCGGGTCATCAAGTACCGCAATCGCAAGGGCGACGGCGCGACCACTGCCATCATTGAGTGGGTCGAGGCAGGGGCTCCAGCCAAGGCGCTAGCCGCAGCCAAACCGGCCGAAGAAAAACAGCCCTAACGGCAAAGGGAGGGCATGCAGCCGGCTGTCCGC